>NZ_CP095474.1:602851-629141 GCF_023614315.1 Streptomyces sudanensis | reverse complement strand
TGCGCGGCCGGGGCCTGCGCGGCGGGCGCCTCCGGAGCCGGGGCCGGGTGCGTCACGGCCTCCGCGGCCCCCGCGGCGGCGGGAGCCTGGCCTGCGGGCTTGTCCGCCGAGCCGGAGGCACCCGGCTTGTAGTCGGCGAAGAAGTCCCACCAGGCGCGGTCGACCGAATTCGGGTCCTGGAGGTACTGCTGGTAGATCTCGTCGACGAGCCACTCGTTGGCACCGAAGGCGGCAGCAGGGCTCTGGCCCTGACCGTCTTGGTCGGTCGAGACGCTTGAGTTACTGGGGGACTGAGACGACACGGCGGCAACCGCCCTCTTCCGCTTCACAAGGTGATGGACAGCGGAAATAAAGGCTACGCCTCCACGGGCGGGAGGCGCAGGCGGGGCGTGCCTTCGTCGCGTACATCACATCGAACGGCGGGTTTCGCGGCAAGAGGCGCCGGGAAACATGCGTGATTCGGCCGCGATCGGGTAGCAGTGAGCTGAGCTGCGGCTTCCGCTCCCCGCGCCCCTGGCCGTCCCCTCCCCGGCCCTCGGGCGGGCACGCGCACGCGTGCGCACACCCGCACGGGCCCGGAGCGGTCCCGGTCCGAACCCTATGTCAATTCCGCTGCCGCGGAATCCCCGGAAGGGTGATGAGGATGCGGCAGCCCCGCGCGGATTCGGCCACGCCGATGCGGCCGCCGTGGAGGTCCACGGCCCAGCGCGCGATGGCCAGCCCCAGTCCCGTGCCGCCGTCGCCGCCCGGCCCGTGCGGGGCGGGGGCGCTGCCCCGGTTGAACCGCTCGAAGACCTTGTGCCGTTCGGACTCGGGGATGCCGGGGCCCTCGTCCACGACCTCCATGTGGAGCGACTCCGGGTACGGCCCGCGCCGGGCCCGCACCGTGACGCGGCCGTGCGGCGGCGAGTGCTTCACGGCGTTGTCGACGAGGTTCGCCACGACCTGGTGGAGCCGCTCGACGTCCGCGTAGGCGGTCAGTTCGGGCGGCGACACGTCCAGGTGCAGGTGCACGTCCGTACGCGTGCTGGAGGTCGCCCCGGAGCCGACGGCGCGCTGGGAGGCGGCCAGCCCCGCCTCCTTCAGGACGCCCGACAGGTACGGCCACACCTCGAAACGGCGCGCCCGGAGCGGTACCACGCCGTTGTCCAGCCGCGACAGGTCGAGCAGCGTCTCCACCAGGCGGCCCAGCCGCTCGGTCTGCGCCAGCGCCGTGCGCATGGTCTCCGGGTCGGCGGCCGAGACGCCGTCCACGACGTTCTCCAGGACGGCCCGCAGCGCGGCGATCGGGGTGCGCAGCTCGTGGGAGACGTTGGCGACCAGTTCCTTGCGGTTCCGGTCGACGGCCTCCAGGTCGTCCGCCATGCGGTTGATCGTGGAGGCGAGGTCGCCGAGTTCGTCGCGGCGGTCGGCGCCGCGGACGCGGCGGGTGTAGTCGCCGTGCGAGATGCCCCTGGCGACCCTGTTCATCTCGTCGAGCGGCGCGGTGAGGCCGTGCGCGACGAACTGGGTGAGCAGCAGGGTCGCGATCACCGAGAAGACGGTGATGAACCGCAGCTCGGTCTCCGTCCGCAGGGCGACGAGGAGCAGCCCGGTGGTGATGAAGACGGAGACGACGACGAGGGCGCAGAGCTTCGTCTTGATCGAGACGGTCAGGAGGCGGATCCGGCCGTACGGGCGGCGGTCCGCGCCGCCGCCGGCCGGCCCGCGCTCGCGGCCGGGCCCCGGGACGGCGGGGGACCGGTCGCGAGGGCGGNCCGGCGCNCCCGGCCGGCCGCCCGCGCCGCCGACCGGGGGCGGCCCGCCGTCCGGGTGCCGGACTGCCCCGGGCTCACGACGCCGGGGTCTCCAGGGCGTACCCCACACCGTGCACGGTGCGGATCCGCTCGGCGCCGATCTTCCGGCGCAGCGCCTTGATGTGGCTGTCGACCGTCCGCGTGCCCGACGCGTCGGCCCAGTCCCACACCTCCGCGAGCAGCTGCTCCCGGGAGAGCACCGCGCGCGGGGTGTTGGCCAGGCAGACCAGCAGGTCGAACTCGGTCGGCGTCAGGTGCACGTCGTCGCTCTTGACGCGGACGCGGCGCTGCGCGTGGTCGATCTCCAGTTCGCCCAGGCGCAGGATGCCGCTGCGGGGGGTGGCCGCCGCCAGCGCGGCCCGCTCGACGCGGCGCAGCAGCACGTGGACCCGGGCGACCAGCTCGCGCATCGAGAACGGCTTCGTCACGTAGTCGTCGGCGCCGACGCCCAGCCCGACGAGCATGTCCGTCTCGTCGTCCCGCGCGGTGAGCATCAGGACCGGCACCGGCCGCTGGGCCTGGACACGGCGGCAGACCTCCAGCCCGTCGAAGCCCGGCAGCATGACGTCCAGGATCATCAGGTCCGGCTGCCACGCCTCCGCGGCGTCGACCGCGGCCGGCCCGTCCGACGCGGTCTGCACGAGGAACCCCTCGGCCCGCAGCCGCGCGGAGAGGGCCTCGACGATGGTGGCGTCGTCCTCGACGACCAGGACCCGGCGCTGGGTACCCGGCGTGACCGCGTTGCCGGTGTGGCTGGTGTGTGCGTGCTCCATGCCCCGCCCCTGTCGCGTCCTGCGCGAGCTGTAGATTCCGTGCGTTTCCGTCAACAACATAAAGGCAGCGGCCATCTCGCGGCTACGCGGGGCGAACCCCGAGGTGGACCGCGTCCGGTACGCCCCGGGCAACGGGGACCTCTTCCGTCCGTACCCCGGTGAAACCGGCATTCCGCAAGGACTCCTCGAAACCGGCGGACGGCCGGGCGGACCACACGGCCAGCACGCCGCCGGGGGCGAGGCGGCGTGCGCAGGCCGCCAGGCCGGAGGGCGAGTACAGGCCGTCGTTGTCCTCGGTGACCGTCCAGTCCGGCCCGTTGTCGACGTCGAGGCAGAGCGCGTCGTACGTGTCGGCGACGTCCGGGTCGTGGAGGTACGCGACGAGGTCGGCGTGGACCAGGGCCGTGCGCGGGTCGGCGAGGGCGGGGCCGGAGAGGGCGGAGAGGGGGCCCTCGCGGTGCCAGTCGAGGACGGCCTGCTCGCGCTCCACCACGACGATGCGGCCCCAGGCGGGGTCGGCGGCGGCATGGGCGAGGGAGAAGCCGACGCCCAGCCCGCCGATGAGCACGGACGGGCGGGCGGCGCGGCCCCCGCCCAGGGCGCGGAGGGCGGCGTCGACGAGGAGCCGCTCGGAGCGGCCGTCGGACGTGTCCATCAGGAAGGTGCCGTTGGCGATGATCTCGAAGTGTTCGCCGCGCCGCCGCAGCACGACTTCGCCGTACGGGCCTTCACGCCGGTCGAGTGTCTCGGGCATGCGCTCCACCCTATGCAAGGAGGGCGCGGGGGAGGGGTGTTGGCGGCGTGCGGTCAGCCGCCGGCTTCCGCGGCCGGGCCGCCGTCGCGCACGACCCCGGTCAACGGCCCCTGGTACCGCCAGCCCAGCGACGTGTAGAGGGCGAGGCCGTCGGTGGTGGCGCCCAGGACGCCGGTGGTGGCCCCGGCCCCGGCGGCGGCGCCGTGCAGGAGGCGCATGACCGCGCTGCCCAGGCCGCGCCGCCGGTGCCCCTCGTACGTCTCGATCTGGTCGAACACGGCCGTGCGGCCCGTGGGGGCCACCTGGCCGCGTGCGGCGAGCGAACCGTCCTCGGCGAGGACGCGCACGAAGTGGACGCCCTCGTGGACCTCGTGGTGCGGGGCGTACCCGGCGGGGAGCGCCGGTGCCGGGACGGGGCCCAGGCCGGTGTACATCATGAAGCCCGGGTCGTCGGGGACCGTCCAGCCGGGAGTGATCCAGTCGGCGACCTCCTCGGGTTCGGCGAGGACCTTCAGCCAGGCGTACGGCCGGGTCACGGTCTCGCAGAGCGCGCGGACGGTGGGCCCGTCGGGCTCGGGCAGGACGTGCCGGAGGACGTGGCGGTCCCGGCCCACGTCGATGCGGTACCCCCACGGCTCCTCGACGGGGGGAGGGGCGCCGCGTGAGACGGCCCAGCCCCGGACCCACGCCGCTGTAATATCTGCACTGTCCATGGGGCCATTACACAGCAGGGGGCGGCGCGGCGCCAGGGACCGGCGGGGGCGCCGCCTTCCGCGTACGGGCTCCGGGGACGGCGGGGGCGCCGCGTCTGCCCCGCCACCGGGGCGGCCGGAGCACCGACGGGCTCCGGGGACGGCGGGGGCGCCGCCTTCGCGGTACGGGCTCCGGGGGCCGCGGGCGCGCCGCCTTCCGCGGTACGGGCTCCGGGGCCGGGCGCGAGGTCCCGGCGGCGGGCCGCCGGAGCCGCCTCAGTCCAGCCACATGAGCACGGCGTCGCCGTCGCGGGCCGCGGCGCCGAAGAACGGCACCAGCGCCTCGTAGTAGGCCGTGACGTACTCCAGCGGCTCCCCCCGCTCCCAGACGATCACCGGGTACACCTCCGCCCGCGCCAGGTCCTCGGGTCCGACCCCCTCGACGAGCCGCTCGACGGGGGTGTCCCGCAGCGCCTCGGCGGCGACCCGCACCCGGGCGGGCGTCAGGTAGCGCGGCGGGGTGTAGCCCCAGTCCTCGGCGCCGGGTATCGCGCCCTCCCCGAAGACGACGTCGACGGGGAAGCCGATCCGCGACAGCAGGAAGTCCAGCGCGTGCCACGCCTTGTCGGTGTCCAGGCACCGCGCCTCCGCCCCGCCCGGCCCGCCGCCGAGTTCGGCCTCGACCAGTTCGCCGACCCGCTCCTGCGCCCACTGCGGATCCTCCAGCGCCCGCGCGAACTCCTCGGCGGTCAGCCTCGCGTACTCCCCGATCATGCTCATGGGCGGATCGTAGGAGCCGCCACTGACATCGACGCCGCCGCCCGGGTTCCGGTGGTCGTGACCAGGCCGTCCCGGCGGGCGGGCGGACTGGGGGCGGACCGCCGGNNCGNNGNNTGGNCACGGATGCCCGGGCGCGGGTGCGCCGAGCGGGGCGGGGTGCGGGCGGGCTGTGTCGGCAGTCCGGATTCCGTGCGGATCGGGTCCGCGTTTCTCGCGGAGGACCGCGGCAGGTTCGCGGACGCTGTCGTACGAATGTGAGGCTGCCCCGTATTCGATCTCCGGCATTCGATCTCCGGCATTCGATCTCGGAATTCGGTGTTCGGGTACGGGTGGGAAACGGCCTGGAAGCGTGGCCCCTGCCCGTGCTTGCATGAGCTTCATGGTGTCTGCCGACCGTTTGCTCGCCTTCGCGGCCATGTCGTTCCTGCTGATCGTGATTCCAGGTCCCAGCGTGCTGTTCGTGATCGGGCGGGCGCTGGCGCAGGGGCGCCGTGCCGCGTTGACCACGGTTGCGGGGAACACGGTCGGTGCCTATGTGCTGATCGTCGCCGTGGCCTTCGGGGTCGGGGCGGTGGTGGAACGCTCGGTGCTCGTCTTCACGGCGCTCAAGCTGGTGGGCGCCGCGTACCTGGTGTTCCTCGGCGTCAGGACATGGCGCGAGCGCGGGTCGCTGCAGGCGGTGGTCTCCGGGGCGGGAGCGGCGCAAGGCGGTCTGCGGACGTTCTGGGAGGGATTCGCGGTCGGCGTGACCAATCCCAAGACCCTTGTGTTCTTCGCTGCCGTGTTGCCGCAATTCGTCGATCGCGGTCAGGGGCATGTCGCGGCGCAAATGCTGTTGCTGGGCTTGGTCTTCAGCGCCATCGCCGTGGTGTCCGACATGGTGTGGGGTGTGGCCGCGGCCACCGCCCGGGACTGGTTCGCGCGCTCACCGCGGCGGCTCTCCCTGGTCGGCGGGGTCGGCGGGCTCGCCATGGTCGGGCTCGGTGTCACCGTCGCCGCGACGGGACGCGAGGACTGATCCGCCCCGGCCGATCGGTCGTGTCCGGCTGGCAGGAGGGCGTCTTCGAGCGCGGTCGCCGGCGGTACGAACGACGAGCCTTCTCGTCGCGCGGTGGGGGGCGCGGAAGCCCCCTCCGTCCGCCGGCGTCGTCATGCGCACCGTGTCGGGTCTCGGCGCCGGTCGACCCGGCCGGATGAAGGGCCGGAGCCGCGCGGTGAAACTCCGGACGAAGGAGGGGTCGCAGGACGAAGGGCCCATCTACGGGGTCCTGGTGGCGCCGGAGATCGCTGAGAGCGAACGCGGGTGGGGAACGATGGCGGGCTCCGGAACATTGAGTCGATGTAGCTCAACTTGACTGCCGAAGGGGAGATCATGACTTCGACGTCCGAACCGCTCACCCTGCCCGTGCTGCCGCTCGACGACGAGGTCGTCCTGCCGGGGATGGTGGTGCCGCTGGACCTGTCCGACAACGAGGTGCGCGCCGCCGTCGAGGCCGCCCAGGCGGCCGTGCGGGACGGCAGCGGCAAGCCGCGGGTGCTGCTGGTGCCGCGGGTGGACGGCACGTACGCGGGGATCGGCGTCCTGGGGACGGTCGAACAGGTCGGACGGCTCTCCGACGGCGATCCGGGGGCGCTCATCCGGGGCCGGGCGCGCGTGCGGATCGGGGCCGGGACGACCGGGCCGGGGGCCGCGCTGTGGGTGGAGGGCACCCTGGTGGAAGAGGCCGCGCCCGACCCGCTGCCCGGTGCCGTCGCCGAGCTGGCCAAGGAGTACAAGGCCCTCGCCACCAGCTGGCTGCGCAGGCGCGGCGCCTGGCAGGTCGTCGACCGCGTCCAGCAGATCGACGACGTCTCCGCCCTGGCGGACAACGCCGGGTACTCCCCGTTCCTCACCACCGCCCAGAAGGTCGCCCTGCTGGAGGCCGTCGAGCCCGTCGCCCGGCTGAGGCTCGCCACCGAGCAGCTGCGCGACCACCTGGCCGAGCAGGACGTGGCGGAGTCCATCGCCAAGGACGTCCAGGAGGGCGTCGACCGGCAGCAGCGCGAGTTCCTGCTGCGCCGGCAGCTCGAAGCCGTGCGCAAGGAGCTCCGCGAGCTGAACGGCGAGGACGCCGAGGGCGGCACGGACGACTACCGGGCCCGCGTCGAGGACGCCGACCTGCCGGAGAAGGTCCGCGAGGCCGCCCTGAAGGAGGTCGGCAAGCTGGAGCGCGCCAGCGACCAGTCCCCCGAGGGCTCCTGGATCCGCACCTGGCTGGACACGGTCCTGGAGATGCCGTGGAACGAGCGGACCGAGGACCACTACGACATCCGCGGCGCCAGGGAGGTCCTCGACGCCGAGCACGCCGGACTGGAGGACGTGAAGGAGCGCATCACCGAGTACCTCGCCGTCCGCAAGCGCCGCGCCGACCGGGGCCTCGGCGTCGTCGGCGGGCGCCGCGGCGGGGCCGTGCTCGCGCTGGTGGGGCCGCCCGGCGTGGGCAAGACGAGCCTCGGCGAGTCCGTCGCCCGCGCGATGGGCCGCAGGTTCGTGCGCGTCGCGCTCGGCGGCGTACGGGACGAGGCGGAGATCCGCGGCCACCGGCGGACGTACGTCGGAGCCCTGCCCGGCCGGATCGTCCGCGCCGTCAAGGAGGCCGGCTCCATGAACCCGGTCGTCCTGCTCGACGAGATCGACAAGGTGGGCTCCGACTTCCGGGGCGACCCGGCCGCGGCCCTGCTGGAAGTCCTCGACCCGGCGCAGAACCACACGTTCCGCGACCACTACCTCGAAGTCGAACTCGACCTCAGCGACGTCGTCTTCCTCGCCACGGCGAACGTGCGGGAGGCCATTCCCGAGGCGCTCCTGGACCGCATGGAGGTGGTCAGGCTCGACGGCTACACCGAGGACGAGAAGATCGTCATCGCCCGCGGGCACCTGCTCCCACGCCAGCTGGAGCGCGCCGGGCTCGACCGGGACGAGGTGGCGGTCGAGGAGGCCGCGCTGCGCCGGCTGGCCGGCGAGTACACCCGCGAGGCCGGCGTGCGGGACCTGGAGCGGTCCGTCGCCCGCCTCCTGCGGAAGATCGCCGCCCGGGCCGAACTGGGCGACCGGGAGCTGCCGTTCACCGTCCGCGAGGACGACCTGCGCGACCTCCTCGGGAGGCCGCACCACGTGCCCGAGTCCGCCCAGGACCCGGCCGAGCGCCGCACGTCCGTCCCCGGCGTCGCGACCGGCCTGGCCGTCACCGGCGCGGGCGGCGACGTGCTGTTCGTCGAGGCGTCCCTCGCCGACGCGGAGACCGGCGCCGCGGGGCTCACCCTCACCGGGCAGCTCGGCGACGTGATGAAGGAGTCCGCGCAGATCGCGCTCTCCTTCCTCCGCTCCCACGGCGCGGAACTCGAACTGCCCGTCACCGGGCTCAAGGACCGGGGCGTCCACATCCACTTCCCCGCCGGGGCGGTGCCGAAGGACGGGCCGAGCGCCGGTGTCACCATGACGACCGCGCTTGCCTCCCTGCTCAGCGGCCGGCTGGTACGGACGGACGTGGCCATGACCGGCGAGGTGTCGCTGACCGGCCGCGTGCTGCCGATCGGCGGCGTCAAGCAGAAGCTGCTCGCCGCCCACCGGGCCGGTATCACCACGGTCGTCATCCCGAAGCGGAACGAACCCGACCTCGACGACGTGCCCGCCGAGGTGCTCGACAAGCTGGAGGTCCACACGGTGACGGACGTCCGCCAGGTCCTGGACATCGCCCTGACCCCCGCGACCACCGGCGCCGGGGCGGACCGGGGAAGCGACGAGGCGGCTCCGGCCCCCGCTGCCGCCTGATCCCCCGCGGCCCGGTCCGGGCGGGTTCCGCGGGCCGGGGGCGGTGATCCGGNGGCGGGCCGCCCCCGGCGTGCGGGCAGCGCGACGGGGNCGGGGCGCGGGGCGCGGCCGGCTCCGCCACGGCGGTGGGGAGCCGGCCGGGTCGGGCCCGGTCCTCCACCGCCGGCCGGGCCGGTGCTCCCGGCGTACGGCGGTGGCCCGCACGGCGTACGGCGGTGGCCCGCAGGGCGTACGGGCCAGCCCGCACGGCGTATGGCGGTGGCCTCGGCCGCCGGTGCGCGGACGCCTCCTCGGCCCGTCGACGGGCGGGTGCCGCCGGTGGGCGGGTGCCGCACCGGCGGCGGGACGCCTCGGGAAGCCGCCGCGCTCCCGGGTTTCGCCGTGACCCGCCGCGACCCGCCGTGCTCCCGGGTTTCGCCGTGACCCGCCGCGACCCGCCGTGCTCCCGGATTCCACCGCGGCGCGCCGCGACCCGCCGTGCTCCCGGATTCCGCCGCGGCGCGCCGCGAGACGTCTCCGGCCGCCCCGCCGACCTGCGCCGACTCCCGCTCCCTGCGGAATACTTGCCCTGCCACGGGACACACCGGGGCAGGGCGGCCGGGACGCGAGGGGTACGGGCATGCGGGAGAGCGGTGGGGACGGCGGGCCGGTGTACGGCGAGCCGGATCCGGACGGCGGCTGCGGCGGACCGGCCCCGGACGGCGACTCAGGCGGGCGGAACGCGGACGGCGGCGCGGACCGGGCGTACCTCGCCCTCGAACGCGAACTCGCCGTGTTCCTGCGGCGGGCCCGCGCCTCCTCCGGCGAGATGGCCCGGGAGGTCCACCCGGACCTCGAACCGGCCGCGTACGGACTGCTCGTCAGGCTCGACGAGGCGGGCGGCCGGCGGGCCACCGAACTCGCCGCGTACTTCGGCGTGGGCAAGGCCACGATGAGCCGTCAGCTGAAGGCCCTGGAGGAACTGGGCCTCATCGTCCGCGAACCGGACCCGGCGGACGGCCGCGCCTCGCTCGTGCGGCTCACCGAGGAGGGCCGGGACCGCTTCCGCCGTGTCCGCGACGCCCGTCGCGCCCGGTACGTGCGCAAGCTCGCCGACTGGGACCGCGCGGAGGTGGCGGAACTGGCCCGGCTGCTCCACCAGCTCAACACCCGCGCCGAGGGCCGGGACCCCGCGGGCCCGTGACCCGCCGGGCCCCCACCTCCTCCGGCCCCNCNGNCACCNCACNCNGCCCGCGCCTCCGGTCCGTGCCCTCGCCCGTGTCCGGCCCTGCCCGTGCCTGCGCCTCCGGCCCCGCCCGTGCCCGCGTTCCCGCCCCGGTCCTGCCCGCGCCCGGTCCGGTCCGCGTTCCATCCCCTTCCCCGGCCCGGTTCCCGGCCTCCGCCCGGGGCGCCCGGCCCGTACCGGCGGGGGCTCACAGCTCGGCGTAGACCGCCGTCGCGTCGTCGTGGCGCTTGCGGAGGCGCTTCCCGCCGGTCCCCGCGTCCCGCGCCTCCAGCGCCCGGACCCGGTCCAGGAGGCCCCGCGGACCCTCCCGGCGCAGGACGCCCACGCAGTCCCCCCAGTCGCCCTCGCCGAACAGCTCCACCCACCGCGCCGCCCCGTCCGACAGGGCGGCCACCGCCCGCACCTCGGACCGGGGCGTCACCCCGGTCACCGCCCGCGTCGCCACCGCCGGGTCCGCGGCCGCCGTGAAGAAGCCGCCCTCGGCGTTGCGCAGCCGGTCCGTCGCCGCGTGGGAGCGCAGCACCTCGGGCGGGACGAGGTCCAGCCGGCCGTCCCGCACCACGCGGACTCCGCCCCCGGGGGACTCCAGCAGCACCACCGCGTCGGACAGCACCAGGTGCTCCACGGTCTCCGCGTCCCAACGCGCCAGGGCCACCGTCGCCTGAGGAGTTCGCACGTGAGAAAGGTCACACGCGGGGGAGTGGGAGTCCGCGGTGCGCCGGATTGCCTCCGCCAGGATCTCGGCCAGGGTCAGGTCCGGCCGTGAAGCGGACAGTTCGGTCAGCGCACCCCCGAGGCGCGCCGTGAACCAGGGGACCGGGTGCGTGCAGCCCACGTCCGCGGACGGCGGCGTCACCCCGTCCAGGACCACCAGGACGCCGCCCCGGCCGGACACCGGGGCCGCCGCGGCCACCCAGTCCTCATTGGGGTGTTCGGGGTCGCCGGGAAGGGAGGCGGTCTCCGTGCGCATGCGTACCAGTCTGCCCGCCCCCGCTCCGGCGCGCGGACCCCGAGGGGGTCCGTACCGGCAGGTCAGCGGCGCGGGCCGGGCGCGTGCCGGAGACGCTCCCGGCGTGCTCCGGGACGTGCGGGCGGGCATATTGCCAAAGCCCGCGCGGAAGGTCCAACCCGGCGCGCCCCGTGCGCCCCACGCGGACGGGCCCCGAAGTTGTTAGCCAACTCCGGAGTGTTGTTCACTCGTTCGGGTGGCGGAGTGGCCGAGGGGTGCTCGCTGCCCAAAAGGGCTGGAATGGTCGGAAGCCGTACCAGGGGTGGGAGCGCTCTCCATGTGTGACCAGCCGTCACCTCTGCTTCATGGGCGAACGAGTTCAAGAATGTGAGCACCGGTGCAGAAGCGCAGTGAGACTCCCGGCGATCCCCACGTTCCGGGCGGCCGCCGCGTACGGGTACGGAACCGCCTCATGACCGGTGTCGCCCTGGTCGGCGTCACCGTCATCGGCGCCGGGGCGCCCGGCGTCCTCGCCACCTCCGCGGACCTGAAGGAGTCGCAGAACCTCGTCACCCTCGCCGAGCTGAACCGGCAGGCGGTCACCCTCGCCCACTCCCTCGCCGACGAGCGCGACGAGATCACCGCCCACATCGCCGCCGGCCGCGGCAAGGCGGCGGAGGGCGGCGCGGACGGCTCCGGGGCGGGCGCGGGCCGCGCGAAGCCCGGCACCCACAGCGCCCGCGTGGACCGCCAGATCGAGGAGATCCGGGCCGCCGCCCCCGACGACGTGCGCCGCGCCCTCGCCGACGTGCCCTCCCTCCGCCGCACCGCCCTCGCCGGCGACGGCACCGCGACGGCCGCCCACCGCGCGTACACCGAGGTCATCGACAAGCTGCGGGCCCTCGCCGCCCGGCTCGCCGACCGCACTCCCGCGCGCGCGGCCGGCGGCCCCGGCCGCGCCCCCGCCGAACTCGGCCTGGCCGTCGAACAGGCCTCCGCCACCCGCGGGTTCCTCCTCGCCGCGCTCGCCGTGCCCGAACCGGGTGGTACCGGACGCACGGTGTACGACCCGGTCAGCGGCGGCTACGTCACCGAGGAGGACCCCGGCGCCGAGGCCGCCGCGCGGGTCCGCGACGAGCTGAGCGCCGCCGCCCACCGGGCCCGCGTGCGCGAGCAGGTCTCCCTCGCGGACTTCGAGGGCGCCGCCGACGCCGCCACCCGCGAGTCGCTCGCCGCCACCGTCACCGGCCCCGAGGTCAAGGCCGCCGAGGCCTACCTGGGCAAGCTCGCCGACGGCCCCCAGCTGACCCGTGCGGAGCGGAGGACCGACCCCGAGCGGCTCTCCGACGCGCTCACCGCCCGGATCGAGCAGATGCGCGGCGTCGAGTCGGCCCTCGCCACCCGCCAGGTCGAGCGCATGGAGCGGCTCCGCGACGACGACGTCACCGCCCTGGAGCTGCGGATCGCGCTGCTCGGCGGATGCCTGCTCGTCGCGATCGGCGTCTCCACGGCCGTCGCCCGCACGCTCACCCGCCCGCTCGCCGTGCTGCGCCTCGGCGCCGCCCGGGTCGCCGAGGCGCCGGAGAGCGAGGAGCCGATCCGCTTCACCGGCCGCAACGACGAGTTCGCCCAGGTCGTCCGGTCCCTCAACACCCTGCACGGCAAGCTCCTGGAGCTCGGCTCCCGCGCCGCGCGGGACGGGGAGCGGGAGGCCGCCGCGGAGCTGGCCGCCCGCCACGCCGAACTGCGCGCGGAGACCGAGCGGCTGACCGCCGAGCTGGAGCGGCAGCGGCACGGCGCCCACCACACGTTCGTCAACCTGTCCCTGCGCACGCTCGGCCTCGTCGAGCGGCAGCTCACCGTCATCGAGAAGCTGGAGGAGCGCGAGCAGGACCCGGAGCAGCTCTCCACGCTGTTCAAGCTGGACCACATGGCCACGGTCATGCGCCGCCACAGCGAGAACCTGCTGATCCTCGCCGGCCACGAGCACGCCCACGCCCACCAGGGGCCGGTCCCGCTGGTCGACGTGCTGCGCGCGGCGGTCAGCGAGATCGAGCGGTACGAGCGGGTCGCCATCCAGTCCCTGCCGCAGCGCGCGTACGTGGCCGGGTTCGCCGCCGACGACATCAGCCACCTGCTGGCCGAGCTGCTGGAGAACGCCACCTCGTTCTCGCCGCCGGAGGCGCGGGTCCGGCTCTCCGGCTGGTCGTCCGACGGCGGCGGCGTGACGCTGTCCGTACGGGACGAGGGCATCGGCATCCCCCCGGCCCGCCTCGCGGACCTCAACGCCCGCCTCGCGGACCCGGAGCTCGCCGCCGAGGGCGAGGGCCTCGGCCTGCGGGTGGCCGCCCTGCTGGCGGCGCGGCACGGCGTACGGGTCGAGCTGCGGGCCGAGCAGGACGGCGGGGTGACGGCCCTCGTCGTTCTCCCGCAGGGGCTGCTGCCGGACGCGCCGGCGGAGGTCCCCCCGGCGATGGCCCTGGCGGAGGGGATGCCGGCGGTGTCCCTCCCGGGGGCGGCGGAGGCCGATTCCACCGCGCTTCTGGAGGGCGGGGAGGCGGGGACGGCCCCGGAGACCGCCGGGCCGGCCGCGCGGCGGGCCGGAACCGGTACCGGTTCCGGGCAGGAGGCCGCCGCCGGGGCGGGCCCCGAGCCCGCGGCCCCCGAATCGGGGAAGCCCGTGCCCGGGAAGGCCGACCCCGAAGGCGCCCCCACCGAGGACACCGGCTCCGAGGACGCCGCGCCCGGACGCACCGGCGCGAAAGGCGTCCGGCGGGAGGCGGAGGACGGCCCGGCGGACCCGCCCGCCGGACACACCGGACCGGCCGGTGCGGACGAGCCCCCCGCCACCACCACCGGACCGTCGGCCGCCACGGAGGCGGACGCGGAGCCCGGCCTGGAGCCCGACACGGACGGCCCCGCCGTCCACGAGGCCACCCTCCAGGTGCGGCTGCCCGCGCCGGACGGGGCGCAGGAGCACCAGCGGACCGCGGACGAGGGCGCCGGGCCGGAATGGGGCGCGGGGGGCGGTGCCGGACCGGAAAGGGTCACGGACAAGGGCCTGCCGAAGCGGACGCCCCGGATCGTCGGCACCGGGACCCCCCGCGCCGAGCGGACCGGCGGAGTCAACGCCGAGGAGCTGCGCCGCCGGCTCGGCGGCTTCCACCGGGGCGCCAAGGAGGGACGGCGCGACGCCGAAGCGGAGATTACGGGGGCGGAAGAAGCGGTACCGGGAACGGGGAACACAGTCGAGGAGGCACACAGGTGAGTGCGACGACCCGCACCGGCGCCCGGGGATTGAGCAGCCAGGCGCGCAACCTGCGCTGGCTGCTGGGCAATCTGGTGGAGGAGGTGCCCGGCGTCCGGTCGGTCGCCGTGGTCTCGTCGGACGGTCTGCTCCTGCTCTCGTCCGATCCCGAGACGGCGGACGCCGGTCCCGGGGCGGACGGGGACCCCGGAGCGGCCGGGACGGACGCCGGGACGGACGCGGACGCCGGGACGGACCCCGGCGCCGGCCGACCGGACCGGCCGCGCGGGCCGCGCGGCTCCAGCGCCGACCTCGCCACCATCGTCTCCGGCATCGCCAGCCTCACCGTGGGCGCCGCCGACCTCATGGACGGCGGGGCCGTCAAGCAGACGATGGTCGCCATGGAGGAGGGCAGCGTCTTCGTCATGTCGATCAGCGACGGCTCGCTTCTCGGCGTGTACGCCGCGCCCGACTGCGACATGAGCGTCGTCGCGTACCACATGGCCCTCTTCGTGGGCCGCGCCGGACACGTGCTCACCCCCGAGCTCCGCAGTGAACTGCGCAAGACGATGGAGGGCGATCGATGACGGCACTGTCCGCCAAGCTGCCCGTGCGCGGCGAGGGCTACCGCCCCGCCCGCGTCCGCCCGTACTCGCTGACCGGCGGGCGGACCAGTTTCGGACACGTCCTGCTCGTCGAGACGTTCGTGGCCGCGCTGGAGGCGCCCGAGGCGCGCTCCGCCAGGCCCGTCGGGCGGCTCATGCCGGAGATGCGGGCCATCGTCCAGGTGTGCCGCCGGATGCGGACGGTCGCCGAGATATCCGCGCTGCTGCGGATACCGCTGGGGGTCGTCCGGGTGCTGATCAGCGACCTGGCCGACCAGGGAAAGCTCCGTGTGTACGGGACCGGGCACGGCTCCGGCCAGCCCGACCGCGCACTGCTGGAAAGGGTGCTGAGTGGACTTCGCCGTCTCTGACCTGCCGGACGAGGAGGCGCCCGCGCCCTGGCAGCTCGATCCGGAGCGGGCGCCGATCGCGACGAAGGTCGTCGTCGCGGGCGGTTTCGGCGTCGGCAAGACCACGTTCGTCGGGTCGGTCTCCGAGATCACCCCGCTGCGCACCGAGGCCCTGATGACCCAGGCCAGCGCGGACACCGACGACCTCTCCGCGACCCCCGACAAGCTCACCACCACCGTGGCGATGGACTTCGGACGGGTCACCCTCGACGACGACCTCGTGCTGTACCTCTTCGGCACGCCCGGCCAGCAGCGCTTCTGGTTCATGTGGGACGACCTGGTGCGGGGCGCGATCGGCGCCGTCGTCATGGCCGACACCCGCAGGCTCACCGACTGCTTCGCCGCGCTCGACTACTTCGACAGCTGCGGCCTGCCGTACGTGGTGGCCGTCAACCACTTCGAGGGCACCAGGCGCTACGAGGTCGAGGACGTGCGCGACGCGCTGACCGTCCCGGAGGACGTACCGATCGTGATCATGGACGCGCGGAAACGTTCCACTGTCGTCGAGTCGCTGCTCGCCCTCGTCGTACGGGCCCTGGAGAAGACCCCCGTCTAGCGGCCCCGGCCGCCCCCGCTCACCGCGCCGGCCACGGCGCCGCAAGGAAAGAAGCCCCCTCGATGCGGAAGATACTCATCGTCGGAGCCGGCCAGTCCGGCCTCCAGCTCGCCCTCGGTCTCCAGGCGCAGGGGTACGAGGTCACCCTGATGTCGAACCGGACGGCCGACGAGATCCGCCACGGGCGCGTCATGTCCACCCAGTGCATGTTCCACACGGCGCTCCAGCACGAGCGGGACCTCGGCCTGAACTTCTGGGAGTCCCAGGCCCCCCGCATCGAGGGCCTGGGCATCTCGGTCGCCGGGCCCGAGGGCACCCGCGCCGTCGACTGGATGGGCCGGCTCGACGGCTACGCCCAGTCCGTCGACCAGCGCGTGAAGATGGCCGGCTGGATGGAGGCGTTCGCCGAGCGGGGCGGCCGGCTCGTCATCCACGGCGCGACCGTCTCCGACCTGGACTACTTCTCCCGCGCCTACGACCTGGTCCTCGTCGCCGCCGGCAAGGGCGAACTGGTGTCGATGTTCGAACGGGACGCCTCCCGCTCCCCGTTCACCGAGCCGCAGCGGGCGCTCGCCGTGGCGTACGTCCGCGGCCTCGGCCCGCGCCCCGAGCACCCCGACCACGACGCGGTCCGCTGCAACCTCGTGCCCGGCGTCGGCGAGCTGTTCGTGATGCCCACCCTCACCACCGGAGGCCGCGCCGACATCCTCTTCTGGGAGGGCGTCCCCGGCGGCCCGCTCGACGTCTTCCAGGGCGTCAAGGACCCCGCCGAGCACCTGGCGCTGACCCTGGCGCTGATGGAGCGCTTCACCCCCTGGGAGCACGCCCGCGCCACCCGGGTCGAGCTGACCGACGCGGGCGGCACCCTCGCCGGCCGGTACGCGCCGACCGTCCGCAAGCCCGTCGGGCGCCTCCCCGGCGGCGGCCTGGTCCTGGGCGTCGCGGACGTCGTCGTCGCCAACGACCCCATCACCGGGCAGGGCTCCAACTCCGCCGCCAAGTGCGCCGCCAGCTACCTCGCGTCGATCGTCGGCCACGGCGACCGGCCGTTCGACGAGGCGTGGATGCAGGCCGCCTTCGACCGCTACTGGGAGACCGCCCGGCACGTCACCAAGTGGACCAACGCGATGCTGGGCGTCCCGCCGGAGCACGTGCTCCGGCTGATCGGCGCGGGCGAGAAGCTCCCCGCGGTCGCCCACCGCTTCGCGAACGGCTTCGACGACCCGGCCGACTTCGAGAACTTCCTGTACGAGCCGGAGAAGACCGACGCCTTCCTGGAGGCCGCCGCCTCGGCGTGACCCTCACGCCCCGCCGCCCCCGAGGTCCGGCGGGACGTACGCCGCCAGGGGCGGGGCCCCGGCGTCGGGCCGGACGGCGCCCAGCACCGGGTGCGCGGCGAGCGGCGACACGGCCACGGCGGCGCCGGGCCGGGGCACGTGCACGACCCGGCCGCCGCCCACGTACAGCGCCACGTGGGCGGCGTCCGGGAAGTACACGACCAGGTCGCCGGGGCGCAGCGATCCCGTCGGCACCTTCGGGAGCGTCCGCCACTGCTCCCCGCTGGTGGGCGGCAGCGTCCGGCCCGCCGCCGCCCAGGCCCGCGCGGTCAGCCCCGAGTCGCCGGGGGTCCCGGGGGGCGCCGCGTAGGGCTTGCCGACCAGGCCGGCCGCGTACGCGACGGCCTCGGCCCCCTCCGCGGAGGGCGCCCCCTCCGCGTCCGGGGCCCCGGTGCCCGGCGGGGCGGACGGGGTCCGGGCCGCCGCGTCGCGCTCCAGCGCGGCCAGCTCCGCGAGCCGGTCCGGCCCCAGGCCCGCCAGGGCCTCCTCCACCTCCCGCAGCTTCGCCAGCGCGCCGTCACGGGCCCGCTGCCGCGCGGCGGCCGCCGCCCGCTCGCGGTCCAGCGCCCGGCGCGCCGCCGCCGCGGCCGCGCTCGCCCGCCTCTCGGCGCCCTCCAGCCGGTTCACCGCCGCCGCCCGCTCCCGGGCCAGGCGCCGCACCAGCAGGGCCTCGTCCATGGCGTGGTCCAGGGCGCGGTCCGGGTTCCGGGCGAACAGCAGCCGCAGCGCCGGGGACGGGTCGTCGCGGCCCCGGTACTGCGCCCGGGCCAGCCGCCCGGCCGCGTCCCGGGCCTCCGCCAGCGCGTCGCGGGCACGCGCCAGCTCCCCGCCGAGCCGCCGCGCCGCCGCGGCCCGCACGGCCAGGTCGCCCCCCGCGGTCCGGTACGTCTCGCCGGTCGCCTCGGCCTCCCGGTAGAGCCGCTGGAGGCGCACCAGCAGTTCGGACACGGACTCGCCCTCGGCACCCGCCGGCGGCGCGGGCACGCCGAGCACCAGTGACGAGGCGAGCGCGAGCACGGCCGCGCCCCTGCGGAACGTCATGCCACCACCTCCGGTCGACGGAAGGATGATGGGTCGTCAGACGATGGGAGGAAACGACGAATGGGCCGATCGGCCCCCGGCGGTCACCGTGCCGGGGGAGCGGGCCCCGGAGCCGCCTCCCCGAGGGAACCCCGGTTCCGGCCCGCGGAAATCCCGGTTCCGGCCCGGGAAGACCCCGGTGCCGGATCTCCTTCGCCCCTGGCGCGGGTGCCCGCGCCGGACCGCTGCGGACCCCGGTGCCGGCTCCCGCCCCGCCTTTAACTTCCTCCCGGGCGGCTACGCGGGCGGCCGGGCGGGCCGGTCCGCCGACCCGCGCCCCNCCCCCNGCCCCGACCAGGGCCACCTCGGGACGCGCCGCTCGCGCCCGGCGGGCTCGTACACGTACCTCCAGCCGCGCTGGAGCCCGAGCCGCCTGGTGTACCCGGCGGGCACGCGGCGGTACGCGTACACGGTGGGGCGCCCCCCGTCCTCGGCGGGGACGGGGACCTCGTACCACTTCGGCGGGTGCCCCGTCGGCCCGGTCGGCACCGGCAGGACGCGGCCGTCCAGGGGGCCGCCGGAGAAGGGGGTGTTCTCGGTTCGCACCCCGCCAGTCTCACAGCAGGGGCGCGGCCCCGCCCACGCGGTGCCGCCGGCTCCGGGTGCCGCGTGCGGGTGGCGCCGCCCTGCCCCCGACGTGACGTGCAGGTCAGGGGTCCGGGAGGATGGGACCCGCCCCTGGAGGGCGCCCCCAGCCGATCCGAAGGAGCCCGCCCGTGTCGACGCTCGACCTGTACGCCCACGACCCGGGATCCACCGGCTGGCAGGTGCCCGCCTCGGGGGCCGCCCGCTTCTCCTGGGAGTACGACGAGGGGCGCGACCGGCTCCTCGCCCTCTACCAGAAGGGCAAGGACAAGCAGTGGGACGGCGCCCGCCGCATCGACTGGGACCTGGAGGTCGACCCGTACGACCCCCTCGGCACCCGCGACGAGGCGATGACGGTCCACGGCACCCGCCACTGGGCGAAGATGACGGAGAAGGACCGGGGCGAACTGCGCCGCCACTACGCCGCCTGGCAGTTCAGCCAGTTCCTCCACGGCGAGCAGGGCGCCATGATCTGCGCGGCCCGCATCATCGAGTCCGCCCCCGACATGGACGCCAAGTTCTACTCCGCCACGCAGGTGATGGACGAGGCCCGGCACGCCGAGATCTACGGCCGCTTCCTCCACGAGAAGATCGGGATGCTCTACCCGATCAACGACAGCCTCCGTTCGCTGCTCGACGACACCCTGCGCGACTCCCGCTGGGACATGCCGTACCTCGGCATGCAGGTCCTCATCGAGGGCCTGGCCCTCGCGGCCTTCGGCATGATCCGCGACACGACGGACAAGCCGCTGCCCAAGCAGATCCTCTCGTACGTCATGCAGGACGAGGCCCGGCACGTGGCGTTCGGCCGGATGGCGCTGCGCGACCACTACCGGCAGCTCACCGACGCCGAACTGCGCGAGCGCGAGGAGTTCGTCATCGAGGGCTGCTACCTGATGCGCGACCGGCTGCAGGGCGTCGAGGTGCTGGAGAACTTCGGCATCCCGAAGAAGGACGCCGCGGAGATGTCGGAGCGCTCGGAGTTCCTGCGGATCTTCCGGAAGCTGCTGTTCAGCCGGATCGTGCCGTGCGTCAAGGACATCGGCCTGTGGGGCGAGCGGCTGCAGAAGGCCTACCTCGACATGGGCGTCCTCGACCTGGGCGACTCCGACCTCGACCTGCTGATGGCCCAGGACGAGGAGGTCGCCGAACGCCTCGACGCGGAACGGTTCGCCGCCGAGGAGGCGGCGCGCGTCGCGGAGGTCGCCGAGGCGATCGCCGAGGGCGCGGCCGAGGACTGAGCGGGGAACCGGCCCGGGGGACGGGCTTCCCGGGGCGCGTCACCCGTTCAGATGATGAACCGGCATATGCCCCTCGGTAGGCTGACCGTGTCGACAGACTTCGCCGCATGGGAGCGACCACGGGCGCCGCACGCGAGTACGGGCTGGACGAGCAGTACGAGTGGCCGCGACCGCCGGCCGGCGGCTGGACGGCGGACGACCTGGACCGACTCCCGAACCTTCCTCCGCACACGGAGCTGATCGACGGGAGCCTCGTTCCCCCGAGCCCGCGGACGCGGTTTCACGCCAGTGCCATGCGCCTCCTGGAGGTCGAGTCGCTGGCTCAGGCGCCGGACCACGTGGAGCCCCTCCGGGAGATGACCGTCCGGCTCGACCGGCACAACCGGCTGGAGCCGGACGTCCTGGTGGTGTCGGTCGAGGCGGACACCGGCCCCCGGCAGACCTGGTTCCAGCCCGAGGACGTCGTCCTCGCGGTCGAGGTCGTCTCCGACGATTCCGTCGTACGGGACCGTGACGTCAAGCCCCGTAAGTACGCGGCGGCGGGGGTGCCGCACTTCTGGCGGGTCGAGTCGGACGGGGGTCTGCCGGTCGTCTACATCTATGAACTGGACCCCGCGGGCGGGACGTACGCCCTCACCGGGATCCACCGCGAGCAGCTCAAGACCGCCGTCCCCTTCGCCCTCGACATCGACCTCACCGCCGTGGGCCGCCGCCCTCCGGGCCTGCGCCGCTAGCCGTCCCGTCCCAGTTCGAGCGCCGCCTCCATCACGGCGCGGGCGATCGGGGCCGCGCTGCCGCCGCCGCTGATCTCCTCGCGCCGCGCCTCCGCGTCCTCCACGACCACCGCCACCGCGACGGCCGGCCTCGCCGCGTCCGCCGCGCGGGCCCAGCCGATGAACCACGCGTACGGCATGCCCCGGTTGCCGACGCCGTGCTGGGCGGTGCCCGTCTTGCCGCCGACCACCGCGTCCTCGATGCGCGCCCTGCTGCCCGAGCCCCCCTCGACCGCGTCGACCATCATCTCCCGCAGCAGCCGCGCCGTCGGCGGGCTCATCGCCCGGGCGTACGTGCGCCGCGGCGTCCGCTCCACCAGGCCGCCGGTCGCCGTGGTCGTCGACTCGACCAGGTGGGGGCGGGCCAGTTCGCCGTCGTTGGCGACCGCCGCCGCGACCATCGCCATCTGCAGCGGCGTCGCCCTCGTGTCGTACTGGCCGATCGCGGACAGCGCCAGCCGGTCCGGGGACATGTCCGTGTCGAAGTGGGAGCGCGCCACGCGCGAGGGGACGCGCAGGTCCGGGTCGCCGAAGCCGAAGGCCCGTGCCGTCCGGAGCATCCGCGGCAGGCCGACCTCCACGCCGAGCCGCGCCAGCACCGTGTTGCACGACCAGCGCAGCGCGTACGCCAGGGAGGCGTCCTCGCAGCCGTTCGCCTCGTTCGGCAGCAGCGTGCGCGTGCCGGGCAGCCGGTAGGGGTCGGGGGTGCCGCTGGGCGCGTGCACGTCCTCGACCACGCCCGCGTCCAGCGCCGCCGCCGCGGTCACGATCTTGAAGGTGGAGCCGGGCGGGTACGTCTCCTGCAGCGCCCGGTTCAGCATCGGCCGGCCCGGCGCGGTGTTGAGCCGCGCCCACGCCGTCGCGACCTCGCTGCCCGTGCCGGACAGCACGCCCGGGTCGTACGACGGGCTGGACACCAGGGCCAGGATCCGGCCGCTGGACGGTTCCAGGGCGACGACCGCGCCCCGCCGCCCCGCCAGGCCCCGGTACGCGACCCGCTGGAGGGCGGCCCGGAGGGTCGTGGAGACGTGGCCGGGGGAGCGGCGGCCGGGGCCGGTCCACGGCAGGCGCGCACTGGTCCCGGACAGGACGGCGTCCTCGGCCTCCTCCACCAGCGTCGTGCCGTACGTCTGCGAGACGTGGCCGGTGACCGGCGCGTACAGGGGGCCGTCGGTGTACGTGCGCTCGTACCGCAGCAGTTCGCCGGTGTCCTGCGAGCCGGTGACCGGGCGGCCCTCGACGAGGATGTCGCCGCGCGGCTCGGCGTACCGGGACAGCGCGGCGCGGCGGTTGGCCGGGTTGGCGTCGAGCCGGTCCGCCTGGAGGACCTGGACGCGCGCCGTGTTGACCAGCAGGGCCGCGAGGAGGACCAGGCACAGGACCGCGGCGCGACGGATGTGCTTCGTCACCGGACGCCCTCCCGCACGGGCGGCGCGGGCACGGCGGCCACGGGCTCGGGGGAGGGGACGGGGCCGGGGTCGGAACCGCCGGAATCGGGGGCGGGCGCGCGGGCGGAGTCGCTCAGGCGCACCAGCAGCGCCAGCGCGATCCAGTTGGTGACGACCGAGGAGCCGCCCTGCGCGAGGAACGGCATCGCCATCCCGGTCAGCGGGATCAGCCCCGTCACCCCGCCCGCGACGACGAAGACCTGGAGCGCCAGGAGCGACGCCAGCCCGGTCGCCAGCAGCCGGCCGAACGGGTCGCGCAGCGCGAGCCCCGACTGGTAGCCGCGCGCCACGAGCAGCCCGTACAGCAGGAACAGCGCGGTCAGGCCGACGTAGCCCAGCTCCTCGCCCGCCGTGGCGAGGATGAAGTCCGACTTGGCGGCGAAGCCGATGAGCGCCGAGTGGCCGAGCCCCAGGCCCGTGCCGAACATCCCGCCCGCCGCGAACGCGAACAGCGACTGCGCCAGCTGGCTCGGCCCCCGGCCCGCCTCGATCGACGCGAACGGGTGCAGCCAGTCCTCCACCCTGCTGTGGACGTGCGGTTCGAGCGCTCCCACCGCGAAGGCGCCGATGGAGGCGAGCAGCAGCCCGGCCGCGACCCAGCCGGCCCGCCCCGTCGCCGCGTACAGCAGGATCACGAACAGGCCGAGGAAGAGCAGCGACGTGCCGAGGTCCCGCTCCAGGACCAGCACGCCCACGCAGGCCAGCCACACCCCGGCGACCGGCCCCAGCACCCGCCCGGACGGCAGCCGCATCCGCCACAGGGTGCGGCCCGCCCGCGTGAGCGCGGTGCGGTTCGCGGCCAGGTACGCGGCGAAGAACACCGCGAGCATGATCTTGGCGAGTTCGCCCGGCTGGAAGGACAGCCCGCCGACCCGGATCCAGATGCGCGCCCCGTTCACGGCGGGGAAGAAGACCGGCACCGTCAGCAGGACGAGCGCGACGGCCACCGAGGGGTACGCGTACCGCCGGAGCAGCCGGTGGTCGCGCAGGCACACCACCACCACCGCGAACAGCGCCACGCCGAGCGCCGACCACACGAACTGCGCGGGCGCCGCCGGGGCGGCGGGGGTCTCCAGGTCGAGGCGGTGGATGAGGACGAGGCCGACGCCGTTCAGCAGGACCGCCACGGGCAGCAGCAGCGGATCGGCGTGCGGGGCGCCGAACCGCACCGCCAGGTGGCCCGTGAGCGCCAGCAGGCCGAGGCCGGCCCCGTACCGCGCGGCGTCGTGCGGCACGGCGCCGCTGTGGGCGAGGCCCACGCCGGCGTAGCCGTACACCGAGCACAGCACGGCGCAGCACAGCAGCGAGAACTCCACGCCGCGCCGTCCGGGAAGGCGCACCCGAGGCGGTGGGGACTCCGTCGTCGCTGTGGTCATGTCCCGCAACGTAGCAAGACACGGGTGATATGTCCCTTATTTCATACTGCGCCACGCCGCCGTGGGAGGAGGCACCGGCCTTCGCCGCGGGGTCCGTTGCTCCGAGGGCGTGAAGCGGGACCCGGCACGGCCCTCCGGCGCGCCCGGGACCGGCCCCGGGGGGACGGCGACCGGCCCGCTCCGCCTCACTCCGCCGGGCCGCCCAGCGCGCGGCGGCACAGGGACAGCAACCGCTCGTCCTCGTGGACGTCGCGGTCCCCGGCCACCCCGGCCGACGCGTTGTGACGCCGGGCGCAGGCGAGTTCGGCGCGCAGCAGCGGCGCGGCCTCCGGCCCCAGCCGGTCGGCCGGACCCAGTTCGGCCAGGCACTCGGCGATCTCCGGGCGCGCGTGCCGGTTCTCCCGCCACGCCGCCAGCAGCACCGGAAGCGCCTCCCCGGCGTCCCCGGTCACCCGGCACAGCGCCACCCCCGCGTCGACGCGCAGCCAGACGTCCGGCGAGGCCAGGCACGCCCGCAGCTCCGGCGCGACCGCCCGGGCCGATCCGCCGAACGCGCCGACCGCGCGCGCCGCCGACCGCCGCCCGTGCGCGTCCGGCGCCCGCAGCAGCGCCCGCAGCCGCGGCAGGACCGTCCCGGCGTCGCCCTCCACCGCCCACAGCGCCCGCGCCGCCGCCGTCACCGTCCCGGCGGACGCGTCGTCCAGCAGGCCCCGCGCGTCCGCCGCCGCCTCCCGCGCGGCCGGACCGAACGCCGCGACCGCCCGCAGCGCCGACTTCAGCGCCCACTCGCGGCGGAACGCCGGCGCCCCCCGCAGCACCCGCAGCACCTCCGGCAGCGCCTCCACCGCCCGCAGCCCCGCCAGTGCCAGCAGCAGCGGCCCCGACCGCTCGCCCAGCGCGTCGTCGAGCGGCAGCGCGCCCAGCCTGCGGCGCAGCAGCGGCACCAGCGGGCCGCCCGCCTCCGCCAGGTGCGGGATCGCGTACAGCAGCCTGCCGTCCGGTTCCGGCTGCTCCAGCGCCCGGGCCAGCGCCTCCACCGCCCGCGCGTCCCCCGCCCGGGTCAGCGCCAGCAGCGCGCCGACCGCGCCGGCCCGGCCGCCCGCCCGCTCGGGGAGCCACGGCGCCGGGTCCACCGCCACCCGCGCGGCCAGGTCGTCGGCGGCGGGCGCCGCCAGCGAGAACAGGCCCTCCAGCCAGCTCGCCGCCGCCGCCCGCAGGCGCGGCTCCGGGCCGTGGAGCTGCGCCCCCACGAGCCGCACCACCCCCTCGTACGCGCCGCGCCAGGTGCGGACCAGGCCGCCGCACATCCACACCGCGTCGGTCCGCTGGGTGCTGTCGGGACTGCGCAACTGGGCGGTGACCAGGGCGATGCGGTCGTCGACCCGGTCGTCGAGGGCGCCGTGCAGCGTGCGGAGCAGGTCGTCCGTCCACGCCGTACCGCATTCCGGCCGCTGCTCCCCGGGCGGCTCCCGCACCTGGCCGACGAGCGTCGGGGCGGTGTGCCGCGGCTCGGCCGGCTCCACCGGTGGCACGGGGTGCACGGAGCCCACCGCGGCGGGCGTCTCCCACATGCCGGGCCCGTTCCAGGAGTTGGCCGAATTCCGCGGGGTCGCAGCGCCGTTGGACGTCCCGAGGGCCGTACCGCCGCCCGCCCCCGTCCTCGCGCAGGGGCCGCCGCCGGGTGTGCGGGGCCCGTACCGGCGCAGCTCCGCCAGCAGCCGGGTCACGGTCGGCACGACGTCGTGCGGCAGCCGTCCCGGCGCGCACCGGGCGAGCTGGGCCAGCGCCGCCAGCCGCAGCGCGGGGTCCTGGGCGGCGCCGGACAGCCAGGACAGCCAGCCCGCGGTCTCCTCGCGCAGCGACTCGTACCGCAGGGCGATCCTGCCGACCGCCTCGACCAGCGCGAGCCGCACCTCCGTGTCGCACTCGACGGTGAGCCGCTCCCGCAGCAGGTCCAGTACGCGCACCGGGTCGTCGTGCAGGGAGGCCAGCGCGCCGGGGACGGCGAGCCGCACCTCCCGGTCCTCGTCGCCGACCAGCGCCAGGAACACGTCCGCGCCGGCCGCCACGGCCGCCGCGGCCATGGCGTAGTTGGCGGCGCCCTCGAACTCCTCGCACTCCGGGTCGAGTTCCTGCAACTCGTCGTCGCCGGACAGGTCGATGCCGCCGATGCTGGCGAGCAACTCCACGACGCAGCCGCGGTCCTGGAGGTCCGGTCGGGCCACGAGCTCCAGCAGGAACGGGATGCACGCCAGCGTCGAGTCGTAGACCTCGCCCTGGTGGTGCACCGTGCCGTACATGCCGTCCAGCGCCCACTCGCGCTCCGCCGGGTCGTCGGACGCCAGGCCGCGCAGCAGCGCGGGCACGTCGTCGGCCGGACCGTAGGCATGACCCAGCGAGGCCCAGTCGACCTCGTCGATCCCCGTGAACATGCCTTCCCTCCCCGTGGACCCTGCGCTTGGGGGCAATAGTGCACCACACCGCAGGCGGCGACGCCCCGGCAATCGGACACGCCCCGGCCACGTTCCCGCGGCCCGCGCACGGTGTTTCCCACCCGGCCACCGCACGCTCGGCCCCGCGCCACGAGGGGCCGGCCATCGGGGCGCCGGGGCGGGCACCCGCATCGCCCCCGTACGGCCTCCGGGTGCCCCCGCGCCGTCCGGCGCGAGCCGTGCGGGACGGCCGCTGACCCCGCCCGCCGAGCCGCGGGGACGGCCGGTCCCGCCCGCCGCGGACAGGTGCGTCCGCTCCTGCACCCCGTGCCACTTCCGCACCCCGCGCGAACCCGCCCGACCGGCTGCGAACCCGCCCCGGAGGGAACCGGTTCCNNCCACCNCCGGACNNACCCGACC
>NZ_CP095474.1:588783-602824 GCF_023614315.1 Streptomyces sudanensis | reverse complement strand
GGGACGCGCCGGGGGCGCGATCCGGCCGTCGGCCCCGTCCGGCGCGGGCGGCGCCCGGCGGGGCGCGCACCCCGCCGGGGCGCCGTACCGGCCGCCGGGGCGCCCGCCGGGCCCCNGTCACACCGCCCGCCGTACCGCCGACCGGGGCGCCGTACCGGCCGCCCCGGCGCCGCGGCCGTCAGCGCGCGGCGGGCGGTGGCGGCGTGCCCCGGCCGACGCGGACGCGCCCGCCCTCGTACTCGGGGACCAGCTCCACCTGCACCTGGTGGGTCGTCTGGCGGTCCACCTGGCCGCCCAGTTCGGCCGTCACCACGCCGATGCGCAGCCCGCCGCGGCCGGAACCGGAGCGGTGCACCTGCACCGTGAACTCCAGGTTCACCCGCTCCACGCTGAACCCCAGCGCGCGGCCCTCCGCCTCGTCGCGGGCCTTCTCCAACTCCCCGCGGATCTGCCGCACCACCTCGGCCAACCCGACGAAGCCCTGTCCGTCCGCCATCGCGCAACCCCCTGCTCGCAGTCTCCGGATCGTCAGAAGTATGGGGTGGAAAGGGGCGCCGCGCGTATAGTTTCGCCCCATGGTGGCCGACGGGGGTATCAGTGCCGACCCTTCCTCGAAGACCCCGCCCTGGGCGGTCCGCATCCGGTGGGGGAACGGCGAGATCGCGGGCGCCGGCGTCCTGCTGAGCCCCGACCGCGTCCTCACCTGCGCCCACGTCGTCGCCCCCGGCGCGCACGTCACCGCCGAGTTCGTCGGCGCCCCCGGCCGCGACGTTCCCGCCGTCACCGCCTGGGTCGACGAGGATGCCCACGTCCCCGAGACCCGCGACGCGGACGGCGACCCCAGCGGCGACGTGGCCCTCCTGCGGCTCGAACGCCCCCGGCCCGCCCACGAGGCGGTCTTCCTCCACCGGCTCTCCGCGCCGAACCGCACGGTCCGCATGTACGGCTTCCCCCACGAGCACAACGGCGGCATCTGGTTCCGCGCCACCATCATCGGCGGCTGCGGACGCGACGGGCAGGTCCAGCTCGGCCCGCAGACCCCGGGCGAGCTGGCCAGCCCCGGCTGCAGCGGCGCCGGTGTCGTCGACGACCTGACCGGAGCGGTCATCGGCATCGTCCTCACCGGCATGCAGGACCGGCACGGCAACGCGTTCTCGTTCATGAGCCCCGCCGAGACCATCGTCCAGCACCTGCCGCGGGTCGCCGAGTGGACCCGCGGGCGCACCGCCGTCGACGACCGGCTCCGCTCCCGCGTCGTCGGCGGGCCGCCCGCCCGCGACCTCGACGAGCCGTTCGCCCAGCGCCTCGCCGCCTGGTTCCGCGGCGACGGGGCGCAGGTGAAGATCAGCCTCGTGCGCCCCGGGGACCACACCCGCGCCGCGACCCTGCGCCGCGCCATCACCCTCGCCGACCGCGAGTTACGCACCGCCGCCTCGGTCGGCCGGGCCTCCCACGACCCGCCGGGCACCGTCCCCTCGGCCGGCGGGCACGACCTGGCCCTCGACGTCACCGGCGTCACCGCCGCCGAGACCGCCGAACGCGTCGCGGAACGCATGGGCCTGTGGCAGCACCCCGCCGACCCGGCCGTCGAGCGGATCAGGACCGGGGGCGTCGCCCTCACCCTCGTCGTCGTCGGCGTCGACCGGGCCGTCGACCCGCCCGCCCTCCTCGACCTCCTCACCGTCCTCGCGGAAGGCGGCAGCCGCCTCCTCCTCGTCTTCCACGAGACCGGCCCCTGCTACGAACGCGCCCGCTCCGACCTGCTCGTCCGGCCCGCCCGGGAGCGCCGCGACCGCCTCCTCGCCCGGC
The DNA here is from genome assembly GCF_023614315.1 of Streptomyces sudanensis. Classification (NCBI taxonomy): domain Bacteria; kingdom Bacillati; phylum Actinomycetota; class Actinomycetes; order Kitasatosporales; family Streptomycetaceae; genus Streptomyces; species Streptomyces sudanensis. The sequence continues at coordinate 601,015 of NZ_CP095474.1, read as the reverse complement.
TCGGGGAGATCACCGGACCGCTCGCCGCGTCCCTCGGCGAGGCCATGGCGGCCGTACGGACCGACGATCCCGACTCCGTCCACGACGCCCTCTACCGGGCCGGCGGCGCCCTGCACCTCCTGGCCGGCGCCGAGCCGCCCGCCGCGCCCGGCGAGGGCCCCGACCTGGCCGCCTTCGAGCGGCTCGCCGACCGGCTGGACGCCCGCCTCCGCGCCGCCGCCGAGCGCCTCGACGCCCTGCGCCGCCGCCGCGGCGAACTCGCCGGCCGGCTCGACGCCTACCACGCCCTCCACCGGAGCCTCACCGAGGGCGCCGAGGACCTGGAGACCGACAGCCTCTACCGGCACGCCCACCGGCTGCTGCGCGCCCGCCCCTGCGACGTGCCCGCCGCCGAGGAGGCCGTCGACGGGTACGTCCGCCTCGTCGAGCGGGCCGACCGCTCCGGACGCGCACGGGACCCGCGGGAACGAGGAGGTGCCGCACCCTCATGACGACATCCACCGCCACCCCCTGCATCCGGCCGGGCTGCACCGGCACGGTCATGACCACCGGTTTCTGCAACACCTGCCACCGCCTGCCCCCGGCCGACCCGACCGCCGCCACCGCCGCCGCCACCGCCTCCGCCACCGGCGCGTCGGGNNCCGGCGGCTCCGGTTCCGCCGAGCGGCGTCCGACGCCCGCCGGGCCGGCCCCGCTCGACCGCGACGGACTGGTCCTCCTCCCGCACATCGACGCCCCCGACCCCGGTGTCGCCGCGGCCACCACCGCCCGCCCACCCACCGGCGGACGCCGCTGCGGCTTCGGGAACTGCACCGGCACCATCGGCGTCGCCTACGACGGCGGCCCCGCCCCCGACCGCGGCTTCTGCCCCCAGTGCGGCCGGCCCTACTCGTTCGAGCCCCGCCTCCGCCCGGGCGACACCGTCGGCGGCCACTACCGCGTCCTCGGCTACCTCGCCGCCGGCGGCATGGGCTGGGTCTACCTCGCCGAGGACACCGAGGTCCCCGACCACCTCGTCGTCCTCAAGGGCCTGATCAACACCAGCGACGCCGTGGCCCGCCGCTCCGCGGTCGAGGAGCGCCGCTCCCTCACCACGCTCCACCACCGGGACATCGTCCGCATCATCACCCACGTCCAGCACCGGGCGCCCGGCGACGACGAGCCGATCGGCTACATCGTCATGGAGTACGTCGCCGGCCGCTCCCTCGCCTGGATCCGCTACGCCTCCGACGAGGAGCTGACGGAGGTCTTCGGCCGGCCCTTCGGGATCGACCACGTCCTCACCTACGGCTGCAAGATCCTCGGCGCCCTGGAGTACCTCCACGACCAGGGCCTGCTGTACTGCGACATGAAACCCGACAACGTCATCCACTACGGCCGTGACATCAAGGTCATCGACCTCGGGGCCATCCGCCGCGTCGACGACCACGCCTCCGGCCTGGTCTACACCCGGGACTACGCCCCGCCGAAGGAGGAGCGCGACCGGCGCGGCTTCCACGTCGACACCGACCTGTACACCGTCGGCCGCACCCTCCAGGCCCTCGCCGCCNGCGCCGCCCCCGCCCCCGGGCTCGCCGCCCGCTCCTTCGAGGCGCTCGTCCGCCGCGCCACCCACTCCGAGTCGGCCGCGCGGTTCGCCTCGGCCGCCGAGATGTCCCGCCAGCTGTGGGAGGTGCTGCGCGAACACCAGGCCCTGACCTGGCACGAGCCCTACCCGGAGCGCTCCACCCGGTTCGCGCCCACCGCGGCGCTGTTCGGCTCCGCCCTCGGCACGGTCCCGGACCCCGCCCACTGGGCGGGCGCGGCCCCGGACGGCCCGCGCACCCTCCCCGTGGGGGCGCCGGACCCCCGGGAGGTCGCGCGGGGCCTGCCCGTCCCCGTCCCCGACCCGGACGACCCGGCCGCCGTCCTCCTCGGCGGACTCGCCGCCGGCAGCCCCGAGCGCGTCGCCGAACGGGCCGCGCACGACCCGGCGTTCGGCACGGCCGAGACCGCCCTGTGGCTGTGCCGCGCCTACGCGGACCGGGGCGCGCACGACGAGGCCGAGCGGTGGCTGGCCACCGCCGGACGGCTGGGCGCGGGCGCGTACGACTGGCGGATCCCCTGGCACCGCGGACTGCTGCGCCTGGCGGAGGGCCAGGTCAAGCCGGCCGAGGAGGAGTTCGCCGCGGTCTACGCGGCGCTGCCCGGGGAGTGGGCGCCCAAGCTGGCGCTCGGCTACTGCGCCGAGCACCTCGACGCCGACGAGCAGCGGACGCGGGACTACTACGAGGCGGTCTGGCAGCGCGACCGCACGCAGGGCAGCGCGGCGTTCGGCCTGGTGCGGGTCCACCTGCGGCGGGGCGACCGGCGGGGGGCCGTCGCCGTCCTCGACGCGGTGCCCACCACCTCCCGCCACCACGACGCGGCCCGCGTCGCCGCCGTCCGCGTGCTCGCCGGCCGCCTGCCGGGCGGCGGCCCCACCGCGGCGGACCTGTGGGAGGCGGCCGAGCGGCTCGCGGAGCCGGCCCGCACCGGCGAGGACGACGCGGCCCGGGACCGCCTCGTCACCGAGGTGCGGGAGAACGCGCTCGCCTGCCGGCCGCCCGCCGGATGGGGCATCGGCTTCCCCGCCGGGGAGGTGTTCGGCCCGCGGGACGACGTCCCGGCGCTGAGCCGCCTGCTCTCCCGCTCCCTGCGGACCCTGGCCGACCAGACGCGCGACGGCGCCCTCCGCGGCGCCCTGCTGGACCGGTCGTACGCGGTCCTCCCGCCGCCCCGGCGGTGGTTCCCACCGGTCGGGAGGCGCGGCGGGAGACGGGGCTGAGGGACCGGTGGACGGGCGCGACGGACGGGAAGGCCGCCAGGGGCGGACGCGGGTGACGAGCGACGAGGGGGACACGAGGCACATGGCACCGGAAAGCACCCGGAGCGGCGCGGCGGGCGCGTCGGCCGGCCTGGAGACCAGCCAGTGGAAGTACCTGTCCGCGGAGGCCCGCGACCGGGAGATGCACGTCGTCCTGACCGTCCGGGTGGACGGGGTGGGAGGCGCGGCGGGCGGGCCGGGAGGCGCCCCGCTGCTCGCCGAGGTCCTGGTCGTCGACTGCTCCAGCTCGATGACCTGGCCGCAGGAGAAGTTCCGCGCCGCCCGCCAGGCCGCCGCCGCCGCGGTCCGGATGCTGCCGGCCGGCACCCCCTTCGCCGTCGTCCAGGGCACCGAGGGCGCCGCCATGGCCTACCCGGCGGCCGAGCGGATGGCCGTCTCGTCCGACGAGCACCGCCGGCGGGCCCACTCCGCCCTCCACGCCCTCGCGGCCGGCGGGGGCACCTGCATCGGCGCCTGGCTCGACCTCGCCGGCCGGCTCCTCACCGAGCAGGACGCGCCCATCGGCCACGTCCTGCTCCTGACGGACGGCAGGAACCAGCACGACGAGGAGATGCCGCTCGACGCCGTGCTCGACGCCTGCGAGGGCCGGTTCGTCTGCGACGCCTGGGGCATCGGCGACGGATGGGATGCCCGTGAACTGCTGCGGATCACCCGCCGGCTGCACGGCTCCGCGCACGCCGTGCGGGAGGAGGCCGAGCTGCCCGGCGAGTACGAGAAGCTGACCGCGCGGCTCCTCGCCAAGACCGTCCCCGAACTGGCCATCGAGGTCGCGCCCGTACCGGGCACCACGGTCCGCTACCTCAAGCAGGTCTTCCCCACGGAGGTCGACCTGGAGCCCGCCGTCCTGCCCGGACCCGGCGGCACGCACCGCTACACCACCCGCGCCTGGGGCGAGGAGACCCGCCGGTACCACCTGTGCCTCTCCGCCGACCCCGCCGGCCGCCCCCGCCACGAGGACCTGCAACTGGCCGTCGTCTCCCTCACCGCGCCCACCGCCGGCCACGGCCTGCGCCTGCCGCCCCCGCGCCCCTGCGTCGTCCACTGGACGGAGGACCCGGCGCTCTCCCGCCACACCGACGCCCAGGTCGCCCACTTCCAGCTGTACGGGCAGCTCGGCCGGGCCGTCGCCGCCGCGGCCGACGCCCACCGCAGGGGTGACCGCGAGGAGGCCGAGCACCACCTCGGCCGCGGCGTCCGGCTCGCTCACACCGTCGGCGCGGCCCGGCCGCTCGCCGACTTCGAACGGCTGGTGGAGGTCGTGGACGCCGCCGCCGGACGGGTCCGGCTCCGCCCCGACCTGAACCCCGTCGACTTCCAGCACCTGATCACCGCCAGCAGCCACAGCACCTACGGCCCCGGCGCGGACGACGATCCGCCGGGCGGTCCCGGCGGGGCGCCCACCGCCATCGTCCCGTGCCCCGAGTGCGCCGGGCGGGTCCCGGCCGACGCCCGGTTCTGCCCCCGCTGCGGCCACCCCCTCCGGGAGCGGCCATGAGCACCACCGCGAAGGACCTGCGCGTCCGGCTGTCCCTGCTGCTCGCCCTGGGACTGGCCACGACGCTCGTCGTGTTCGGCGCCTTCCGGGCCGTCCACCACGACGCGGCCCGGCTCGCCTCCTCCAGCGCCCCCGGCGTCCTCGCCGTCGACACCGCCAGGTCCGCCCTCCTCCTGGCCCGCGAGTCCGTGCCCGAGGCCGGGCTGGAGGACGCCGGCACCGGCGCGTTCCACACCCGTGTCTCCGTCGCCCACCAGGCGCTCGCCCTGGCGGCCTCCGAGAACGTCACCGGTCTCGCCGGCCGCCGCACCCTGCAGACCGTCACCGGACTGATCGCCGTCTACTCCGGCTGGGTCGAGCAGGCGGGCCGCGAACCCGGCGGCTCCCCGCTGCGCACCGCCTACCTGCACTACGCCAACCGCGTCCTCGAAGCCCCCGACACCGACGAGGACATCATGGGCCGTCTCGCCGAACTGCGCGCGCAGCAACTGGCCGTGGCCGAGGAGCAGGCCACGGCCGAATGGCCGCTGGCCCTGGCCTGGGCGGTCGCCGGCGTGCTGTTCACCGCCCTGTGCGCCGCCCTGTGGGAGGTGCACCTCTTCACCCGCCGCCGCTTCCGACGCCCGGCCGACCCGCCGCTGTCGGCCGCGGCGGCGCTGTGGCTCGCGGGCGCCGCGGTCCTGGCATGGCTCACCCATCGCACGCTCGCCGGCACCCGGGCCGCGCTGCGCGAACTGGGGACCGCCCCGGCCGGCGACGGCATCGCGGCGGCGGGGGCACGCATCGCGCGGCACCTGGCCGACGCGGACGCGCGGGCCGCGGTGGCCGACTGGATACCGGTGGGAGGAGCGGCCCTGGTGGCCCTGACCGTGAGCGGCCTGCTGCCGCGCATCGCCGAGTACCGCGTCAGGACGCGCCGATGACCGGCCGCCGGCGCACGTACACCGCCGTGGCGCTCTGCCTGGCGCTGCTCGCCGCCTGCGCGGTCGCGGGAGTGGAGTGGTGGTCGCGCCGCTGGGAGGGCTCCGTCACGCTGCTGGGCAACTGGACCGGCGGCGACGAGGAGCGGTTCCGCCGCGACGTGCTCGCCCCCTTCGAGCGGAAGCACCGCATCCGCGTCGTGTACCAGGGGAGTTCCGCCGAGAGCCAGGTGCTCGCCGCCGACGTGGCGTCCGGCACGCCCCCCGACGTGGTCGTCATGCCCGGACCGGGCGAACTCGCGGAGTACGCGGCCCAGGGCCGGCTCGAACCCCTGGACGGCCTGTTCGACCCCGGCCACTACGACCCGGTGTGGGCGCCCGAACTGGCCGGCGGCGTCCACTGGGTGCCCGTGAAGGCCGACCTGAAGAGCATGGTGTGGCACCCCGGCGCCCTCCCCGAGGCCGAGGTCGCCCGCATCGCCCGCGACCCGGGGGAGTGGTGCCTGGCGATGGAGTCCGGCGCCACCTCCGGCTGGCCGGGCACCGACTGGGTGGAGGACGTCCTGCTCCAGCGGGCCGGCCGGGACACGTACCAGAAGTGGGCGACCGGCCGCCTCCCCTGGACCCACCCGGCCGTGCGCGACGCGTGGACCACCTGGGGCGACCTCGTCGGCGCGGGCGACCGGCGGCGCACCGGGCGGATGCTCCTCGCCCCCTACCAGGACCCGTGGAGCGGCGAGGACCCCGCCTGCGCGGACCAGCGGCTGGAGCACCAGGCGGCGTTCGTCCGCTCCGGCTCGCACTGGACCGCGGCGCACGGCCGCTACGTCCACGCCGGGGCGGTGATCCCCGGCGCCCGCCGGGACGTGACGGCGTGGGAGGTGTCCGGCGACCTGGCGGCCATGCTGCGCGACACCCCCGAGGCGCGGGCGCTGATCCGCCACCTCGCCGACCCCGGCACGGCCCAGCTCGGCTTCACCGCCAACCGGGCCGTCCCCGCCGGCAGGTACGACGCCGACCCGATGGCCGCCCGCATCGACGCGACCCTGCGCGGACGCGGCACGATGCGCTGCTGGGACGCCTCCGACGCGATGCCCCCGGCGATGCGCGACGCCTTCCAGCGGGCGGCGCTGCGGTTCCTGACCGACCCCGGGGAGCTGTCCGCGCAACTCGCGACGCTGGAGGAGGTCCGCGTGCGGCACCGGGACGCGGCGTGGCTGCCGTCGGTGTGCGGCAGCGGCGGCTGAGCCCGGCCCGCCGGCCCTCAGCGCGCCCCGAGGGCCCGCCGCAGCGCCTCCCCGGCGAGGCCGACGGCCGCGTCGTGCGTGGCGCGGGCGAGCCTCGCCGGGTGGATCGGCCCGCCCTGCGCGAGGTGCCGGTCGTACGGCAACACCAGCACCGTCACGCCCGGTTCCCGCAGGTGCGCGACGGCCGCCTTCGCGTCGAGGGTCATGTCGGGGGCGTTGGACGTCAGCACCACGACGGTGCTGTCGATCGCCCGGCGGTGCGGCAGCCCGCCCAGCCAGTCCAGCACGACCCGGGTGCCGCCCACGCCCTCCGCGGTGCGCGGCGCGACGATCACCCGGGCGTGCGCCGTGTCCATCGCCGTCCGGGCGACCTCGCCGGGCAGCGTCTCGCAGTCCACCACGGTCACCGCGAAGTGCCGGCGCAGCGCCAGCGACACCGTCCGGTACGTCGGCACGTCCAACGGTGGTCCGACGCGCCCCTGGCTCGCCGGGAGCAGCCAGCCGCCGTCGGTGACGGGGACGAGGTACCCGGTGATGTCGTTCAGGTCCATCCGGGGCGTCAGGATGCGCGCCAGCTCGGGGCAGGACCACCGCACGGACGGGGCGCCCATCCGCACGGCGAGCGTGCCCAGCGCGGCGTCGGCCTCCAGGGTCAGCACCGGGTCGGGCCGGTAGCGGGTGAACGTACGGCCCAGGAGCGCGGCGACCGTCGACTTGCCGACCCCGCCGCGGATCGACGTCACGGCGATGACCCGCCCGCTGGGCACGGGCAGCCGGACCTCCCGCCCGGCGCGGCCCTCCTCCACCACCTGCCGGCTGACGGCCGGCGCGAGCCCGCGCAGCGACCGCCCGGCCCGCCGCGCCGCCGAGTCGCCGTGCTGGGGCCGCCCCAGGGCGGAGGAGAGCCGCGGGTCGACGGTGGGCACGGATTCGGGCGCGGGCAGGGGGACGTACGGCCTGCGCATCAGGTGGTCGCCGTGAGTCATGCCGTACTCCTAAGCGGGGGTGCCGGGGACACCGGTGGCGAGCGGGGGCAGCGCGCGGGAACCGGCGGCCCGNGGCGGGCCGCCGCTCTTCCGCGGCCGCGCGTGCCACCGGGCGCCCGGGGCACGNACGGGCGCGCCCGGCGGCGCGACGGCGGCCGTCCCGGCGGCCCCGCACGTACGGCGCCCCCGCCCGGCTTCCGTCCCCGCCCGCGCCGCGGCGGCCCCCACTGCACTCACGCGTTCGAACCTACCACCGGCCACCACCCGCACGGGGTACGGAAGAAGCCGCCCCCGGACGACCCCGGCGACGGCGGGACGCCCTCAAGTCGGGGGAATGCAAGGGGNNTGGGGCGGAGGAGTGCCGGGCGGGCGCACCGGCGTCACCGCCCCACGCGGCGACCGGTCCGTCCCGCCGCCGCTCGGTCAGGGAGCGACCGCGCGTACGAGGAGCGTCCCGATGTGCCCCGCGTGAGGCGCGTCGAGGACCCGCGCGTCGGCCGTGGCGAACCCGGCGCGGGTCAGCAGGCGCTCCCAGACGGCCGGTCGATAGCTGTAGCGATAGGTGAACATCGCCTTTCCGGCGAAGCCCCCCTTGTACATGCCCTGCGGCCCGTACGCGCCGGGGATGGCCGGCGGCTGCGAGAACACGAAGACACCACCGGGCCCGAGCCTCCGGCGGACGAGGGGGAAGAGACGGCCCGGGTCGGTGAACCAGGCCGCTCCGAAGATCGAGTAGACGGCGTCGTACACCTCCTCGTGCCCGCTCAGGTACTCCAGGACCTCGGCGCACACGAACTCCGCGCCGGTGCCGCGCCATTTCGCGGTGGTCTTCTCGACCATGACGGGGGACAGGTCGACGCCCCGGGCGGCGATGCCGCGCTGCGCGAGGTGGACGAGGGCCCGGCCGGTCCCGCAGCCGATCTCCAGGACGCGGCGCGGGTCGCCCAGCAGCTCCGGGCCGGGCCCGTGACCGGCGTACTGCGTCCAGCAGAAGCCCGGCTCGGCGTCGTCCTTGAAGGCGGAGGCGGCGAAGGTGTCCCACAGCTCCGTCTCGGCGGCGATGTCGTGTCGTGCGGGCAAGGCGATTCCTCGTTCACAAGGGCCGGCCCCCGTCCTTCGGGGGACCGGGGCCGGCGCGGGGGTGTTCAGTGGCTGTCAGGGACCTTGTCGTCACACGGTGAGCAGTCCGTGCCGTCGATCGCCCACAGCTCCTCGTCGACATCGAAGCCGATGGACCTCAGGAAGTCCGCCGTACGCAGGCACAGGCCGTCCCGCCGGCGCTCGACGAACGGGGCGTGGTGCTTGTAGCGGCCCTCGTTGTACACGTCGCAGAGGGCCCACCACACCGGTGTGTCGAGGATGAGCTGATGGACGCCGATGTCGACGAGCTTACCGACCCCAAGGTGGACCTCCGGGTGCTCCATGCAGCCGATGGTGTACATGACGGCGTTGCCGAGGACGCGCTCGGCCATGTCGCGGACCATCGTGTGATCGCGCAGCAGCAGGGCCACCTCGCGATCCCAGAGGGTCATGCCGCCGTCCAGCACGTTGACCGGCAGGTGCCTGACGTGGGGCTGGACGGCGTTCAGCAGTTCCTTCGGGTCCCGCGTGCGGGTGCCGGTGAGCTGGTCGAGCGTGACGGTCATGGACTGCTCCTTCGCAGGCGGGTCGTGCTGTTCCGGTGCGAGCCCCCTCCGCCCGTCGGCCCGCCCAGGGGCCGGACATGCGGCGCGGACGACGCGCGGGTCCCGCCCCGGCGAGGACGACCGGGTGACCCGACGGGGGCGGGGTGCTCGGGGGCGGTGGGCCGGTACCGGTGCCCCGGCCACGAACACGACGGTACGAAAAGGGAGTTGCCGGACGCCATGGAGGTTGCGCGGAGTTGCTCGGACCCTTGGTGAGGTTGCGCGAGGTTGCCGATTCGAGGCGGCCGAAGCCCGGGTCCGGACCCCGGCCTTGTGGAAGCCTGGGGGCCGGTCCCCCGGAGGAAGGACGTGACCATGGCCCGACGACTGCGTTTCAACGGCACGGGCAGCGGTGTCAACGGATGCCCGTCGATCCACGAAGACCTCGACACGGGCGAGATCGTCGTGCACGGCCCGGCTCTCACCGACCCGGACGACATCGCCCGGCTTCGGCACCTGAACGAGGGCGAGGTGCCCATCATGGTGCCGCGCGAGCTGCTGGTCGACTTCGGCCCGAAAGAGGCCGTCCGCGTGCCCGACACCATCGCGCTGGACGAGTTCGACCGGCTCTTCACGCAGTTCGCGTACACGGCCTGGCGCCTGGAGACGCGTCGCCGCTACGCGTCGGACGAGCTCACCGACACCTACGCCCAGTTCGTGCGCGGTGAGCCCGTCGACTGGGAGGGGGCCGACGCGGAATGGTGCGCGGAGCGCCGCGAGCAGGCGGGGCTCGGCAAGCGGTTCGAGCGTGTCCGCGTCGTCGACAGCCCGCCGACGATCGGCCAGCTCTATCTGCTCGACAACGCGCGTCGCAACAGCGCCGTAGGGGAGAAGATCCACAACCTGTGGCGAGAGGACGCCGACCGCCTCGGTCTGCCCGCCGAGGATTTCTGGATCTTCGACTCCCGGCTGGTCGCACTCCTCGACTTCGACGACGCCGACAACCTGGTCGGCGTCGAGTTGATCACGGAACCCGCCGCGGTGCTGCGGTACGCCATGGTGCGTGACGCGGCGCTGCACCATGCCGTTCCCTACCAGGAGTTCGCGGCACGGCTGACCGCGAAGGAGGACTGAGGCAGGTGTGTACCGGTGAGCACGGACTACCAGCAGGCGCGGGAAGCGCTCGGAGTACGGTTGCGCGAACTCCGGCTCTCCGCCCCCGGAGGCCGGCTCACCGGTTCCGGGCTCGCCGAGCGGTGCGCGTGGAACAAGTCCAAGGTCAGCAGACTGGAGAACGGCAAACAGACTCCAACGCCCGATGACCTGCGCAAATGGGCCGAGGCAACCGGTCAGCCGGAGGCGTACGACGAACTGGTCGCATGCCTGAAGGGCTTCGAGTCCCACGTCAGGTCATGGCGACGCCAGTTGGCCTCGGGGCACAGGGCGGTCCAGGACACCCACCTGAACGCTCATGCCGACGCCTCGGTCTTCCGCGGCTGGGAATCCTCCATGATCTTCGGGATCCTCCAGACCCCGGACTACGCCCGGTCGGTCTTCACGAGATACGCGGAACTCCAGCGGTCGCCACACGACACCGAGCAGGCGGTCCGGTCCCGCATGAAGAGGCAGGAGGCGCTGTACGACTCCTCGAAGCGCTTCCACCTCCTCCTGTGGGAAGCCGCCCTCCACGCCTTGATCTGCCCACCGTCGGTGCTTGCGGCCCAGCTTGACCGTCTCGCGGGAGCCATCGGCCTGGACACGGTCGAGCTGGGGATCGTCCCGCTGTCCTCCCCGCTCAAGATCCCCCCGGCCACCGCCTTCTGGATCTACGACGACCGCCAGGTGATCGTAGAGAACTGGCACGCGGAGTTGTGGATCGACGACGAGGCGAGCGTCGGCACGTACCTGCGGACCTGGAGAACCCTGCGCGAATCCGCCGTGTACGGCGCCGACGCCCAGAACCGCATCAGTGCGGCGAGGCGAGCGCTGAGTCCCCGCTGAAGCCCCTGCCCGACGGACGGACGCCTCCGGCCGATCCCGACGGCTCGCGCCGGTGGTGCCGAACGCTCCCGCACCATCCGGCCAGACAGGACGAGTGGCCGGGAGCCGGCCGTCCACGCGAGGGCCGGCGGAGCGACGGGCTTCCTCGGCCGGGAGGCCGCCGTCTCCGGAAAGCCCGGGTGTCCGGGTGACGGGCACCGCGCGGTTCGGACAGCGTGCGCGGTGCCCGCCGCGAACCCGGTACCGGCCCGGCCCAAGCCCGGTTTCCAGGCCCGCTCCCGCACCCGGCGACCGGCACCGGGTGCGGCACCGGTCGCCGGTCCTAGGCTTCGCCCTCCGCCTTGCGGACCTGCTCCTCCAGCTCGCCCTTGTTCATCGAGGACCGCCCCTCGACGCCCAGCTCGCGTGCCTTGGCGTACAGTTCCTCGCGCGTGATCCCCTCGCCACTCCGGCCGCCGCCGGAGGAGCCGGAGGCGCCACCGTTCCCGCCGAGCGCCTTGCCCGCGATCTCCTCGGACCGCTGCCCGGCGAACCGCAGCCCGAGTTCGCGCAGTTCCTCGGAGTCCAGGGCCTCGCCGAGCGAGACGAGCAGCTCCTGCTCCTCCTCCTCGACGTGGTGGCGCACGGCGTCGATCCACTTCTCCAGCCCCTGGTCGAACTCCTCGCTCTCCCAGTCCATCTCCAGCAGGCGCTTGCCCAGCTGCTCCGCCTCGTGGTGCTCCTCGGTGGCGTGCCGGGTCTCCTCCTTCTCCCCGGCCTGCTTCACGAGCACCGGGTAGACGTGCTCCTCCTCGGCTCGGCTGTGCGCCTCCAGCATGGCCACGGCGAGCGGCAGCGCCAGCGGCCGCGAATCCCTGTCCTTCTGCATCATCTCCAGGAGACGATCCAGCTCGCGGTGGTCGGTCTTGATCATTTCGATGACGTCATCGGCCATGGCGGACCCCTTCGCATTCGACGCCCCAACGTGCCGAACCTCGCGTTTCCCCGGAGCCCCGAAAGATGCACCGCCAAAGGATTCTCCCCCGAACGGCCCCGCGCNCNGCCCNCNCCGGGNNNGCCCCCCGCCGCCCCGGCGGGGGCGGGGCGCGGGGC
>NZ_CP095474.1:582721-588767 GCF_023614315.1 Streptomyces sudanensis | reverse complement strand
TTTCGTTCGAGTCGCCGGAACAGTGAATCCCCNTCCCACCGGCCCCTCGAACCGGACCGGCCGACCCCGCCGGTCACCGGCCGGGCCGGTCTCCGGGGAAGCGGAACCGCCTGCCCCGCCCGGCCGGAAACCGTAGGCTGGCGGCCGTCACGAACGGCACCGGCACCAGGGCGGGAAGAGCAGTGGACGGCCTCACCGAAGCGAACCTCAAAGCACTCGCGGGCGCCCGTTCCTTCGAGCGCGGTCTCGAATACCTCGACGCCGTGTCCGGGGTGGAGGTCGACGACACCCGCATCACCGCGACCGTCCACGGCACCGAGCGGTACGAGGTGGAACTGGCCCCGGGCCGCTCCGGGCGCCTGACCGGCGCGTGCGACTGCCCGTACGGGCTGGAGGGCAACTTCTGCAAGCACCTGGTGGCCCTCGGCCTGACCGTACTCGCCCGGCAGGAGAGCCTGCCCCGGCAGCGGAAAGCCGCCCGGAACCGGGCCCGGGACCTCGACGCCTGGCTGTCCAGCCTGTCCCGGGAGGAACTGCTCGCCCTCGTACGGGACGAGATGGCCGAGGACCGGGGGCTGCGCCGCCGCCTGGAACTGCGGTCCGCGACCGCGCGGGGGGACCTGGCGGAGGTCCGGTCCCACGTCCGGGGGCTCCTCGACATCGGCCCGTTCGCCCACCACGGCTACGTCGCCTACGCCGACGCCCGCGCCTACGCCGACCAGGCCGGGCAGGCGGCCTCCGCGATCAGGGAACTGGCCGGCTCGGGCCGGGCCGCCGACGCCGTCGCCCTGGCGCGGGAGGCGATCGAACTGCTGGCCGCGGCGGCGGAGAACGTCGACGACTCCGACGGATGGCTCGGTGAGATCGCCGCCGACCTCGCCGACGCCCACCACGACGCCTGCCGCGCGGCACGTCCCGACCCGGCGGAACTCGCCCGGTGGCTGGTCGACCGGGCGCTCGACGACACGGCCGACCTCGTCGACATCGACCCGCTCGACTACGAGGACGTGCTCGGCGAACAGGGGATGGAGATCCTGCGGGAACACGTGGTCGGGGCATGGCGGGCCAACCGCACCGGCTGGGCGGAGAAGCACCTGATGGAGCGCCTCGCCAAAGCGGGCCGCGACATCGACACGCTGATCGCCGTGCACGCCGCCGACCTCACGCCGGACGGCCACACCCACCTGGTCATCGCCCGGGAACTGGAAGCGGCCGGCCGCCCCGGCGAGGCCCTGGAATGGGCCGAGCGCGGCATCCGGGACACCGGCGACCTCGCGGCCGTCGACACCGCCCTCGTCGACCACCTCTGCGACCGCCACACGCGGGCGGGCCGGCTCGCCGACGCCGCCGCCCTGCGCCGCGACCACTTCGCCGCCCGCCGCACCCTGCTCGCCTACCGCCGTCTGCGCGCCGCCGCGCGGGCCGCCGACCGCTGGCCGGCCGAACGCGAGAGGGCACTGGCCCTGCTGCACGCCGACGCGAAGCAGCGGCCCGCAGGCCGGGGCGGCGACTCCGTCCTGGTCGACGCCCTGCTCGACGACAAGGACCCCGACGCCGCCTGGCGGGCCGCCGACGAGACCGGCGCCTCCGACCGGCAGTGGCTCGCCCTCGCCGACCGGTCCCGCGCCACCCGCCCCGCCGACGCGCTCCCCGTCTACCTCCGCCTGGCCGACCCCCTCACCCGGCAGACCGGCAACGCGGTCTACGAGCGACTCGTCAGTCTCCTGCTGAGCATCCGCGACTGCCACCAGCGCCTGGGCACCCCGGACGAGTTCACCGCGTACGTCACCGGCCTGCGTGCCGCCCACGGGCGCAAGCGGAACCTGATGCGCCTCATGGACGACCACGGCCTGTGACCCGCGCCCCGGGCCACCCGTNNGGGTCGTTCCCCGGCCCGCCCCACCCGTGGGGGCCGTTCCCCGCCCGCCCGTAGGGTGGCCCGCGGCCGTCCCGTACGGCCGCGGCCGCGGCCCCGGCCCGGTCTTCGCGCCGACGACCGCATCCCTGAGGGGCGCCGTGGAACTGCCCGCCGTCCTCGCGCCGGTGTCCCACCGGGTGCCCGGGTGCCCGGGTGCCGGGTGCCGGGTGCCGGGGTGCGGGCCCGCGGCGGGCCCTCCACGACCGTCAGCCGAAGAGGGCGACCAGCCCGTTCACCCAGATCCCCAGCACGACGAGGGCCGTCAGCAGACATCCGGCCCCCGCCAGGAAACCGGCGAGCCTCCCCTCCTCGCCTCGCGGAAAGGGAGGTTCCGGGTCTTCCCAGCCCGCCGGGTCCTCCCAGTCCACCGGGCGTCCCAGAGCCTTCGAACAGGCGGTCCGCACCGCCGCCAGTTGCCCCGCGGTGAACGCGGATCCGGCGAGCGACTCGGGGCCGTGCCAGGCGAGGGCCCGCATGCGCTCCCGGGGCGTCCGGTACCTCGCCTCGAAGGCGGCCGTCTCCTCCGCGTCGCGGTCCTCCTCCAGGTACATCCAGCGACCGGCCTCCGCGGGCTCGCCGTACAGCCGGTACACCTCGGCCAGGCGGCGGCGGAGCGCCAGGTCCTCGGGGAAGGAGGAGACCAGTCCGCGCAGGCGCTGACGTGCCATCGGCACGCGACCGGCCGCCAGGTCCGCGTCGACTCGGGCGAGGGTGGCTGTCAGTGGCATGCACGCATGATCGGCCAGAGCCGGGCAGCGCCTCGACTCCTTTTCCCCTGGGCCTGGTACGGGCGCCGTACCGGGTCCGATGGCGGCCGGCGCCCTGACGGCGGTCGGCGGTCCGGCCGGGGGCGGGGACGGAGAGGGACGGGTACGGGTGCGGGCACGGGTACGGCTACGTGGACGGCTTGTGGCCCGTACCCCCTCCTCTCCCACCGCCCGCGAAGCCCGCCGCCCGCGAACCGTGCCGCCCGCGAGGTGGGCACGCGCTTCCTGCGGCGTACGCCCCGCACGTGACGCGCTTTCCACCGCGCGTCCGCCGGCACCCCCGCCTCATGAAAGCGCGCGATCGGAAGTCGGTGGGCGGCGTCTTCCGGTTCCCGGATTCCGGTGGAATCCGGAAGCACCGGGAGCACGACCGGTGCGGCAGGTCGCCCCGTTCGCCGGGTGTGCTCCCGTTCCGCGTCGCCGGGTGATTTCCGTCCGGACGGCCGGGGTAGGGCCCGGGTGACATCCGCACGTACGTACGGATGGCGAAGTCCGCAATCCTGGAGATCCCGTGACCCCGGAAACAGAGCACGCCTTCGCCGCGATCAAGGACGAGTACGGGCCGGATTCCCTCGCGCGCGTGGAGGAGATGGTGCGGGCGGGAAAGCAGCGGCGCCATCCCCTCCAGCAGGGCGCCAAGTGGATCCTGCCGGGGATTTCCCGGCAGCCGTGGCACGATCCGTACGGTCATCCCGAACTGGTGCCGGTGGTGCGCGCCTTCGAGGAGAACCACGCTTCGATCAAGAAGGAACTGGAGGCCGCCTGGGCGGCCCGGCGGAACGCTTTCTCGGACTACGAGCACTACCTCGTGCGCCAGTCCGACTGGCAGGCCCTCTACCTCTTCCGCGAGGGCGGGTTGGTGAGCGGGTCGGCCGACACGGTGCCGACCGCCTTCCGGGTGCTCAGGGAGGAGGCGGTCGACACCGGGAAGCTCTGCCCCCTGCTGGAGTGCCACTTCTCGACCCTGCTCCCCGGCGCGGTGATCGCCCCCCACTGCGACCTGTGGAACTTCAGCATCAACCTGCACCTGGCCGTCGACATACCCGAGGGGTGCGGCATCACGGTCGCCGGCGAGACGCGGTCGTGGGAGGAGGGCAGGTGCCTGCTCTTCGACTACTCCTTCGAGCACGAGGCGTGGAACCGGGGGACCCGCCCGCGCACGTGCCTGCTCGTCGACCTGTGGCACCCGGAGACCACCGTCCCCGAGCGGAAGGCGCTCGTCGCCCTCGTCACCGAGATCCGCAGGCTGATGGGCGAGGGCTGACGACGCCGAGGGCCAGGACGGCGGCCCTCCCCACCGCCTCNCCGCGCNNCGCCGCCCCATCGCCCCCGCAGTCCCGGCGAACAGCCGGTCATCAGGGCGCGGCGAAAAGCGCCGCCGTGGCCGGGAACCGGCTGCGCTTCCCGTCCGACTCCTGGTGTGCGGGGATTCCTCCGGGTTCTCGGAATTCCGCGCTCCGGGCCGACCCGGGTGATATCGGCCGCGAGGCCGACAGGATCGAGGAGGCGATGAAATCGACCATCAACGGCGTCCCGCGATTCGACCGGAAAGGCCGGAAGTGGCGGATGGGTCCGGTCGTTTCGTTGAAGGAGAAACGCATTCCTCTCGTCGGCGTACGGCCCCGCCGCCCCTGCCCGGACGCAAAAAGCCGAGCCCACCTGGAATGTTCCGAAGATCTTTCGGACGGCCGCCCCGGACATCCGGCCTCCGGCGAACCGGTGGGTGATTCCCGCAATCGGTCCGCGAGCCAGTCCGGAATCGAGGAGAGGGCGCTTGCCGCGGCGCGGGGAGTGGGCCACGATCGCGTGGTACGCCGCCGTCCCCATTCGGGGGACGGATCAGCAGGGGGAACAGTTCCGCGATGTCCGCAGTGAAATCGCCGTCCACCCCGGCACGCCGGCGCCTCGGGTTGCCGCTCCTGGTCCTGGCCGCCGCCCAACTGGTCATCTCGCTCGACTACAGCATCGTGTACGTCGCCCTCCCCGGCATCGGCGACGCGCTCGGCTTCTCCGGACAGGACCTGCAGTGGGTGGTCAGCGCCTACGTGGTGGCGACCGGCGGGTTCCTGCTCCTCGGCGGGCGGGCCACCGACCTGCTGGGGCGGCGCAGGGTCTTCGTCACCGCCACCCTGCTGTACGCGGTCTCCTCGTGGGTGGGCGGGCTGTCGGACTCGGCGGGCGTCCTGGTCGCGGTGCGCGCCGTCCAGGGCATCGGCGGCGCCCTGCTGTTCCCCGCCGCCCTGTCACTGATCAACACGCTCTACGAGGAGGGGCCCGACCGGAACCGGGCGCTGGCCGCGTGGGGCGCCGCCGGAGCCGGCGGGCTGTGCTTCGGCTCGCTGCTGGGCGGGGTGCTCGTCGACTCCTTCGGCTGGCCGGCGGTGTTCCTCGTCAACGTTCCGCTGGCCGGTGCCATAGCCCTTGCAGGAACGTTCCTCTTTCCGGCGGACGGACCCCTGCCCCGGCAGAGGGACTTCGACCTCCCGGGCGCCCTGACCGCCACCGCGGGCATCACCCTGCTCGTCCTGGTCCTCGTCCACGCGCCGGAGGCCGGCTGGAGCAGCCCCGGCGTCCTGGTGTGCGCGGCCCTGTCGGCGGTCTCGCTGTCCCTCTTCGCCCTCGTCGAGACCCGTACCCGCGCCCCGCTGACGCCGGGGCACCTGTTCCGCCACCGCGGCCTGCTCGGCGCCATGGCGCTGACCGCGCTGTTCAGCGCCACGTTCAGCTCGCTTCCGTACTTCCTGACCCTCTACTTCCAGACGGTGCGCGGCTACAGCGCGATGGCCACCGGGGCCGCCTTCCTCGTACCGGCCGTCGTCGTGGCCGCCGGGGCGAAGGCGGGCGAGAAGGCCGTGGCCGCGTTCGGCCTGCGCGCCACGCTCCTGGGCGGCATGGCCCTCGGTGCCGGCGGCACCCTGCTCCTCGCCCTCGCGTTAGGCACCGAAGGCCCCTACGCGCGCCTCCTGCCGGGGCTCGTGCTGCTGAGCCTGGGACAGGGCGCCACCTGGACCGCCATGTGGATCGCGGCCGCGGCCGGCGTCCCCGCCCGGGACCAGGGCATCGCGTCGGGCATGGCCTCGACCACGCTGCAGGTGGGCGGCGCCGTGGGCTTGGCCGTCCTGGTGGCCGTCGCCGGCACCGGGAGCCGGGGACCGGCCGCCGCCGATCTGCTCGACGCGGTCCGTGCCGCCCTCCACCTGGTCACGGCCGGGCTCGTCCTCGGCGTCCTCGCCCTGCTGGCCCCGTGGGGGCGCGCGGACCACTGACGACGCCACCGGCCCATCTCCGCCGCCCCGAGACCGTTCCGCCCCACCGTCCCGATATTCCGCCCCCCGTACAGGGAGTCCTAGGAGCCCTTGTG
>NZ_CP095474.1:569969-582688 GCF_023614315.1 Streptomyces sudanensis | reverse complement strand
CCCCCGCCCCCGCCTCCGCCGTCGTCCGGCCGTGCCGCCGTCCTGTGCGGGCTGGCGGGCTGGCTCCCCCCGCGCGTCCTGACCAACCAGGAGCTCTCCCGGCGGCTCGACACCAGCGACACCTGGATCAGGACCCGTACCGGGATCGGCCGGCGCCACCACGCCGAGCCGGGCCAGGCCACCTCCGACCTGGCCGTGCACGCGGGCCGCCGGGCGCTGCGGTCGGCCGGCGGCGAAGGCGCGGACGCCGTCGTCGTCGCCACGACGACCCCCGACCGCTCCTGCCCCGCCACCGCCCCGTTGGTGGCCGACCGCCTCGGCCTGACCGGAGCCGCGGCCTTCGACGTCGGCGCCGTCTGCACCGGGTTCGTCTACGGACTGGCCTCCGCCGCCGGGCTCATCGCGGCCGGGGTGGCCGAACGCGTGCTGCTGATCGGCGCGGACACCTACTCCACGATCGTCGATCCGCACGACCGGACCAACGCGATCATCTTCGGGGACGGGGCCGGGGCCTTCGTCCTGCGCGCCGGGCGCCCCGGCGAACCCGGCGCCGTCGGCCACTTCGACCTCGGCAGCGACGGCGCCGGCGAAGAGCTGATCATGGTGGCCGCGGGCGGCTCGCGGCAGCGGTCGGCACCCGGCGACATCGCCCCGCAGGATCGTTACTTCAGCATGCGCGGCAAGGAGGTCTACCGCCACGCGGTCACCCGCATGGCGGGATCCGCCCGCGCCGCGCTCACCCGGGCCGGCCACCAGGCCGGCGACGTCGACCGGCTCGTCCCCCACCAGGCCAACCTGCGCATCCTGCGCTCGGTGGCGGAAGACCTCGGACTGCCCCCGGAACGGCTGGTCACCAACATCGAGTCCGTGGGCAACACCGGCGCCGCGTCGATCCCGCTCGCCCTGGCCGACGCGGCCGCCCGGCACACCGTCCGGGCGGGCGAACGCGTCCTGCTCACCGCGTTCGGCGGCGGACTCACCTGGGGGTCCTGCCTGCTGACGTGGCCCGCCCTCTCCCGGATCGACCCCCCGTACGGCCCTCCGTACGGCCCCCCGTACGACACCGAAGGAACACAGGAGCCATGAGCGCCACCTACGACCGGCTGGTCGAGATCGTCACGAAACTGCACGACGCGCCGGGCGACCGGATCGGCCCGGACGCCACCTTCGCCCAACTGGACGTCGACTCGCTGACGATGGTCGAGATCGCCATGGGCATCGAGCGCGACCTCGGCGTCCACATCGACGACAGCGAGCTCCGGGAAGACCTCACCCTCGGCGCGACAGCCGAGCTCGTCGACTCGAAGCTCGCCCGGTAGCCACCGCCGCCACCGCCACCACGCCTCCCCGAGAGCAGGGACCATGAAGATCAAGGAAGTCACGGACAGGGAAATCGGCGCCACGGTCGAGGGGTTCGACCACACCACCGCCTCCGCCGAGGACATCGGCGCCGTCAAGTCGGCCGTCTACACCAGGAAGATCGTCGTCCTGAAGGACCAGGACCTGACACCCCGGCAGTTCCTGGAGCTCGGCAAGCGGTTCGGCCGGCCGGAGACGTACTACGAGCCGATGTACAAGCACCCCGAGGTGGAGGAGGTGTTCGTCTCCTCCAACGTGCCGGAGAACGGCAGGCAGATAGGCGTGCCGAAGACCGGGAAGTTCTGGCACGCCGACTACCAGTTCATGCCCGACCCCTTCGGCCTGACGTTCATCTATCCGCAGGTCGTCCCGGAGAAGAACCGGGGCACCTACTTCATCGACATGGGCAGGGCGTACGAGCGGCTCCCCGAGGACCTGAAGAGGGAAGCGGCGGGCACGTTCTGCCGGCACTCGGTGCGCAAGTACTTCAAGATCCGCCCCACGGACGTCTACCGGCCGATCTCCGAGATCATCGAGGAGGTCGACACCAAGACGCCGCCGGTGGTGAAGCCCACCGCGTTCGTCCACCCCATGACCGGCGAGACCGTCCTCTACATCAGCGAGGGCTTCACCATCGGCATGGAGGACCGGGAGGGCAGGCCGCTGGAGACCGACCTGCTCCACCGCCTCTTCGAGGCGACCGGCCAGCTCGACGACACGTTCACCCACCCCAACATCCACCTGCAGACCTTCGAGAAGGGCGACCTCCTGGTCTGGGACAACCGCAGCCTGATCCACCGCGCCCGGCACACCGCCACCCCGGAGCCGACCGTCTCCTTCCGGGTGACCGTGCACGACGAGCGCAAGCTCTACGACGAGGCCGCGTGAGCATGCGGACACCCGAACGGCACGGACCGACGCACGACCGCGAGTACGGCGGCGACCCCGACCCCGGCGGCGACCACGGGCACCTCGGCGACGGCGGTGGCGACCACGGGTACGACCGCGAGTACGGCAACGACGGCGACCTCCTGCCCCGCGTCCTGCGGCCGTACAAGGCGCACTGCAGGTACCTGAGGTCCGCGGCGGTGGGCGTCCGGGGCGGCCGGGTGACCGCGCGCTGCGAGCTGGCCGTCCCCGAGTCCTGCTACATCGACGACACCGGCCACCTCAACGCCGTCGAAGTCACCATCGCCTACAACCAGATGATGTACTACACCGTCGCCAAGGCGGTGAAGGAAGGGCTGCTGGAGGAGTTCGCCCGCTGGACGCTGGACGACTACTGGCGCCACCAGCTGCCCGACATCCTCATCGCCCGCTTCGGCGGGAACTTCCGGCGCCCCATCGACGCCCGCTCCTTCTCCGGCGAGATCGACTTCCTCTCCGTGGAGCGGCGCTCGCCGGGCGGAAGGCCGCTGCTCACCGCCGAGACCGCCTACCGGTACTGGGACGACTCCGGCGGGCGGTGCGACGGCACCGTGAAGCTCGCCTTCGTCAACGCCCCGTAGCGACGGCGACCGCGCCCCGACCCCGCCGGACCCGACCCCGCCGGACCCGACCCCGGCGTGCCGCCGTGCCCGGCGGCGGCACGCCTCCCGGCGGCACCGGCGACGGACCGGGGCACGCCGCGAAAGCATCCGGAGCACACACCCGGAACACACACCCGGAGCGCACCGAGAGCGCACCGAGAGCAGACCGAGAGCAGACCGAGAGCAGCCCCAGAGCAGACCCAGAGCGCACAAGCAGATCGAGAGGCAGGCCCGCACATGGCCGAACCGGCCGAACCGCCCGTACCCGGGACACCCGGCGACGGGCCGCACCACCCCCGGCCCAGAACGCTCGTCGACACCGCGCGCCTCCACGCCGCGGACCGCCCGCAGGTCACCGCCGTCGTCTGCGAGGACCGCGGCCTCAGCTACGCGCGACTGCACCGCGAGAGCAACCGCGTCGCCCACGCCGTCCGCGCCGCCGGGGCGGCCCCCGGCGCCCGGGTCGCCTACCTGGGCAAGGAATCCGAGCACTACTACGAGATCCTCTTCGGCTGCGCCAAGAGCGAGACCGTCCTGGTGCCCGTCAACTGGCGCCTGACCGCCCCGGAGGTCGGCCACATCCTCCAGGACTCCGGCAGCGAACTGCTCTTCCTGGAGGAGGAGTTCGCGCCGCTCCTCGACCGGCTGCCGACCGCGCCGCCGAAGACGGTGGTCCGGCTCGGGGCGGCCGGCGGCTTCCACGCCTGGAAGGCGGAGCACCCGGACACCGAACCCGCCTCCTCCGCCACCCCGGACACGCCCGTGGCGCAGCTCTACACCAGCGGCACGACCGGCCTGCCCAAGGGCGTCGTCCTGGCGCACCGCAGCTTCTTCGCCGTCCGTGACGCCCTGGCGGCCGAACGGCTCGACTGGATCGACTGGCGCGACGGCGACGTCGCCCTGGTCGGCATCCCCGGATTCCACGTCGGCGGCCTGTGGTGGGCCACCCAGAACTTCAACGCGGGCACGACCGTGGTCGTGATGCGCGCCTTCACCCCCCGGGGCGCGATCGACCTCATCCGGGAGAAGGGCGTCACCACCGCCTGCGTGGTCCCGGCCATGCTGCGCATGATGCTGACCGAACCCGGTACCGGACCGGACGACTTCACCACCCTCCGCAAGATCGTCTACGGCGGCTCGCCGATCTCCGAGGCCCTCCTAGAAGAGAGCCTGGCCGTGTTCGGCAGCGAGTTCGCCCAGATCTACGGCCTGACCGAGACCGGCAACACCGCCGTGTGCCTGCCGCCCGCCGACCACGTCCCCGGCCACCCCCGGATGAAGGCCGCGGGCCGCCCGTACCCGGGCTTCCGCTGCAAGGCCGTCGACCGCGACGGCGGGGAGCTGCCGCCCGGCGCCGTCGGCGAGATCTGCCTGTCCACCCCGGCCCGCATGGTCGAGTACTGGGGCCTGCCCGACAGGACCGCCGAGACCCTCGTCGACGGCTGGGTCCACACCGGGGACGCCGGGTACGTCGACGAGGACGGCTACGTCTTCATCCGCGACCGCATCAAGGACGCGATCCTCGTCGCCGGCGAGAACGTCTACCCCGCCGAGATCGAGAACGCCCTGGAACGCCACCCCGGCGTCGCCGAGGCGGTGGTCGTCGGCACCCCCGACGAACGGTGGGGCGAACGCGTCCACGCCTTCGTCGTCCCCGTCGCCGGCCGGGAACCCGCCCCGGGGGACCTGCACCGCTTCCTCGCCGACCGGCTGGCCGCCTTCAAACTGCCCGCGGCCTACGAGTTCATCGACCGCGTACCGCGCAACCCCAGCGGGAAGATCCTCCGCCGGGAACTGCGCGACCGCTTCTGGAGCGGCACCGACCGCAAGGTCAACTGACCGGCACCCGGCACCCCGCGCGGCCACCGGGCCCGCGCGGCCACCAGGAGAGGACACCATGCCCGAGCCCCTGACCCTGGACGCCTTCCGCACGGACCTGGCGGAGCTCCTGCACCGGCGGCCCGACGAGGTCGACCTGGAGGAGGACCCCCTGCACGCGGGCCTCGACTCGCTGCGCATCGCCACCCTCGCCGAACGCTGGCGGGACACCGGCGTGGAGGTGGGCTTCGTGGAACTCGCCGAACGCACCTCCTTCGCCCAGTGGTGGCGGCTGCTGTCCGAGCGCCAGGCGGGAGCGACCCGTGACGACACCTGACCCGCGCACCACCCGCCACCCCCTGCTCGCCGCGCAGGAGGGCATCTGGGCGGGCCACCAGCTCGATCCGGGCAGCCCCGCCTACAACACCGCCGAGTACGTACGTATCCACGGCGCCGTGGACCCGGCGGCCTTCGAGAAGGCCCTGCGCCACGCCGTCGCCGAGGTCGAGGCCCTGAACGTCCGCTTCGTCACCGACGGGACGGGCCGCCCCTGGCAGGTGGACGCCCCCGGCACCGACTGGGCCCCCCACGTCGCCGACCTGACCGCCGAACCCGACCCGCACGCCGCCGCCCTCGCCTGGATGGCCCGGGACACGGCCCGCCCCGTCGACCTGGAACGCGACCCGCTCTTCGGCCACGCCCTGCTGCGCGTCGCACCGGAGGAGTACCTCTGGTACCACCGGGTGCACCACATCGCGCTCGACGGGTTCGGCCTGTCCCTGGTCGCGCGCCGCGTGGCGCGGGTCTACACCGCCCTGGTGGAGGGCGCCCCGCTCGGCGCGAGCGGCTACGGCACCCTGGAGTCGGTCCGGCGGGAGGAGGAGGCGTACCGCGCCTCGGAGCGCTTCGCCGAGGACCGCGCCCACTGGATGCGGCGCTTCGCGGACCGCCCGCGGGTCGCCTCCCTCACCACCGGACAGGCCCTGCCCGCCCGCACCTTCCTGCGGAGCGCCGTCGACCTGGATCCCGACGAGACGCGGCGGCTGCGCGCCGTCGCCCGGGAGGTCTCGGCGACCTGGCCCGACCTCCTGCTGGCCGCCACCGCCGCCTACGTCCACCGGGTGAGCGGAGCCGACGAGACCGTGCTCAGCCTGCCCGTCATGGGCCGCCTGGGATCGGTGTCCCTGCGCGTGCCCTGCATGGTGCGCAACGTCCTGCCGCTGCGCGTCGCGGTGGGCGAACGGGACGGCCTGCGCGACCTGGCCGCCAGGGTGGCCGCGGAGGTCCGCGCCGGCCTGCCGCACCAGCGGTACCGCTACGAGTGGATGCGGCGCGACCTGAAACTGGTCGGCGGCGGACGGCGGCTGTCCGGACCCGGCGTGAACATCATGCCGTTCGAGTACGACCTGCGGTTCGCCGGACACCGCAGCACGGTCCACAACCTCTCCGCGGGCCCCGTCGACGACCTCGCGGTCAACGTGTACGACCGCGCCGAGGGCGCGGGCCTGCGCGTCGCCGTCGACGCCAACCCGCACCTCTACGACGAGGCGGACCTGGCCGCGCACCGGCAGGGGCTGCTGGACCTGCTGCGGGAGGCCCTCGCCGCGCCGGACCGCCCGATCGGCCGGCGGCCCCGCACCGTCCTGGACGGAGGCCCCCTGCCCCACCCGCCCCGGCCCGTACTCGACCTCGTCACCGGCCACGCCGCCCGGCACGGCGGCGCCACCGCCGTCGAACACGACGGGCGGAGCGTCACCTACGCCGAACTGCTCGCCTCCGCACGCCGCCTCGCACGGCGGCTCACCGCCCGGGGGGCCGGCCCCGGCGCCGTGGTGGCCGTCGCCCTGCCTCGCGGCATCGACGCCGTCACGGCCGTCCTCGGCGTCCTGCTCTCGGGCGCCGCGTACTGTCCGCTCGACCCGGCCGCACCGGAGACGAGGACCCGCACCCTGCTGGACGGCCTGCGGCCCCTGCTCGTCCTCACCCGCACCCCGCACGCCACCCGCTTCAGCGGCCACCCCGTCCTGCCCCTCGACACTTCGGACGGGGGCACGGGGGCACAGCCGGGCCGGAGCGGGGACGCGGGGGTGCCGCCCGTACGGGATGAGGACACCGGAGCCCCACACGCCCCGGACGGGAGCACCGAGGGCATCGACGACACCGATGCCCCCACCACCCCCACCGTGGCGCTGGGCGACCCGGCCTACGTCATCCACACCTCCGGGTCCACCGGCCGGCCCAAGGCCGTGGAGGTCGGCCACGGCGCGCTGGCCGCCTTCGTCGCCGGCGCCTCCCACCGGTACGGCCTGCGGCGCGAGGACCGCGTCCTGCAGTTCGCGCCGCTGCACTTCGACGCCAGCGTCGAGGAGATCTTCCTGACCCTGTGCGCCGGCGCCACGCTCGTCGTGCGCACCGACGCGATGACCGAGTCGGTGCCCGGCTTCCTGCGCGAGACCGACCGGCTGCGGATCAGCGTGCTGGACCTCCCCACCGCCTACTGGCACGAACTGGCCTACGCCCTGTCCACCGGCGCCGCCACCCTCCCCGACGGGGTGCGGACCGTCGTCATCGGCGGGGAGGCCGCCCTGCCCGACCGCGTCGACCGCTGGCTGAACACGGTCGGCACGTCAGTACGCCTGTTCAACACCTACGGCCCCACCGAGGCCACGGTCGTCGCCACGGTCGCCGCGCTCCACGAGACCGCCCCCGGCTCCGGCGACGTGCCGATCGGGCTCCCGCTGCCCGGCACGCGCGCGGCGGTCGTCGGCGGCGAACTCCACCTGCTCGGCGACGCGCTGGCCACCGGCTACCGCGGCGCGGACGCCGACGACGACGCCCGGTTCGCCCCTCTCGACCGGCTGCCCGGCAGCCCCCGCGCCTTCCGCACCGGCGACCTGGTGCGCCTCGGGGACGACGGGCAGTTGCGGTTCCTCGGGCGGGTGGACGACGAGTTCAAGATCAGCGGACACCGCGTCCACCCCTCCGAGGTCGAGGCCGCCCTCCTCGCCCAGCCGGGCGTCCGCGAGGCCGCCGTCGTCGGGCAGGTCCTGCCGGACGGGACGCGGCGGCTGGCCGCCCACGTCGTCGCGGACGACCCGCCGCCCACCGCCGCCGACGTACGGGAACGGCTGCGGGCCGTCCTCCCGGCGGCGATGGTCCCCTCGGCCGTGGAGTTCACCGACCGGCTGCCCCGCACCGGCACCGGGAAGATCGACCGGAAGGCCCTCGCCGCCACCGAGCACCGGACCTCCCCGGCCACCGGGACGGCGGGCGGCCCGGAAGAGGTCGTTACCCGCCTGTGGGCCGAGGTCCTCGGCGTCCCGCACGTCGAGCCCGACGACGACTTCTTCGACCTCGGCGCCCACTCCCTCCAGGCGATCCAGGTCGCCAACCGGCTCGGCGTCGAACTGGGCCGGGAGGTCCGCGTCGCCTGGCTCTTCGAACACCCCACGGCCGCCGGGCTGGCCCGCCGTCTGCGACGGCGCGAGGACGCCCCGGCCGCCCCCTCCGCCGATCCCTCCGCCGATCCCTCCGCCGGGACCGCGTCCGCCCCGACTCCCGCCGGGTCCGGCCCGCTTCAGGCCGATCCCGCCCCTGCCGCGTCCGTTCCGTCCGTCCCGCCCGCGTCCGTCCTGGCCGACGCCGTCCTCGAAGACGACATCCGCCCCGCCACCCCGCCCGGTACGACCGGTACGGCCGGTACGACCACCTTGCCCCCCACGACCACCTCACCCCGTACGGCCACCTCACCCCGTACGACCTCCCGCCCGGCCGCCCCGCCCCGCACCGTCCTGCTCACCGGCGCCACCGGCTTCGTCGGCCCCCACCTGCTGACGGAGCTGCTCAGGGCCACCGACGCCGAGATCGTCTGCCCGGTCCGGGCGGCGAACCCGGCGCAGGCGGCCGACCGCGTCCACCGGGCCCTGGCCGACCAGGGGCTCCCCGCACCCGCGGACGCCGGGCGGATCACCGCCGTCCCCGCCGACCTCGCCCGCCCGCACCTGGGCCTCGGCGCCGACCGGTTCGCCGAACTGGCCCGGACCTGCGACGCCGTCGTCCACAACGCCGCGACGGTCAGCATCATGCGCGAGTACGCCAGCCTGCGCGCCGCCAACACCGGCTCCACCCGCCTGCTGCTGCGGATGGCGTCCGCCCGCTCGATTCCCGTCCACCTGGTGTCGACCCTGTCCGTCGCGCCGCCCCGCGGCCACAGCCCGGAGGTGCCCGAGGCGTTCCTCCCCCCGCACCCGGGGCTCCTCACCGGCTACCAGCAGTCCAAGTGGGCCTCCGAACGCCTGCTGGAGCAGGCCGCCGAACGCGGCCTCCCCGTCACCCTGCACCGCCTGGGGCGCGTGGTGGGGGCACCGGACACGGGCCGGGTGAACCGGCGGGACTTCCTGTGGAGCGTCCTGGCGGCCGGCATCCCCGCCGGCATCGTGCCCGACCTGTTCGAGTCGGAGGTGTGGACCCCGGCGGACTACGTCGCCCGGGCCGTCGTACGGCTGTCCCTGACCGCCGCCCCCGGCACGGTCTTCAACCACGCCCCCGTCGCCCCCGTGCGCCTGGCCGACCTGTACGACTGGGTGCGGGAGTACGGGTACGCCGTCGAGCGGCTCCCGCTGGAGCGGTGGCGCCGGGAACTGCCCCGCTCCGCCGACGTGGCGGCGACCACCGGAGCCTTCTTCGACTCCCTCGCCGCCGACGGCACCCACGGCAGCGACGGCCACGGTCGTGAGGAGGGTGGGGGCGACACCGGCCCGGACCTCTCCCTCGGCCGCGTCCGGGCGGACAACGTGCTGCGCGGACTCGAGGGAACCGGCATCCGCTGCCCGCAAGCGGACCGCGCGCTGGTGTTCCGGTACCTGGACCACTGCGTGGAAAGCGGAATCCTCCCGCCCCCGCCCGGGGGAACACCCGGCACCCCGGGAACCCGGGGCGGTTCCGCGCCGACTACCTGAGCGAAGTCCCCCGTCCCGAGGAGCCCGAGGAGATCGCGTGCCGACGAAACGTCCCGCTGCCGCAGCCCTGGCCGGAATGCTCTGCCTGGCCACCGCGGCGTGCGGGGCCTCGCCGTCCCCGGCGGCCGACGCCGCGACGGGCCCGAGCGCCCCCGGATACCCGGTCACCCTCGACAACTGTGGGCGGACCACCACGTACACCAAGGCCCCGAGCCGGGTGGTCGTCATGAACGGCGCCTCCGTCGCCGAAGTCTCCTCCCTGTTGGCCCTCGGCCTCGGCGACCGCATCGTGGCGAACGGCCAGTCCTACGGGCGCTCCGAGGTCCCGGGCCGGGCCGAGGCCATCAAGAAGCTCCCCACCGGCGGCGTCACCCCCAACGACGCCTACGACGTCCCCCGCGAGGCGATGCTGGGCCTGAAGCCGGATCTGGTGCTGTCCACCACGTCCTACGGCTTCGACGCCAAGAACGGCTTCGCGACCCGCGACGACCTCAAGGCGGTCGGCGCCAACGCCTACGTCTCCCCGCAGGGCTGCGACCAGGACACCTCCCGCATGACGATCGAGGACAGCCACCGGCTCCTGCGCGACCTGGGGAAGATCTTCAACGTCCCCGACCGCGCCGAGAGGATCATCGCCGAGTCCCGGCGGCGCATCGCCGACGTCTCGGCGAAGGTGGCCGAGGCGAAGAAGGCGGAGGACTCGAAGGGGCCGAAGGCGGCGAAGGACTCGAAGGGCGGCGGGACCCCCAACGTCATGGTCGTCTTCTCCAACATGAGCATGGGCGGCAACGACTTCAGCGCCGTCGCGGCCCGCGGCATCTGGAACGACGTCCTCGCCAGGGCCGGCGGCCGCAACGCCTTCGCCTCCGCCTCCGCCTCGAAGACCACCTTCGCCGACCTGAGCAAGGAGGCGGTGGCCGCCGAACGGGTCGACGCCCTCGTGGTCATCAGCTACAACGACCCCGACCCCGAGGCGTACGCCCGCAAGCTGCTCAAGGAGTTCCCCCAGTGGCCGGCCGCGAAGAACAAGCGCTCCCTCGTGCTGTCCGACTCGATCTACCTCGGCCCCAGCAACCACCTGGCCGTGGAGAGGATCGCCCGGATGCTGCACCCGGACGCCTTCGCAAGCGCCCCGGACGCCTCCCGGCCCGCCCCGGCCGGCACAAACGGCTGAACCCCGCCCTGGTACCGGTGGTACTGGCCGTCGCACTCGCCGGCGCCATGATCGTGGCCATCGGCATCGGCGCCGTCACCGTGCCCCCGGCCGAGGTGGGGCGGATCGTCTGGCACCACCTGACGGGCGCCGGGGCGGTCGCGGACCCGGCCGTGGACCAGATCATCTGGAGCTTCCGCACCCCGCGCGTCGTCCTGGCCGCCCTCGTCGGCGCCGGGCTGGCCGTCGCCGGCGTGGTCCTCCAGGCCGTCGTCGCCAACCCCCTCGCCGACCCCTACGTACTCGGCGTCTCCTCCGGCGCGTCGCTCGGCGCCGTCCTCGTCATCACCCTCGCCGGCGGCGCCCTCGGCGGGCTCGGCGTGTCCTCGGCCGCGTTCCTCGGGGCCGCAGCCGCCGCGGCCCTGGTCTTCCTCCTCGGACGGAAGCGGGGGCGCCTCGCCCCCACCCGCCTGGTCCTCTCCGGCGTCGCCGTCGGCTACCTGTTCCTCGCCGCCACCAGCTACCTCCAACTGCGGGCCACCCCGACCGAACTGCGGACGGTGATGTTCTGGATGCTGGGCAGCGTCGCGGGCGCCAAGTGGGAGCAGCTGCCCGTCGTCACCACCGTCGTCCTCACCATCACCGGCGCCCTGGCCCTCTTCGGCCGGCGGCTCAACGCCCTGCTCGCCGGCGACGAGTCCGCCACCGCGCTCGGCGTCGACGTGCACCGGCTGCGCGCGGCCCTGCTCGCCCTGTCGTCCCTGGTGACCGGCACGGTCATCGCCGTCGCCGGCGGCATCGGCTTCGTCGGCCTGATGATCCCCCACCTCGTACGCCTCACCACCGGCGCCGACCACCGCAGGCTGCTGCCCCAGGCCGCCCTGGTCGGCGCCCTCTACCTGGTCGTCGTCGACCTGCTCTCCCGCACCGTCAACCGCCCCAACGAACTGCCCCTCGGCATCCTCACCGCCCTGTTCGGGGCGCCCTTCTTCCTGTGGCTGCTGCGCCGCAACAAGAGCCTGGACGCCGTATGAAGCTCACCGTGGACCGGATCCACATCGAACTCGGCCGCCGGCCGATCCTCCACGACGTGACCCTGGAAGCCCGTCCGGGCGACGTCGTCGGCCTCATCGGCCCCAACGGCAGCGGCAAGTCCACCCTGCTGCGCACCGTCTACCGCTCCCTGCGCCCCCACCGGGGCGCGGTACGGGTGGACGGCGACGACGTGTGGGACCTGACCGCCCGCACCGCCGCCCGCCGCACCGCCGCCGTCCTCCAGGACACCGGCGGCAACCCGGCCGGCCTGAGCGTCGCCGAGGCGGTGGCCCTCGGCCGCACCCCCCACCACGGCCTCGTCGGCCGCGACAGCGCCGAGGACGTCCGGGCCGTGGCGGAGGCCCTCGACCTGTGCGGGATCGGGCACATGGCCGAACGCGAGATCACCTCCCTGTCCGGAGGTGAACGCCAACGCGTCCTGCTGGCCCGCGCGCTCGCCCAGCGGCCCCGGCTCCTCGTCCTCGACGAGCTCACCAACCACCTCGACATCCGCGCCCGCTTCGAACTCCTCGACCTCATCCGCGCTACCGGCGTCACCACCCTCGCCGTCCTCCACGACCTCGACCTGGCCGCCCGCCTGTGCGACCACCTCGTCGCCCTCCACCACGGCCGGGTGGTCGCCGCGGGCCCGGTCCTGGACGTCCTGACCCCCGCCCTCCTGCGCGACGTCTTCGGCGTCGCCGCCACCGCCGACCGCCACCCCGACGGCATCATCCGCATCACCTACGAAGCCCACCCCCTCGCGCCCCAGCGCCCGGCGCGGTCCGGGACCGTCTGACGGCCCCGCTGGGGCGGGGGCCGGTCGGCGGGTCGGCCGTCGCAGGATACGACAACTTACGTGTAACT
>NZ_CP095474.1:565261-569888 GCF_023614315.1 Streptomyces sudanensis | reverse complement strand
AAGANANACGCCCCGACGCCCCGACGCCCCGACACCCGGCCGTCCTGGGCCCTACACGCCCGCGAAAGGTTCCCGCGCACGGGCGCCGAAGGGGTTGTCGATGGCGTACCGCCAACCCCCGTCCGGGCCCCGCCGGGCGACATCGGTGGCGGTGCCCTCGATGTGCACGGGCCGCCCGTCCCGGCCGGTCCCCTCGATGACCCAGTCGACGACCAGCAGCGCCGGGTCGCCATTGCTGTACACATGCCGTGGACGGACGGTTATGGAGACTCCGAATCCCTGGAAACGGTCGCTGGCGGTACGCAGCCTCGGACCGGTCACCGGCGTTCCGGGCTTCGGGACCAGCACCGCGGCGTCCTCGTAGCCTTGCGCCGGCGCGGCGGCGTCACCGCTGTTGAACCGCTCGGCGAACACCGCGGGCACATATGCGGGACGGTCAGCGGGTCCTCGCATGATCGATGGACATCCCCCGGACGGGGAAGACCGAAGCGCTCCACTGTCCGGCGGAGATCACGCTGCCGGCCCCGCACGGCCGCTGGACGACATTGGTGGTCTGCGAGACCGAAACACGAGCCGACCGCACACGCGCCCGCCCGTCATGCCCCCACCCCCACCGGCATGACGGAGGGCGCCACGCCCGTGAACGGCCGCTACCAGGACACCAAGCCTCCGCCCGGCGCAGCCCCACACCTCCTACGCCCAGGAGAAACGGGGCCCGCGACGAGGACGTGTGCCCCATCGGCCCGGTCCGCTTGGCCATCTCGCTTCGCAATGATCTCCCACCCGATAGGTTCGTCCCATGCCTGGCCGCCTGCTCGAACTCCACGTCGAGAATTTCCGAAGTCTGCGTGACGTGACTGTCCCGCTTGGTCCGCTGACCGTATTAGTGGGACCGAACGGCGTGGGCAAGTCGAACGTGCTCAAGGTCTTCGACTTCCTCGCGGACATCATCCGCACCGACCTCCAGCCCGCACTGGACACACGGGGCGGCTTCGACGAGGTGGCCTTCTGGGGCGGCGCCAAACCCCCCACCTTCATGCGCGTCCAGCTCAAGGCCACGTGGACGAGCAACTCGACGCTCAACGCGCCCGACCAGTACAGCCTCACGATCCGACGCCGCTCGCTGCCCTCGAACCGGGACGGTAACCGAGCCGCCTACACCCTGTCCCGAGAGGAAAAGTTCGCCTTCAAACGGACCCAAGGACGGGGGCGGCGCATCACCATCTCCGGCGAGGAGGCACGCGTGGCCGACGACCCTGCTGGCAAGAAGGAGGGCAGTGAAAGCAGCATCGGCATCCGCAGGCTGAGCAGCGGTCTGTCCACCCTCCCCAGACTCGGCCCTGCGGATGGCGGCGACGAGGTGACACGCGTCGCCGACCGCCTCTCCTCTTTCCGGGTCTTCGACGTCGACGTGACCGCCGCCCGTATGCCCACCCGGCTGCGCACTGCCGACATGGTGACGCTGGCACCGCACGCTGAGAACCTTGCCGCGTTCCTGATAAGCCTCAGTGGCCGGGACGGGATCTGGGACAACCTCGTCGAAGACGCCCGGCTGGTCCTCCCGCAGTTGGAGAACATCGAGTTCGAGGAGGTCGGAGGCTCACTCGACCAACTGACCGTTGTCCTGCGCGAACGCGGCCTGCGCCGCCTGACGCCTCTGGCGCACGCCTCCTACGGCACAGTCCGGCTGCTCGGATTACTGGCCCTCCTCTACGATCCGCACCCGCCGGCCTTCACCTGCATCGAGGAGATCGACCACGGGTTGCACCCGCAGGCGCTGGAGCTCGTGGTGCAGCGGCTACGGGAAGCCTCCGAACGCACCCAGTTCATTGTCGCCACTCATTCGCCGGCTCTCGTCAACAGGCTCCGCCCCGACGAGTTCGTCGTCTGCGACCGGGACGAGGACGGCGCGTCGATCATTCCCGCCTTGACCGTGAGCGAGGTGGAGGAACTCGTCGAGGAGTCCGGCGAGCAGCCCCTCGGCGAGCTGTGGTTCGCGGGCGCACTGGGCGGAGACCTGACCGGGGGCGCGCTGTGACCTACAGAGGCCGGGCGAATGGTCGGCGCGGTGGCTCTCAGGACCGCGTGATTGTCCTTGCCGGTGAGGACCGGAACGACTGCGAGATCATGGCGGCGCTGATACGCGCGCACCGCCCCGACCTCGGTGCCATTGCCAAGCTGGTCCGAATCAACGACCCCGTACGATTGCGCAAGAAGTCCGGCCCCGACCTGGCCTCGGCGGTCAAGGCACTCGTCGGGAAGGCTCGCGCCAAGGCACTCCAGCAAAGAGCCCAGCTCCTCGGCCTGGTGGTACATGAGGACCTGGACGGTTTCACCGACACGATCTACACCAAGGTCCGCACGGCGGTGTCAGATGAACTCGACCGTCAGTGCGAAGGGGTGCACCACACCGCGCTCGCCCTCGCCGCCTGGGAGTCCGAAGGCTGGCTTCTCCTCTTCCCGGACGCCTTCCCCCACGTACGTCCTAGGTGGAAGGTCCCCTCCCAGCTGCGTGGCAGGGACTCGGGTCGGCTCAGGGAACCGAAGGAGGAGCTCAAGCGACGACTCGGTCCGCCACTCTTCCGGGAGAGCGACGGCCCCCTCGTCGCCCGCAAGGCGCTGGAGCACGGTCTCGTTCCTGCTCTGGAGGGCAGAAACGACTCCTACACCGCCTTCGTCGAGGACCTCAAGAGCTGGACGCGAGCCCCGTCGGCCTGACCGTGGGCATCCCGCCACGACCAAACCGGGCACCGGGCATCCCGCACTCCCCACCGTACCCTCGGGCATGCGAACCACCTGGACGGGCATGTCCTCGGTCGTCCTGGCGCTTTGTATCGGCGTACCACCGGCCGATCAGCACGCACGGCCGCGACCGGCGGCGGGGGAGTGGCAGGCCCTACAGCAGGTGGTCGGCCTTTCCGGCCTTGATGTCGGCGATGAGGGTGCGTAGGGCTTCGAGCGAGTCGGTGAGGTAACGGTCCTCCTGCCCGGCGACGGCTATGTACCCGTTCCCGTCGGCGTCGGTACCGAGACGGAAGCAGGAGCTACCCTCGCCGCAGAACGGGGCTTCCCAGGTGATGTCGGCCATCTGGCTTCTCCTCATAGCTGTTGGATGATCTGGCGGATGAAGTCGCGGGACCGCTCCACGGACAGAGCCAAGTCTTCCAACAGGTCCAGTTGAGCACGGTATTTCGCGAGTTGGCCGTCGGCGTGCAGGAACACAGGTCCGTGAGAGTTGTCCACCTGCACGGTATCGAGCTGCGGAACCGGCCCCTCGGCATAGACGACCGTGTGCCCTGCTCCTGGGAAGGCGCCGTGGCTGAAGGGGAGGACGAGCACGGTGACGTTGTCGCGCTCGGAGACCTCCAGCAGGTACTCCAACTGGGCGCGGGCAACGTCCCGTCCGCCGAACTGCATGCGGAGCGCGGCCTCATGAATCACGGCCACGTACGGTGTCGGATCGTCTCCAGTGATGACCTTCTGGCGTTCCGAACGGTGTGCCAGGCGGAGAGCGACCTCATGCTCGGGAAGCTGGGGTACGACGGCACGGAAGACGGCCATGGCGTGCGCTGATGTCTGGAGGAGCCCTGGTACGTGCACGGTGTTCGCGCCACGCAGACGTACCGCACCGGCCTCGGTCTCGGAGATGTCCAGCAAGCCTTGAGGCAGGCTGCCTCGGTAACGCTCCCACCACCCCGTCTCGTTCGGCTCCGCCATCCTGATCAAGGCATCGATGTACTTCTCGTCGGTGCAGTCACAGTTGCAGGCCAGCGTGCGCAGCCGTTCGGCGCTGATCCCGCGCAACCCGGACTCCATGTTGGAGATCCTGCTTCGATCGACACCGAGGAGTCCTGCGGCGTACTCAGCCGACATGCCCGCTGTAGTGCGCATCCTGCGCAGTTCACTTCCCAAGCGCTTCTGGCGTTGGGTGAGGGTCGTCCGTGGTGGCATGCCGTTCCTTCCATGCAGCGCTGCTGATCCGAACCCTGAGCACAAGTTCACCGTATCGAGGCCATTGTTACGCATCGCATGGCAAATATGGCCCCCATGTCCTACCGTCGGTACCGCGCACGCTACACACCGCCACGCCGGAAGTGCACCGCGCGAGTATGCCCGTCTGCCCTGGGACGGGTGTGCTCGTGACCAGGGCGGTAGGCCACCGGCGACCCCGAACCCTTCACCCACCCGTGGAGTTCGCCATGCCCGAGATCCCCCGCGTACCCGTCCGCTGGCGCTTCCCCGCCCACCCCGCCTCCGTACGACGGGCCAGGCACGCCGTCACCGAATCACTGCCGCACGCCCTCCGCCCCCACCTCGGCGACGACCTGCTCCTGCTGACCTCCGAACTGGTCACCAACGCCATCCGCCACGGCACCTGCGGAGAGGACGAAGAAGACCTCATCGAACTCGTCCTGTGGCCCGCCGACGGACACTACTGGCTCGCCGTCTCCGACCCCGGCACCGGCAAACCGCAAGTGACCCACCCGGACACGGATTCCGAGACCGGCCGGGGCCTCCTCCTCGTCGACACCCTCGCCGCCGCCTGGACCGTCCGCCCCCGCCCCACCCGCGGCACCTCCGTAANCTTNNGTGTCATGATAATTAAAAAAAAAACACGCGCGTAATA
>NZ_CP095474.1:558232-565222 GCF_023614315.1 Streptomyces sudanensis | reverse complement strand
CCCCCCTTCAAGCCAAATTCAAGNNNAAANCCNNTCCCACCACCCCAGCCCGCCTCCCGGCCTCGGACGCGACCATGGAGCGCCCGAACCGACACGACCTCAGGACACCAAGCCGATCCCGTTGAAGCCCCCCAGCGGGATCACCGCCTGAGCAAGCCGCCGACACGAAGACAAGAAGGCTGCACACGGCTCCGGGGGGCGCTACCGCCTCGGGCATGTGTGCAGGTCATGGGCCCACCGGTGCTTAGTGGAACGCCGCCCGTCCACGCACAGGCCACTGGCGGCCTGTGCGCACCTTCATGGTGGCCTACTTCTGGACCAGGTAGGCCCTATCTCTGTTGAGTACCGCGGAGTGCCGCCAGCCGTATCGCAGGTGATGATGTTGTGCTCTGGGCCGCGTCGAGGAGTCATCTGGCTATTCGCCCTGCAGAAGCACGAAGCTGCGTCGCAAAGCATCCCGAAACTCGCGCTGTGGGTGCTGTTGGGCCGTCCACCGCTGCCAGCGAGACGGATGCCTAGGCGCCTCTCCAACCTGGTACCGGGGCACTGGGAATCCAGCGAGCGCGCCGTTAAGCCACTCCATCTGCCCCTTGTAGCGATGGTGCGCGGGCCCTGTCGGAGCCGCTACACCGTAAGCGAGCAGCACCCCTGTGCAGGTCTCGAGCTGCGCTTGGAGCGCTACACGAGCCTTCAGCCAGCCAGCAGGGCCTACCCCAAGGGTGGCGATGTCGGTAACGCTAGGCGAGGGAATGGCGAAAAGGTTCCCGATGGTGACGGTATCGTAGCCGAGAAGTTCACCTGCGAGTGCGACTCGAGCGCGGGTGCGGGCACCATCACCTACAGGCGGGTTGGCCAAGACGCAGAGCAGTGTTTGAACCACTGCTACCGACGAAGCGTCTGAAGCTTCAGCGCGTCGAGAATGCCGTCCGCGTCCGGCTGACAGAGCCAGTCTTCGTTCTTCGCCCATAGGGTGGCGATACCGACCTGACTCTGAGTGTCAAGCTCGATAATGTGGTGCCCATCGTTGTGCTCGAGGTCTTGGGGAATAGTGTCGGCGACGTAGGCTCCTATGCTAAGAATCCGAGCGAAATCAACGCCTTTTTTGAAGTCCATTAAATACCTTTTAGTAGTTGTGCGGCATCGATCTCGAGTGCACGCGCGAGGGCGATGATGTTGTCAAGGCTTACGTTGCGTTGACCTCGTTCTAGTGAAGAGACGTAGGTGCGGTGGATCCCTGCAGCTTCCGCGAGCTCTTCTTGCGAGAGGCCTGCCGAAAGGCGGTGCTCCCGCACACGGTGGCCGAACGCCTCGCGCTGCCGCTGGATGCGGGGCTTGTCTGAGGCTTGCGTCATGATGGAGGGACGCTAGGACGATGCAGACGATGGGTCTACAGACTATGAGTAACGTTGACGGCATGGCTGAGGAGATCGTGGTGGGTCGTGGTGACCCTGTCTACCTCGCGCATGCCTATCTGACGAAGGTTCCCGTGCCTGCGATTACGCCGTTCATCGAGGCGTACTGTCCGCCCGGTGGTATCGTAGTCGACCCGTTCGCTGGATCTGGCATGACAGGGGTCGCGGCGCGGATTACCGGGCGCCAGGCACGCCTGTCGGACATCTCTGTACTGGGTCGACATATCGGGTCCAACTACCTGAACATGGTGGAAGGGTACGAGTTCACCAGTGCTGCGCAGGCCGTCGTCAAGCGGGCTCAAGACGCTGTGGGCAACATCTACGAGGTCCCCTGCAGTGGGTGCGGTGGGACCGGCCAGCTTGCGAAGACCGTCTGGAGTGTTCTGGTGAGATGCGCGGACTGTGAGAAGTCCGTGAACTACTACCACTCGTTCGAAGCCGCAGAGTGGTTGAAACCGGAAATGGCCTGTCCTCATTGCTCGGCCCGCATTTCGAGCAGACTCGAGCGCGTGGGTGAGCAGCCCGTGGTCGATTACATCAACTGCGCGTGCTCCTCGAAGCAGCGTGAGCAGCCAGCGATCACTGCGCCGAGCGTCGACGTCGACGGCCTGGACTTCCCCCACGTTGAGATTACGCCTGACCGGGAGATGTACCGGGCGTCTGCGTTGGGCAAGAGCGGCTACACGACTGTGGCTTCGTTCTACTCGCCGCGTAACCTACGCACTTTGGTGGCCCTGCGTGATGAGATCCGCGAGATTGAGGACCGCGCCCTTAGGCAAAAGCTGCTGTTCGCCTTCACTGCAACGTTGACTCGGGCGAGCAAGCGGTACCAGTGGTCGCACAAACGCCCGCTGAACGCCGCGAACCAGAACTACTATATCGCGCCGGTCTTCTACGAATGGAACGTCTTCGAACTTTTCGAGCGCAAGGCGACTGCCGTGCTGAAGGCTGATGACTGGATCCGGGCACAGGCGTTCACGCGCAATGTGGATGCGGACACGGTGCCCGCAGAGTACGTCACGGAGAGCGCTGTGGAGCTATCTCTGCCGGATGCAAGCGTGGACTACGTGTTTACGGACCCGCCGTTCGGTTCAAATCTCTTCTACGCGGATATGGCCCTGTTCCAGGAGGGCTGGCTGGATAGCTTTACGGACGTCGGTAAGGAAGCAGTGATCGATCGCTCCACCGGCACGAAGCGTACGGCGGGCCGTTACGAGGCGCTGCTGACGGAGTCCCTCAAGCAGTGCCGTCGCATCCTGAAGCCTGGCGGGCGCATCTCGATGGTTTTCGGCAACTCCTCGGGCAGGATCTGGGCAGTAGTCCAGCGAGCAGTCGCAGCAGCCGGCCTGCGAATCGAGCCGGAGAAAATCGTCATCCTGAACAAGGGGCAGCGCTCTGTGAAAGGGCTGGCTTCGGGCTTTGAACACGTCGCTACGCTCGACCTTGTCCTGACGATGGTTCCGCAGGATGACGCTGAGGCTTCGTTCAAGCAGCCGACGGCTGAGGCCATTGCTGCAGCGACGCGCGAACTGGTTGGTGCTGCTGGCCCTGCCTCTCCGAGCCACCTATATCTGGAGCTGCTCCGTCGCGCGCTTCGGGAGGGGTGGAATGTCGCGGACCTCAACTTGCAGATGGTGACGGCAACACTGCTGGATGATGGGTGGAGCGTCGACCCGAAGACGGGTCTATTGGTGGAGCCTGAGTAGGCGTTTCGAGCAGCCAGAAGGCGGCTGTCATTTCAACAACGGATGGCCGCCCCACTCGAAAATTAGCCGGTGACCACTCTTATATCTGGGCACTTACTCAGGCTCCAGCTCAGCGGCCGGATCAGGTGGAAGCCCGTACACCACGCCTAAGGACGCCATCCTGCACATTCGAACGCCGGAATCTTGCGTTCCGAATTCACCATGTTACTTATAGTCTGTAGACGTTGGTCTAGTGTGCGGGCGACTGTTCCTGTGTGACTGATCATCAACTCGTCCCGAGCCAGAGAGATCCCGACGGCCAAGAGGCTCTGCTTCGACCGCAAGGTGACATCCGCAAGATCGTTGAACTGGGTCTACAGCTTCAGAGACGCGCCTCGGAGCGACATATTCATAACGTGTTTGACGATGGAGGTTACAAGGAGTTGCTGCTGCTTGAATTGTTCAACCTCACCAAGGGGGGAGGGCGAGTCGGTAATGATGCAACAGATGCTCTAGGGCGTGAGTATGAAATCAAAACTGTCGCAAGACTGAATTTTAAAGGTGAGCGCAAGAAGAGCCTTAGTGTTACTACGGAACATACACTCACTCTCGACAACATAGATCGCTATAGGTCGGTTCATCTCTGGATCGTTGCGATTTTCGACCAATCGACTCCGGAAGCAATCTATGAGATCCATCCGAATAGACTGGAGCCGTATTTTTCCCAGTGGGAAGCGGCGCTCCAGAAGCAGATCGATATCGATGCTCGTCGGGGTGGAGGTGCACGTCCTCATCTCAATAACCCTAAAATCCCCCTGAATTTCGTTGCTCGTCATGGTGTAAAAGTTTGGCCTCCGGATGGCCCCGCTCAGGACATGCTTCCTAATTATGTTCAGGAAGGGCTCGAGGAAGCCCAAGAATTTACTGAGTGAGTCATTCGTCGAGAAAGCCCTGATTTCCTCGATGTGGACTATAGGAGGCGGTCGTTGAGTCTGCTCATCAGCTCAGCGGTGTGCCTGCGGTTGCTCACGGTCTCCTGTGGTCGCCCTGATTGCTGTACCTGCCTGCTGTACGTTAAGGCTCACCTCCTGCGATGCCTACCTCAGAAGCCGAAAAAGTGAGGGGTTAGGTCTCTGACCTGCAGCCGTGCAAGCAATCAATGCTGCGACCTGCACTTACTGAGGTTGGACTCGTGGTGTCGTAGGGGCTGACGTCTCGTCCCTCGTTGCGGTATCACCTGTGGCATGCGGTATCCATAAGGGGGCGGGCTGACCGCCGAACGTCAGCAGTTGCGCGAGAAGTTACGGCTGAAGGCGGCCAAAAGATTCGCCCAGGGCGAGACGAATTAGGTGATCGCCAAGGACCTGCGGGTCAGCGTCCGCTCTGTGCAGCGATGTCGGTGGATGTGGGAGGAGGCGGCCCGCGGGCTCTGCGGTCGCAGGGGCCGGCGTCGCTGCTGAGGCTGGGCGAGAAACAGTTCACGCAGATGGAAGGCTGAGCTGACCAAGGGGCCGGCCGCGCATGGTTGGGAGGAGCAGCGCTGGACGCTCGCGCGGATCAAAACGGTGATCGGCCAGCGCTTCCGCCTGACCTACGCCATTCAGGGCGTGCGGAAACCGTTGGTGCGCAACGGCTGGTCTTACCAGGTCCAGGCCCGACGCGCCATGGAGCGGTACGACGAGGCGGTGGCCGGGTGGGCTCGGGAGGCGTGGCCCTGCGCGGAAGAATCGCGGTGGTGAGTGGAGCCTGGCTCGTCTTTGAGGACGAGGCCGGATTCTCCATGACGCCGCCGCAGGCCAAGACCTGGTCGCAGCGCGGCCGGACTCCGGTGGTACGGGTGCGGGGCCGTTCTCGCAGACGGGTGTCCATTGCCGTGTTGACCTGCTATAAGCCCGGCCACAGGTCCCAGATGATCTACCGGCCGCGCCGAGACGACAGACGGCGCGACGGGCGTAAGAGCTTCTCTTGGCGCGACTACCGGGACCTGCTGATCGCCACCCATCAGCAGCTCGGCGTCCCGATCGTGCTCGTCTGGGACAACCTCAACATCCACAAAGCCGCTAATCTACGTCAATGGGCGGAAGCCCGGGCCTGGCCGGCCATCTGCTACCTGCCGCCCTACGCACCCGACCTCAACCCCGTCGAAGGGAGCTGGTCTCTCCTGCGACGCGGCTGGCTCTCCAACGTCGCCTTCAGCACCCCCGAACACCTCACCCAGCGCACCCGCCGCGGCCCACGACACATCCAGTACCGCAGCGACCTGATAGACGACTGCCTCGCCAAGACCGGCTTGACCATCAGACCCACCTGAACAACGCGGCACGACATCACGAGTTCAACCTCAGTAGATCGAGGCCCCTGCACCTCGTCCAGGAGCCTCGCGCTGTGCAAAGTCTTACCTGCGACAACGCTTCAAGATCCCGTCCACGCCTCGTCCACGGACCCCGACATACGGCCGCTCGGCGCTGCATCTGACTGCACATACGCGAAGACCCCGGCCTCAGCGTTTCCGCTGGTGACGGGGTCTTGGACACACTTGCACAGTGTGCCCCCGGCAGGATTCGAACCTGCGCACACGGCTCCGGAGGCCGTTGCTCTATCCCCTGAGCTACGGGGGCGTCCGCCGTGTTTCGCGGCGACGGGTAGAACCCTACCAGCTCTCGGAGGGTGCCCGTGAACAGGTATTTCCGGCGGCCGGGTGGCGCAGGGACCTCCGTGGGGTCCCTCCGTGGCGTCCCCCCTGGGGAGCCGAAGTGGCGAAACGCCGGACGGGGGAGCCGGGCGGGACCTACGCTCGAGTTGTGTCAGGCGTCTCCGGTCGGGTGCTGGTTGTGGACGACAACCGGGTCATCCGGCAGCTGATCAGGGTCAACCTCGAACTGGAGGGCTTCGAGGTCGTGACCGCGGCCGATGGTGCCGAGTGCCTGGAGGTCGTCCACCGGTTCCAGCCCCATCTGGTCACCCTCGACGTGGTGATGCCGCGCCTGGACGGGCTGCGCACCGCCGCCCTGCTCCGTGCCGACGAGCGGACCCGGCACCTGCCGGTCGCGATCATCAGCGGGTGCGACGAGGGGGAGGTGGCGGGCGGCCTGGAGGTCGGCGTGGACGCCTTCCTCGCCAAGCCCTTCGAGCCGGCCGACCTCGTCCGGCTGGTGCGCGAGCTCCTTCCGCCGCCGGCGGGCGGCCTGCACGGCAACGGCCGGGCGGGTACGGCCCAGGGCTGAGGCCGGAGCTGCATCCAGGGCTGAGCCCGGGGCTGAACCCGGGGCGGTTCCCGAGCGGTGCGGCCCTTCCCGCCCGGATGGCGAAACCGGTTCGCGTTCCCTCCCCCCTCCTCGCCTACGCTGGTCCCGTGACCCCCGCAGACCTCTCGCTCACCGTGTTGCGCGCCGTGCGGCGTGCCGTGGGCGACGGGGTCCTGGCCGTGCGCGAGGTGCCCTCGCGAGTCGTCGTGGAGCGGCCCCGCGCCGGGGGGTGCGGGGACTGGGCGACGAACGCCGCGCTCCAGCTCGCCGGGCCCGCCGCGCTGCCGCCCCGGCGGGTCGCCGAGGTGCTGCGCGAGCGGCTGCTGGACGTGCCGGGCATCGAGCGGGTCGACATCACCGGCCCCGGGTTCCTCAACCTCACCCTCCGTCCCGACACCCGCGCCGAGACCGGCCGGCTCCTCGTCCGGAGCATCCGTGAGCAGGGGCTGCGGTACGGGCACGGGGACGCGCTCCGGGGGCTCCCCGAGGACGAGGTCCGTTTCCCGGTCCCGGACGGCGCCGACCTCCGTCTCCGTACCCTCACGGACTGCGTCGTCGCCCTCCTCCGCTCCCAGGGCGCCCCGGCCCGGGTGATCGACGAGCGGGCCGACGGTCCGGCCCCGGCCCCGACGACCGGCGGCCGNNCCC
>NZ_CP095474.1:523586-558226 GCF_023614315.1 Streptomyces sudanensis | reverse complement strand
ACACATCNGANNNNGCCGACNNCCNNTNNTCTTCCTCCGTCCCGNCCCCNNGCACTACGACGTCGCCGCGGTCCTCCCGCCCGACGCGGCGCGGTGGGCGCTGCTGCGGCCCGCCGCGCACGACCGGGTGCTCGACGCGGCGCCGCTGCTGCGTCTGACCGAGGCGGGCGGCAACGGCCTGTTCACCGTCCAGTACGCGCACGCCCGGTCCCGCGCCCTGCTCCGCAACGCCGCCGACCTCGGTTTCACCGGCGCGTACGAGGAGGAGGTGGATGCCCCGGAGCTGCTCGCCGCGCTCGCCGACCACCCGTCCGTACTACTGGCCGCCGCCCGGCAGCACGCCCCGGACCGGCTGGCCCGGCATCTGGAGGTCGTCGCCGACGCGCTGCTCGGGTTCCAGCACACCGTGCTGCCCGTCGGTGAGGAGAAACCCTCGGCCGCCCACCGCTCCCGGCTCGCCCTCGCCGAAGC
The DNA here is from genome assembly GCF_023614315.1 of Streptomyces sudanensis. Classification (NCBI taxonomy): domain Bacteria; kingdom Bacillati; phylum Actinomycetota; class Actinomycetes; order Kitasatosporales; family Streptomycetaceae; genus Streptomyces; species Streptomyces sudanensis. The sequence goes on along the minus strand of NZ_CP095474.1, from coordinate 557,755 downwards.
CGCCGGGACGGTGCTGGCCGGCGGCCTGTCCCTGCTCGGCGTCAGTGCCCCCGACCGCCTGTGACCGCTGTGAGAGAGACATGAGCCGTTCCGCACACCCCGCCGGGCCCCGCCACGCCGACGTCCTGCCCGAGGGCCACTACAGCGCGCCCCCCGCCGACCTCAACCACCTCGACCCGAAGATCTGGGCCCGCACAGTGCGGCGCGGCGACGACGGGGTCCTGACCGTGGGGGGCATCCCCGTCACGGCCCTCGCCGAGGAGTTCGGGACGCCCGCGTACGTCCTGGACGAGGCCGACTTCCGGGCCCGCTGCCGCGCCTGGGCGGACGCGTTCGGCGAGGAGGCCGACGTGTTCTACGCGGGCAAGGCGTTCCTCTCCCGCGCCGTGGTGCGGTGGCTGCACGAGGAGGGGCTCAACCTCGACGTGTGCTCCGGCGGCGAGCTCGCCACGGCGCTCTCCGCGGGGATGCCCGCCGAGCGCATCGCCTTCCACGGCAACAACAAGAGCCCGGAGGAGATCCGGCGGGCCGTCGAGGCGGGCGTCGGGCGGATCGTCCTGGACTCCTTCCAGGAGATGGTGCGCGTCGCCCACGCCGCCCAGGCCCTCGGCAGGCGGCAGCGCGTGCAGATCCGGGTGACGGTCGGGGTGGAGGCGCACACCCACGAGTTCATCGCCACCGCGCACGAGGACCAGAAGTTCGGCATCACGCTCGCCGGCGGCCAGGCCGCCGAGGCCGTGCGCCGCGCGCTGAAGCTCGACGGACTGGAACTGGTCGGCATCCACTCGCACATCGGGTCGCAGATCTTCGACATGGCGGGCTTCGAGGTCGCCGCCCGCCGCGTGGTCTCCCTCCTCGCCCAGGTGCGTGACGAGCACGGGATCGAGCTGCCGGAGATCGACCTCGGGGGCGGTCTGGGCATCGCGTACACGCCGGACGACGACCCGCGCGAGCCGCACGAGATCGCGGCGGCGCTGCGGGAGATCGTCGGCCGGGAGTGCGCGGCGGCCGGGCTGGCGGTGCCGCGGGTCTCCGTCGAGCCGGGCCGCGCCATCGCGGGCCCGACCGCGTTCACCGTGTACGAGGTCGGCACGATCAAGCCCCTGGAGGGGCTGCGCACGTACGTCTCCGTCGACGGCGGCATGTCGGACAACATCCGCACCGCGCTGTACGACGCCGGGTACAGCGTCGCGCTGGTCTCCCGCACCTCCGACGCCGAGCCGATGCTGTGCCGGGTCGTCGGCAAGCACTGCGAGAGCGGTGACATCATCGTGCGGGACGCGTTCCTGCCCGCCGACCTGGCGCCGGGCGACCTGATCGCGGTGCCCGCGACCGGCGCGTACTGCCGCTCCATGGCCAGCAACTACAACCACGTGCTCCGCCCGCCCGTCGTGGCCGTCGCGGACGGGGCGGCGCGGGTGATCGTCCGGCGCGAGACGGAGGAGGACCTCCTGCGCCTCGATGTCGGCTGATGGAACGGACATCTCACCCATCGGACGGGACGGGGGAAGTCCCATCCGGTGGGTGAGACTGGAAGGCCCGCGGGAGAACACGGCGGGACGGGACAGAAACGAGGTCGGATGATGCGTACGCGTCCGCTGAAGGTGGCGCTGCTGGGCTGTGGCGTGGTCGGCTCAGAGGTGGCGCGCATCATGACGACGCACGCCGACGACCTCGCCGCGCGCGTCGGCGCCCCGGTCGAGCTCGCCGGCGTGGCCGTCCGCCGGCCCTCCAAGGTCCGCGAGGGCATCGACCCGGCCCTGGTCACCACCGATGCCACGGCGCTGGTCAAACGCGGCGACATCGACGTGGTCGTCGAGGTCATCGGAGGGGTCGAGCCGGCCCGCACGCTGATCACCACCGCCTTCGAGCACGGCGCGTCCGTCGTCTCCGCCAACAAGGCGCTCCTCGCCCAGGACGGCGCCGCGCTGCACGCCGCCGCCGAGGAGCACGGCCGTGACCTGTACTACGAGGCCGCCGTCGCGGGCGCGATCCCGCTGATCAGGCCGCTGCGCGAGTCCCTCGCCGGCGACCGGGTCAACCGCGTCCTCGGCATCGTCAACGGCACCACGAACTTCATCCTCGACAGGATGGACACCTCCGGCGCCGGTTACGCGGAGGCGCTCGACGAGGCCACCGCCCTCGGGTACGCGGAGGCCGACCCGACCGCCGACGTGGAGGGCTTCGACGCCGCCGCGAAGGCGGCCATCCTCGCCGGCATCGCCTTCCACACGCGGGTGCGCCTCGACGACGTGTACCGCGAGGGGATGACCGAGGTCACCGCCGCCGACTTCGCCTCCGCCCAGCGCATCGGCTGCACCATCAAGCTGCTGGCCATCTGCGAGCGGGCCGCCGACGGCGGGTCCGTCACGGCCCGCGTGCATCCGGCGATGATCCCGCTGGGCCATCCGCTGGCCTCCGTGCGCGGCGCCTACAACGCCGTGTTCGTCGAGTCCGAGGCGGCCGGGCAACTGATGTTCTACGGCCCGGGCGCGGGCGGCGCGCCGACCGCGTCCGCCGTGCTCGGCGACCTCGTCGCCGTCTGCCGCAACCGCCTGGGCGGCGCGACGGGCCCCGGCGACTCCGCGTACGCCCGGCTGCCGGTGAGCCCCATGGGCGAGGTGGTGACGCGCTACCACATCAGCCTCGACGTGGCCGACAGGCCGGGCGTGCTCGCCCAGGTCGCGACGGTCTTCGCCGAGCACGGGGTGTCGATCGACACCGTCCGCCAGCAGGGCCGGGACGCCCACGGCGGCACCTCCGCCGAGGGCGGCGAGGCGAGCCTCGTCGTCGTCACCCACCGCGCGCCCGACGCCGCCCTCAGCGGGACCGTCGCGGCGCTGCGCAGCCTCGACACCGTGCACGGTGTCGCCAGCATCATGCGTGTCGAAGGGGAGTAGAGGACCCATGACCAGCAAGGGCACCCACCAGTGGCGCGGCGTCATCGAGGAGTACCGGGACCGCCTCCCGGTCCGGGACGACACGCCGGTCGTCACGCTCCGTGAGGGAGGTACGCCGCTCGTCCCCGCGCAGGTCCTCTCCGAGCGCACCGGCTGCGAGGTCCACCTGAAGGTCGAGGGCGCCAACCCCACCGGGTCGTTCAAGGACCGCGGCATGACCATGGCCATCACCCGGGCCAAGGAGGAGGGCGCCAAGGCGGTCATCTGCGCCTCCACCGGCAACACCTCGGCCTCCGCCGCCGCCTACGCGGTCCGCGCCGGCATGGTCTGCGCCGTCCTCGTCCCGCGCGGCAAGATCGCCCTGGGCAAGATGGGCCAGGCGCTCGTCCACGGCGCGACGATCCTCCAGGTCGACGGCAACTTCGACGACTGCCTGACGCTGGCCCGCGCGCTCTCCGACGACTACCCGGTGGTGCTCGTCAACTCGGTCAACCCGGTGCGCCTGGAGGGCCAGAAGACCGCCGCGTTCGAGATCGTCGACATGCTCGGCGACGCCCCCGACGTCCACGTGCTGCCCGTCGGCAACGCCGGCAACATCACCGCGTACTGGAAGGGGTACACCGAGTACGCGAAGGACGGCGTCGCCTCGCGCACCCCGCGCATGTGGGGCTTCCAGGCGTCCGGTTCTGCGCCGATCGTGCGCGGCGAGGTCGTCAAGGAGCCCTCGACGGTCGCCACCGCTATCCGCGTCGGCAACCCGGCCTCCTGGCGTCACGCGCTCGCCGCCCGCGACGAGTCCGGCGGCCTCATCGACGAGGTGACGGACCGTGAGATCCTGCGCGCCTACCGCCTGTTGGCCGCGCAGGAGGGCGTCTTCGTCGAGCCCGCGTCCGCCGCGTCCGTCGCCGGGCTGCTGAAGGCCGCCGAGCGCGGCGAGGTCGACCCGGGCCAGAGGATCGTCTGCACGGTCACCGGCAACGGCCTCAAGGACCCCGACTGGGCGGTCGCCGGAGCCCCGCAGCCGGTCACCGTCCCGGTCGACGCCGCCGCCGCGGCCCGGCGCCTCGGCCTGGTCTGACGCCCCGGCCGCCGCCGGTCCCGCGGGTCCGGCGGCGGCGCCGGCCGGGGTGCACGGACCGGCACGCGACACGCACCGTGCGCCTCCCGTGCGCCCTATGTCGCGGCGGAACCTTCCTTCGATACTCTGGGGGGAACCACCCCGCCGCATATGCCGCGGGCGACGACGCCGTCGGTGACCGCCGGAACGGCCCCGGGCNCCCGCACGTCCGACGCCGATCCCCCGAAGTCCCCGCCCGTCCCCATCCCGCAGGTCACCCCCGCAGGTCCAGAGCAAGGAGAGTCAACGAGCGATGGCCGGTCCCGCGTTCCGCGCCGCCGCCGTACGGGTGCGCGTCCCCGCCACCAGCGCCAACCTCGGCCCGGGCTTCGACGCCTTCGGCCTCGCGCTGGGGCTGTACGACGACGTCGTCGTCCGGGTCGCCGACGCCGGGCTGCACGTGGACATCGCCGGCGAGGGCGCCGACACGCTCCCGCGCGACGAGAGCCACCTCCTCGTACGCTCCCTGCGCACCGCGTTCGACCTGCTCGGCGGCCAGCCCCGCGGCCTGGAGGTGGTCTGCGCCAACCGCATCCCCCACGGCCGCGGCCTGGGCTCCTCCTCCGCCGCCATCTGCGCGGGGGTCGTCGCCGCCCGCGCCGTGACCATAGGCGGCGACCGGCTCGACGACGCCGCGCTGCTGGAGCTCGCCGCCGAGATCGAGGGCCACCCCGACAACGTCGCCGCCTGCCTGCTGGGGGGCTTCACCATCGCCTGGACCGAGGCCGCGGCGACCCGCGCCATCAGGATGGACCCCAAGGAGTCCATCGTTCCGGTGGTCTTCGTCCCCGCGAGCCCCGTGCTCACCGAGACGGCCCGCGGCCTGCTGCCCCGCACCGTCCCCCACGGGGACGCCGCCGCCAACGCCGGCCGCGCCGCGCTGCTCGTCGAGGCCCTCACCAGGCGCCCCGAGCTGCTGACGGCCGCCACCGAGGACCGCCTCCACCAGGAGTACCGGGCCTCCGCGATGCCGGAGAGCATCGCCCTTGTGAACCGGCTGCGGGCGGACGGCGTCCCCGCGGTCATCTCCGGCGCGGGCCCCACGGTGCTCGCGCTGGTCGAGGACGGCGCGGCGGACAAGGTCGCGCTGCTGGCGGGAGAGGGCTGGGCGGCCAACCGGCTGACCCTCGACGCCGCCGGCGCGAGCGTACTGCCGCTCGCGCCGTGACCCGCCGGAAGGCGCCCGCCGCGGGGCGGATCGCCGGATACGCGGATTGCCGGTGTGTGAGAGGGGGAATGTCTGTTGGAGCCGGTAGTGTTAATCTCAAGTCTGCACCCGACGTCTTTGTGGCGCGGTGCTGTGCGTCCCCGTCAGGGACCACCCTTCTTCCGGGAGCCCCCCAAACTGCCTGAGCAGCCTGCCTGAGCAGTTTCGAGCACGCTCCGGAACCGGCGCGCGTCCCCCCTCGCTCCTCCACCGGAGAGGGCCGACCAGGGGGTCTCGGGCCGGACGACGCACGTTATTTCTTCCGCCGCCGTATTCCGGCGGCACCACCGCCCCGGCACGGCTCCCACATCAGGGCCGAGGCCGGACAGCACAACCGGTCGCCGAGCCAGAAGGCCGACGTCCGCTCCAGGGAAGGACCCTTCGTGAGCGACACCACCGATCTGATGGGCGTGACTGCCGACAAGAGCGTCGACACCACCGCGCCCGCCGCAGGTGCTGCCACTGGCACCACCTCACGGCGCCGCCGCTCCGGCACCGGCCTCGAGGGCATGGTCCTGGCCGAGCTGCAGCAGGTCGCGTCCGGCCTCGGCATCAGGGGCACCGCGCGCATGCGCAAGAGCCAGCTGATCGAGGTCATCAAGGAAGCGCAGACCGGGGGCGCCCCCTCCGGGGGAGGCGCCGCGTCCGCGCCGAAGGGTGCCGAGTCCGGCACCGCCGACACCAGGCCCAAGCGCCGCGCCACCTCCCGCACCCGTACGGGCGAGGAGGCCGGGGACGCCGCGGAGACGCCCTCCGCCAGGGCGAACGGGGACGACACGGCCGCGCGCGGCGAGAAGACCGCCGCCCAGCAGCAGATCGAGATCCCCGGCCAGCCGTCGCCGAAGCTCGCCGCGGCGCCGGACCAGGGCGACGAGGCGGCCGGCGAGCGCCGCCGCCGCCGCGCCACCGCCGCGGTCGGCAGCCCCGCCGAGGCCGAGGGCCGCACCGAGGCCCGTACCGAGGTCCGCACGGAGACCCGCCCCGAGGGCGGCCAGGACGCCCGTACGGCCGAATCCGCCGCCGACACCGCCGAGGCGGGCCGCCGGGACCGCCGGGGCCGCGAGCGCGACCGCGGCGAGCGGGGCGACCGGGGCGAGCGCCAGCGGGACCGCCGCGACCGCGGCAAGGGCGACGACCAGCAGGGCGGCGGCCAGCGCCAGCAGCGCCAGGGCGCGCCGCAGGGCCAGCCCGGACCGCAGGACGACGACGACTTCGACGGCGGGCGCCGGGGCCGCCGCGGCCGCTACCGCGACCGCCGGGGCCGCCGCGGCCGCGAGGAGTTCGCCGGCGAGCCGCAGGTCTCCGACGACGACGTCCTGATCCCCGTCGCGGGCATCCTGGACATCCTCGACAACTACGCGTTCATCCGGACCTCGGGCTACCTGCCCGGCCCGAACGACGTGTACGTCTCGCTCGCCCAGGTCCGCAAGAACGGCCTGCGCAAGGGCGACCACGTCACGGGCGCGGTGCGCCAGCCGAAGGACGGCGAGCGCCGCGAGAAGTTCAACGCGCTGGTCCGCCTCGACTCGGCCAACGGCATGGCCGCGGACTCCGGCCGGGGCCGCCCCGAGTTCAACAAGCTGACCCCGCTCTACCCGCAGGACCGGCTCCGCCTGGAGACCGACCCGGGCGTGCTGACCACCCGGATCATCGACCTCGTGTCGCCGATCGGCAAGGGCCAGCGCGGCCTGATCGTGGCCCCGCCGAAGACCGGCAAGACCATGATCATGCAGGCGATCGCCAACGCGATCACCCACAACAACCCCGAGTGCCACCTGATGGTCGTCCTCGTCGACGAGCGTCCGGAGGAGGTCACCGACATGCAGCGGTCGGTGAAGGGCGAGGTCATCTCCTCGACCTTCGACCGCCCCGCCGAGGACCACACCACCGTCGCCGAGCTGGCCATCGAGCGCGCCAAGCGCCTCGTGGAGCTGGGTCACGACGTGGTCGTCCTGCTCGACTCGATCACCCGCCTGGGCCGCGCGTACAACCTCGCGGCGCCCGCCTCCGGCCGCATCCTGTCCGGTGGTGTCGACTCGACCGCGCTGTACCCGCCGAAGCGCTTCTTCGGCGCCGCGCGGAACATCGAGGACGGCGGCTCGCTGACCATCCTCGCCACCGCGCTGGTCGACACCGGCTCGCGCATGGACGAGGTGATCTTCGAGGAGTTCAAGGGCACCGGCAACATGGAGCTCAAGCTCGACCGGAAGCTCGCCGACAAGCGCATCTTCCCCGCGGTGGACGTCGACGCGTCCGGCACCCGCAAGGAGGAGATCCTCCTCGGCGGCGAGGAGCTCGCCATCGTCTGGAAGCTGCGCCGGGTGCTGCACGCGCTCGACCAGCAGCAGGCGATCGAGCTGCTGCTCGACAAGATGCGGCAGACCAAGTCGAACGCCGAGTTCCTGCTCCAGATCCAGAAGACGACGCCGTCCTCCGGCAACAACGACTGACGTCGTCCCCGTAGTACCGGACCGCCCCCGTCATCTCGGTGACCGGGGGCGGTCCCGCGTTGTAGGATCGGCGCGTCGTAGTGGGGGGGAACGTATTGACGAATACGCCCACTGAGTCGGCGGAGCCGTGCCCTGAAAGACCACCGGGCCGCTCCGCGTCGTCCTGTGGGCCGTGACGAACATTCGTCCCGCCCGATGCGTCCGGTGACTCGGCTCCTCCCTGCTCACATCCCGAGAGGAGTCCTGAGTGACATCTGCCCAGCGGAGGACGCGCACCGTCCTTCCCGCGGCCGCCGCCGCACTCGCCCTGAGCGGTGCGATGCTCGGCGCCGCGCCCGCCCAGGCCGCGGACACGCCCCCGGCCCCGGCCAAGCACCACGCGGCAAAGCCGCAGGCCCCGTCGAAGACCGAGCTGCTCGACCGCGTCGAGGGCTCGGTCGCCGACCTGGGCGACGGCGAGGCCGACACCCTTCCCGCGCAGGAGCGCGAGACCGGCGGGAACACGGGCTCCGGCACCAAGGAGTCGTACATCATCGGCGGCTCGCCGGCCGCCATCACCGAAGCGCCGTGGATGGTGCAGCTGCACTACTACGACGACAAGGGAACCGACGACGCGGCGGACGACGAGGGCTTCTTCTGCGGCGGCTCCCTGGTCGCCCCGAACAAGGTCCTGACCGCCGCGCACTGCGTGTACGGCCTGGACTGGGCGCAGTACGGCTCGGTCGTCGCCGGCACCGACCAGATACCGACCTCGAACGGGGCCGACCTCGACCTGCACGGCGGGCGCATCACGGGCGTGGACCGCCAGTGGATGAGCCCGACCTACAACAACGCCACGATCGCCGGTGGCGACGTCGCCGTCCTCACCCTGTACGACGCGATGCCGTACAAGACGCTCCAGACCACGCAGAGCGGCGACACGGCCTCCTACCGCGACGGCACGCAGGCCACCGTCTACGGCTGGGGCCGCACCAGCTCCACCTCCGACGAGGGCTCGCAGACGCTGAAGAAGGCCGTCGTCCCGATGCGGTCCGACGCCGCCTGCTCGTCGTACTACGGCGGCGACTTCGTCGCGGGCCAGATGGCCTGCGCGGGCAACCCCGCCACCGGCCAGGACGCCGGCACGGTCTCCCCGTGCAACGGCGACTCGGGCGGCCCGCTCGTGGTGAACGGCCGGATAGCCGGCGTCGTGTCGTGGGGCGTGCGGGACTGCGTCGAGCAGGGCGCGTACAGCGTCTACGCGAAGACCAGCACGTACGTCGGCCAGATCAACGCGCGGGTCAACGACACCGACCTCGACTTCGACGGCCGCGCGGACCTGTTCGCGCGCACCTCGGCCGGCGAGGCGTGGGAGTACTACTCGCGCGGCACCTCGCTCGGCGGCCGGGTCTCCCTCGGCGACTGGAGCGGCTACAACCTGGTCCGCCAGGCCGACCTCGACCGGGACGGCTTCCAGGACTACCTGTACCGCACCAACGCCGGCGTCCTGCAGTGGTTCCACTGGGACGGCCAGGGCGGCTTCGACGAGTACACCGTCGGCTCCGGCTGGGGCGCGATGAAGAACATCCTGGTCCCCGGCGACATGACCAGCGACGCGCTGCCCGACCTGCTCGCGCAGGACAAGAACGGCTACCTGTGGCTGTACCCGGGCCGCGGCAACGGCACCTTCGGCACCCGGGTCAGCGTCGGCTCCGGCTGGGGCGTCATGACCATCGCCGGCAAGGGCGACTACACCGGTGACGGCAAGGCCGACATGCTGGCCCGCGACACCTCGGGCCGCCTGTGGGTGTACCCGGGCCGCGGCACCGCCACGGCGACGTTCACCAACCGCGTCCTGGCCGGCACCAGCGGCTGGAACTTCACCGCGTACGCCGCCACCGGCGACGTCAACGGCGACGGCAAGGCCGACCTGCTGGCCCGCGACTCGGCCGGCGTGATGTGGCTCTACCAGGGCCGCAGCTCCTCGACGGCGCCGTTCGTCCCGCGCGTCAAGATCGGCTCCGGCTGGAACGCGTTCAACCTCTTCGGCTGAGCGCGAGCGGACCCGGTCCCCGTCCGCCCCGGTCCCGCGCGGGCCGGGGCGGACGGCCGCGGACCGGCCCGCGGAGGAACCGACGCCCGTGCCCGCCGTGCCCCGCGCGGCGGGCACGGGCGTTCCGCGTCCCCGCCGGCCCGTACAACCCTTTTTCCCGCTGCGCCGTCTGAAACGGTGCCGTCGAGGAACCCGGGAAGCACACGGGTCGAGGGGATCGGGGAGAGCATGGACGAGCAGGGCACGGGCGGCATACCCGCCGGACGGGGCCGCGGGGCGACCGCCGCCCGGCGCGGCCTGGCCGCGATCGCGTGGGCGGCCCTGGTCCTGGCCCTCCTCGGCGCGGGCGGCGCCGGATTCGCCTACCTGCGGCTCGACGCCAACATCGAGGGCGTCGACATCGACACCCGGCTCGGCGACGACCGCCCGGACGACGTCGACGACGGCTCCCTCGACATCCTCGTCCTCGGCTCCGACTCCCGCTCCGGCGCCAACGGCGCGTACGGCCGCGACAAGGGCACCGCCCGCTCCGACACGGCGATGGTCGTCCACCTCCACCAGGGCCGCCGGAAGGCCAGCGTCGTCTCCATCCCGCGCGACACGCTGATCACCCGCCCCGAGTGCACCCGCCGCGACGGCCGCGGCGAGCCCGCCGCGTACCGGGCGATGTTCAACACCGCCTACGAGGTGGGCGGCCCCGCCTGCGCCGTGAAGACCGTCGAGCGGATGTCGGGCATCCGCATGGACCACTACGTCGAGGTCGACTTCACCGGCTTCAAGAAGCTCGTCGACGAACTGGGCGGGGTCCGGGTGACCACCACCCGGCCCATCGAGGACGACGACAGCCACCTCACCCTCCCCGCCGGCACCCACACCCTCGACGGCGAGCAGGCCCTCGGCCTCGTCCGCACCCGCAAGGGCGTCGGCGACCAGAGCGACCTCGGCCGCATCCGGCTCCAGCAGGAGTTCCTCAGGGCCCTCGTCGACCAGGTCGAGCGCGTCGGCGTCCTCAGCGACCCGCGGAAGCTCTGGGGCCTCGCCGACACCGCCACCAAGGCGATCACCCCGGACTCCGGGCTGGACGGCGTCGGGGAACTCGCCGGCCTCGCCCGCGGCCTGTCCGGCCTCGGCTCCGACGACATCCACCTGGTCACGATGCCGGTCCGGTACGACCCGGCCGACCCCAACCGCGTCGTCCCCGTGGAGGACCGGGCCCAGCAGGTCTGGCAGGCGCTGCGCCAGGACCTGCCGGTACCGGCCTCCGCCGTCCGGGACGCCGCCGCGGCCGGGGGCGGGGACGTGATCCGGTGAAAACGGGGGAATAGCCGCGGCCCCACCCCGGTTTTGGGAGATACGGCCGGTCCTGGCAGACTGGTACGTCGGCCCCGGTTCACGCACCCGCATCCCGCGGAGGCGACCCGGAGCCCTCCCGAAACTAGGAGACACCTTGAAGCGCGACATCCACCCCGAGTACGTCGAGACCCAGGTCAGCTGCACCTGCGGCGCGTCGTTCACCACCCGCAGCACGATCGACGGCGGCGCCATCCGTGCCGAGGTCTGCTCCGAGTGCCACCCGTTCTACACGGGCAAGCAGAAGATCCTCGACACCGGTGGCCGCGTGGCCCGCTTCGAGGCCCGCTTCGGCAAGGCTGCCGGCTCCAAGAAGTAGCGAGCCGTACCGCCGGTCTCCGGCCGTCCCTCGGACGGCCGGGGCCGGCTTTTTGGTCGGGGGGGCCGGCTTCCCCGGCCCTCCCGTCGCCCGCAGCCCCTTGCCCACACCCCACTCCAGGAGCCCCCGATGTTCGAGGCGGTCGAGGAACTGGTCGGCGAGCACGCCGACCTCGAGAAGAAGCTCGCCGACCCTTCGGTCCACGCCGACCAGGCCAACGCGCGCAGGCTCAACAAGCGCTACGCCGAGCTGACCCCGATCGTCGCGGCGTACCGCTCCTGGAAGCAGACCGGCGAGGACATCGAGACCGCCCGCGAGTTCGCCGCCGCCGACCCGGACTTCGCCGCCGAGGCCAAGGAGCTGGAGAAGCGCCGCGAGGAACTCACCGACAGGCTGCGGCTGCTGCTCGTCCCGCGCGACCCCAGCGACGACAAGGACGTCATCCTGGAGATCAAGGCGGGCGCGGGCGGCGACGAGTCCGCCCTCTTCGCCGGCGACCTCCTGCGGATGTACCTGCGGTACGCCGAGCGCGTCGGCTGGAAGACCGAGATCATCGACGCCACCGAGTCCGAGCTGGGCGGCTACAAGGACGTCCAGGTCGCCGTGAAGACCAAGGGCGGCAACGGCGCGACCGAGCCCGGCCAGGGCGTCTGGGCGCGGTTGAAGTACGAGGGCGGGGTGCACCGCGTGCAGCGCGTGCCCGCCACCGAGTCGCAGGGCCGCATCCACACCTCCGCCGCGGGCGTCCTGGTCACGCCCGAGGCCGAGGAGGTCGAGGTCGAGATCAACCCCAACGACCTGCGGATCGACGTCTACCGGTCCTCCGGGCCCGGCGGCCAGTCCGTCAACACCACCGACTCCGCCGTCCGCATCACCCACCTGCCGACCGGTGTCGTCGCCTCCTGCCAGAACGAGAAGAGCCAGCTCCAGAACAAGGAGCAGGCCATGCGCATCCTCCGCTCCCGGCTCCTCGCCGCGGCGCAGGAGGAGGCCGAGCGCAACGCCGCGGACGCCCGCCGCAGCCAGGTCCGCACGGTCGACCGGTCGGAGAAGATCCGCACGTACAACTACCCCGAGAACCGCATCTCGGACCACCGCGTCGGCTTCAAGGCCTACAACCTGGACCAGGTGCTCGACGGGGACCTGGACGCCGTGATCCAGGCGTGCGTCGACGCCGACGCGGCCGCGAAGCTCTCCGCCGCGTGAGCCCCTTCCCGTAACCCCGCCCGTACGACCCAGCAGCCCGGAGGACCAGCGTGCAGCAGAATTTCGGGGGGAGGACCCCGAGCCCCCGCAGCCTGCTGCTGGCGGAGGTCGCCCAGGCCACCCAGCGCCTGGCCGACGCCGGCGTGCCGTCGCCGCGCTTCGACGCGGAAGAGCTCGCCGCGTTCGTCCACGGCGTCAAGCGCGGCGAGCTCCACAACGTCAAGGACGCCGACTTCGACGCCCGCTACTGGGAGGCCGTGGCACGCCGCGAGGCCCGCGAGCCGCTCCAGCACATCACCGGCCGGGCGTTCTTCCGCTACCTGGAGCTCCGGGTGGGCCCCGGCGTCTTCGTGCCGCGCCCGGAGACGGAGTCGGTCGTCGGATGGGCGATAGACGCCGTACGCGCCATGGACGTCGTCGAACCGCTCGTCGTCGACCTGTGCTCCGGCTCCGGCGCGATCGCCCTCGCCATCGCCCAGGAGGTGCCGCGCTCCCGCGTGCACGCCGTGGAGCTGTCCGAGGACGCCCTGGTGTGGACCCGGCGCAACGCCGAGGGGAGCAGGGTCGCCGTCCACCACGGCGACGCCCTGACGGCCCTGCCGGAGCTGGACGGCCAGGTCGACCTGGTCATCTCCAACCCGCCGTACATCCCGCTCACCGAGTGGGAGTACGTGGCGCCCGAGGCGCGCGACCACGACCCCGACATGGCGCTGTTCTCCGGTGAGGACGGCCTGGACGTGATTCGCGGCATCGAGCGCACCGCGCACCGCCTGCTCCGCCCCGGCGGCCTCGTCGTCGTCGAGCACGCCGACACGCAGGGCGGCCAGGTGCCGTGGATCTTCAACGAGGAGGCCGGCTGGACGGACGCCGCCGACCACCCCGACCTGAACAACCGCCCCCGCTTCGCGACGGCCCGCAAGGCGACGCCATGACGCCGGCGCCGGCGGCGGGACCCACCACGTGCGGCGCCCGCATGCGCGGGTGGGAGCACCCCCGGACGCCGTCCGGGAGCGTGCGCGGGGCGCGGAGGACGGCCGGCCGGGCGCGGTCGGCCGTCGACGGGGCCCCGAGCGCCCCGGAGGTGAACCGAGTGACCGAAATTGGGAGGGCCCCCTGATGGCACGGCGATACGACTGCAACGACGCGACCGACCGTTCGACGGGCCTGCGCGAGGCCGCGTCCGCCGTCCGCCGCGGCGAGCTCGTCGTGCTGCCGACGGACACCGTCTACGGCATCGGCGCGGACGCCTTCAGCCCGGAGGCCGTGGCCGACCTGCTGGACGCCAAGGGCCGGGGCCGCAACATGCCCACGCCCGTCCTCATCGGCTCGCCGAACACCCTGCACGGCCTGGTCACCGACTTCTCCGAGCAGGCGTGGGAGCTCGTCGACGCGTTCTGGCCGGGCGCCCTCACCCTCGTCGCCCGGCACCAGCCGTCCCTCCAGTGGGACCTGGGCGACACCCGCGGCACCGTCGCGATCCGCATGCCGCTGCACCCCGTGGCGATCGAACTGCTCACCGACGTCGGCCCGATGGCGGTGTCCTCCGCCAACCTCACGGGGCACCCGGCGCCCGAGGACTGCGACGCCGCGCAGGGCATGCTCGGCGACTCCGTGTCGGTGTACCTGGACGGCGGCCCGACGCCGGGCATCGTGCCGTCGTCGATCGTCGACGTCACGCGGGACGTGCCGGTGCTGCTGCGGGCGGGCGCGCTCTCCGCGGACGAGCTGCGCAAGGTCGTACCCGACCTCGAGGTGGCCAGTTGACCCCCCCTGAGGGGCGCGGCATAGGCACGGCGAGCACGTTCCGCATCCTCCACGTCAGCACCGGCAACGTCTGCCGCTCGCCGATCACCGAGCGGCTGACCCGCCACGCCCTGCGCGACCGCGTGGGCGACCCGGCGGGGTGCGGCCTGATCGTGGAGAGCGCCGGCACGTGGGGGCACGAGGGCGCGCCGATGGAGGCGAACGCCGAGGCGGTCCTCGCGGACTTCGGCGCGGACGCGAGCGGGTTCGTCGGCCGGGAACTGATCGACGAGCACGTCATCCGCGCCGACCTGGTGCTCACGGCCACCCGTGACCACCGGGCCCAGGTCATCTCGATGGGCCACAGCGCGGGCCTGCGGACCTTCACCCTGAAGGAGTTCACCCGGCTCGTACGGGCGATAGACCCCGCGACGCTGCCCGATCCGCGGGCCGAGGGCGTGGTGGCCCGGGCGCACGCGCTGGTGCGGGCCGCCGCGGCGCTGCGCGGCTGGCTGCTGGCGCCGAGCGCGGAGGCCGACGAGGTGAACGACCCGTACGGCGCGCCCCTCACGTTCTTCCGCTCGGTGGGCGACGAGATCGACCGGGCCCTGGAGCCGGTGGTGACCGCCCTGACCGGGGTCCCCGNGCGCCGCCGGGCCGCCGGGCCGCCGGGCCGCNGAGCCGCCNGNNGGGCGGGCNGCGNGGCCCGGGCCTACAGTGGAAGTGCCGGGGGGCCGCCCACGTCCGGAGCGCCTGGAGCCACTGATGCCGCTCACCGCTGGAGCCGGGAGGACGCTGGACGGCGCCTACGGACCGGACGCCGACGCGCTGCGCCGGCAGGACCCCGAGATCGCCGACGTACTGGCCGGGGAGGCGCGGCGGCAGGAGGACGGCCTCCAGCTGATCGCCGCGGAGAACTTCACGTCGCCCGCCGTCCTCGCCGCGCTCGGCTCGCGCCTCGCCAACAAGTACGCCGAGGGCTACCCCGGCCGCCGCCACCACGGCGGCTGCGAGTACGCGGACGCCGCCGAGCGGCTCGCCGTGGAACGGGCGTGCGCCCTGTTCGGCGCCGAGCACGCGAACGTGCAGGCCCACTCGGGCTCCTCCGCCGTACTGGCGGCGTACGCGGCGCTGCTGCGCCCCGGGGACACCGTCCTCGCGATGGACCTCGCCCACGGCGGCCACCTCACCCACGGGTCGCCGGCGAACTTCTCCGGCCGCTGGTTCGACTTCGTCCCCTACGGCGTCGACGCGGAGAGCGGGCTCGTCGACCACCGCCAGGTGCGCGTCCTGGCCCGCCGGCACCGGCCCAAGGCGATCGTGTGCGGTTCGGTCTCCTACCCCCGCCACCCGGACCACGCCGAGTTCCGCGACATCGCCGACGAGGTCGGGGCGGCCCTGATCGTCGACGCGGCCCACCCCGCCGGGCTGGTCGCCGGGGGAGCGGCGCCCAACCCCGTCCCGTACGCGGACGTGGTGTGCGCGACGACGCACAAGGTGCTGCGCGGGCCGCGCGGCGGCCTGCTGCTGTGCGGGGCGGACCTCGCGGAGCGGATCGACCGGGCGGTGTTCCCGTTCACCCAGGGCGGCCCCCAGATGCACACCGTCGCCGCCAAGGCCGTCGCCTTCGGGGAGGCCGCGACCCCGGCGTTCCGCGCGTACGCCCACCGGGTCGTCGCCAACGCGCGCCTCCTGGCCGCGCTCCTGGGCGGACTGGGCCTCGCGGTGACGACCGGCGGCACCGACACCCACCTGATCACCGCCGACCCGGCCCCGCTCGGCGTCGACGGCCGCACCGCCCGGGCCCGCCTGGCGGCGGCCGGCCTGGTCGTGGACACCTGCGCCCTGCCCCACGAGGACGGGCGCGGCATCCGCCTGGGAACGGCCGCGGTGACCACCCAGGGCATGGGCGCGGCGGAGATGGAGCAGGTCGCGCGGTTGTTCGCGGAGGCGCTCCGCGAGGGCGCCGACACGGGCGCCGTACGCGCGCGGACCCGGGAACTGGCGGGGCGATTCCTCCCGTATCGGGGGTAGAAGGGGCCGTGGACGCAACCGCGCGCCGCCCTCGGGGCGTCTCCACCACGATGGCGGCGCGACTAGGGTGTGGGGCTGAGATGGCCAGCGATTCCTGTGGGGCAGCCCGTGCGTGACTACCTGCTGACGCTCTGCATCACGGCCGCGGTGACCTACCTGCTCACCGGACCGGTGCGGAAGTTCGCGATCGCGGCGGGCGCGATGCCCGAGATCCGCGCGCGCGACGTGCACCGAGAACCCACGCCGCGCCTCGGCGGCATCGCCATGTTCTTCGGGCTCTGCGCGGGCCTGCTCGTCGCGGACCACCTGGACCGCCTGAACAGCGTCTTCGCGCTCTCCAACGAGCCGCGCGCGCTGCTCTCCGGCGCCGCCCTGATCTGGCTGGTGGGCGTCCTCGACGACAAGTTCGAGATCGACGCGCTGATCAAGCTCGGGGCGCAGATGATCGCCGCCGGCGTCATGGTCATGCAGGGCCTGACGATCCTGTGGCTGCCGATCCCCGGCGTCGGCACGGTCGGCCTCACCCAGTGGCAGGGCACGCTCCTGACGGTCGCGCTGGTCGTCCTCACCATCAACGCGGTGAACTTCGTCGACGGCCTCGACGGCCTCGCCGCGGGCATGGTGTGCCTCGCCGCCTCCGCGTTCTTCCTGTACGCGTACCGGATCTGGTTCGGCTACGGCATCGAGGCCGCCGCGCCGGCGACGCTGTTCGCCGCCGTGCTGATGGGCATGTGCCTGGGCTTCCTGCCGCACAACATGCACCCGGCGCGGATCTTCATGGGCGACTCGGGCTCGATGCTGATCGGGCTGGTGCTGGCCGCGTCGGCGATCTCCATCACGGGCCAGGTGGACCCGGACGCGCTGAAGCTCTTCGAGGGCTCGACCCGCGAGGCGACGCACGCCGCGCTGCCCGTCTTCATGCCGCTGCTGCTGCCGCTGACGATCATCGCGATCCCGATGGCGGACCTCTTCCTGGCCATCGTGCGGCGCACCTGGAACGGCCAGTCGCCGTTCGCCGCCGACCGCGGGCACCTGCACCACCGGCTGCTGGAGATCGGCCACTCGCACAGCCGCGCCGTGTGGATCATGTACTTCTGGTCGTCGCTGATCGCGTTCGGCACGCTGATGTACTCCGTCCACTCCGCGTCCATGTGGATCATCCTGCCGATCGTGGCGCTGAGCGCGGTGGGCCTGGTGCTGCTGCTCCTGCCCCGCTTCCAGCCGCGTGCCCCGCGCTGGGCCGAGTCGTTCGTGCCGCCCCGCTACCGGCGCCGCAGGACCGCCTCCCAAGGCGGGCAGGGGACCGCGGCGGACACGCAGGACCCGCAGGACGACGCCGGTGCGGACGCGGCGCCCGGGGGCGACGACGCGGACCGGCGCCCGCCCGTTCCGGCGGGCGTCAACGGCGCGACCGCGATCGGCGCCCGCTCGCACCTTCCCGAACGGCGGAAGGCCGGAACGCCGAGTTGACGAAGGCGTCGCGCGCGGTATTACCAGAAACCTCCTGGTTTGTCGCGCGCACACGTGCAACATCACTCTCATGCGTGAGGGTTGGCACACCTTCGGGTAAAGACCTCGCCAAATAGTTTGTGATACGGTTCACGAGACCCGGAGACAGTGCCGGAGGGCCGCAGTGCGACGGCCCACCGGCGTCGAGACCTGACTCGGACCGGGCCTACGCTCGTCCATGACGACACCACGCCCCCACCAGCAAGCGGAGATGCCGCCATGCCGTCCAACGACGCCCGCACCCTCCTGCACGCCGCCGTGCCCACGCTCGCCACCGGTGCCGTCGGCGCCGTGGTCGGAGGCGTGGTGGCCGGCGGCGAGGGAGCCGTCGGGGCCGTGCTGGGCACGGTGCTGGTGGTGGTCTTCATGGGGCTGGGGATGTTCGTCCTGCAGCGGACGGCGAAGTCCCTGCCGCACCTGTTCCAGGCCATGGGCCTGATGCTCTACACCACGCAGATGCTGCTGCTCTTCGTCGTCATGACGCTGCTGAAGGACACCACCCTGTTCGACTTCAAGGCCTTCGGCTTCACGCTGCTCGCCGCGACGATCGTCTGGGTCGCCGCGCAGGCGCGCCACTACATGAAGGCCAAGATCCTCTACGTCGACCCCGCGTCGGACAACGGCGGCCGAACTGCGAAGACGGGGTCCGCGACGTGAGTGGTAGGGCCGGGATAAAGGGCCGTTCGAGATGCTGCTATCGTCCGGTGCCATATGCGGCACTGCGGGCGCGGACATCCGAGCCGACGCCTGTCCCAGCGCGACGCTCGACGCCTAACCGCCGCCCCCTTATCCGTAAGACCAGTCCAGTGCCGAACCGCGGCCGCGTGCCGCGCCGACACAACGAGGTTGCCGTACCTATGCGCCACGCTGAAGGAGCCCGCGGTGAGTGCTGACCAGACGCTTGCCTTCGACCCGGATTGCCACATCTTCACCGGATGTGGCTTCCCGGCGCCGGGCCTGCACACCTTCCTGTACGAGCCCATCGCCGTGGTCGGCGGCTTCGAGTTCACCAAGCCGATGCTGCTGGCGCTGCTGGGCTCGATCGTGATCGTCGCTTTCTTCTGGGCCGCCTTCGCCAAGCCGAAGCTGGTGCCCGGCAAGGTGCAGATGATCGGTGAGGCCGGGTACGACTTCGTCCGCCGCGGCATCGTCTACGAGATCATCGGCAAGAAGGACGGCGAGAAGTACGTGCCGTTCATGGTCTCGCTGTTCTTCTTCGTGTGGATCATGAACCTCTGGTCCATCATCCCGCTCGCGCAGTTCCCGGTGACCTCCCTGATCGCCTTCCCGGCCGGTCTCGCCGCGATCGTCTACGTGACCTGGGTCGGCCTGACCTTCAAGAAGCACGGCTTCGTCGGCGGCTGGAAGAACATCCTCGGCTACGACAAGTCCCTCGGCGCGATCCTGCCGCTGATCATGCTGCTCGAGTTCTTCTCGAACCTGATCATCCGGCCGTTCACCCACGCGGTGCGACTCTTCGCGAACATGTTCGCCGGCCACCTGCTGATCGTCATGTTCTCCCTGGCGACCTGGTACCTGATGAACGGCCTCGGCTTCGTCTACGCCGGCGCCTCGTTCGTCATGGTCGTCATCATGACGGCCTTCGAGCTCTTCATCCAGGCGGTCCAGGCGTACGTCTTCGTACTCCTGGCCAGCAGCTACGTCCAGGGCGCGCTCTCCGAGCACCACTGAGCGGGCCCCGGCCCAGCCCATCCCCACCCACAGACGTCCGGTGGCCANCCCCCACCGGGTCCTTGAAAGAGAAGGAAGAACCGGCATGTCCGCTCTCGAGACTCTCGCCGCTGTCAACGGAAACGTCGCGTCCATCGGCTACGGCCTGGCCGCCATCGGCCCCGGCGTCGGCGTCGGCATCATCTTCGGTAACGGCACCCAGGCCCTGGCCCGCCAGCCCGAGGCGGCCGGTCTGATCCGTACCAACCAGATCATGGGTTTCGCCTTCTGTGAGGCGCTCGCCCTCATCGGCATCGTCATGGGCTTCGTCTACAAGTAAGCCGGACCGACAGCCCAGACCCCTTTCACGGAAGGCACTGATGTGAACGCTCTGTTCCTTGCAGCAGCGGAGGAGCCTCAGAACCCTCTTCTGCCGCATCTCGACGAGCTCGTCATCGGCCTGATCGCCTTCGCCATCGTCTTCGGCTTCCTCGCCAAGAAGCTCCTCCCGAACATCAACCGGGTTCTGGAAGAGCGCCGCGAGGCCATCGAGGGCGGGATCGAGAAGGCCGAGTCGGCCCAGATCGAGGCCCAGAGTGTGCTTGAGCAGTACAAGGCTCAGCTCGCCGAGGCCCGCCACGAGGCCGCGCGTCTGCGCCAGGAGGCACAGGAGCAGGGCGCTGCGATCATCGCCGAGATGAAGGCGGAAGGCCAGCGTCAGCGCGAGGAGATCGTCGCCGCCGGCCACGCGCAGATCGAGGCCGACCGCAAGGCGGCCGCCTCCGCTCTGCGTCAGGACGTCGGCAAGCTCGCCACCGACCTGGCCGGCAGGCTGGTCGGCGAGTCCCTCGAGGACGTCGCCCGCCAGAGCCGCACCATCGACCGCTTCCTCGACGAGCTCGAGGAGAAGGCCGAGGCCGCCCGATGAACGGAGCGAGCCGCGAGGCACTGGCTGCCGCGCGTGAGCGTCTCGACGCGCTGACCGACAACACGTCGGTCGACGCCGGGAGGCTCGCCGAGGAGCTGGCCGCCGTCACCGCGCTGCTCGACCGCGAGGTGTCGCTGCGTCGGGTCCTCACCGACCCGGCGCAGGCCGCGGAGGCCAAGGCCGACCTGGCCGTGCGACTGCTGAGCGGTCAGGTGGGCGGCGAGACCGTCGACCTGGTCTCCGGCATGGTCCGTTCCCGCTGGTCCCAGTCGCGCGACCTGGTCGACGCGGTCGAGACGCTGGCGGACGTCGCGGACCTCACCGCGGCCCAGAAGGCCGGCGCCCTCGACGACGTCGAGGACGAGCTGTTCCGGTTCGGCCGGATCGCGACCTCCAGCCCCGAGCTGCGGGCCGCGCTGTCCGACCGGGCCGCCACGGCCGCCGCCAAGGGCGCGCTGCTGCGCCGCCTCCTCGGCGGCCGGGTCGGCGCGGCGACCGAGCGGCTGATCGTCCGCCTGGTCACCCAGCCGCGAGGACGTAGCCTGGAGGGGGGACTCGAGTCCCTGTCCAAGCTCGCCGCCTCGCGCCGGGACCGGATGGTCGCGGTCGTCACCTCGGCGGTACCGCTCACCGACCGGCAGAAGGAGCGCCTCGGCGCGGTGCTGGCGAAGATGTACGGCCGGCGGATGCACCTGAACCTCGACGTGGACCCCGCGGTCCTCGGCGGGATCTCGGTGCGGATCGGTGACGAGGTCGTCAACGGCACGATCGCCACCCGCCTCGAAGAGGCGTCGCGGCGACTGGCCGGCTGACCCGCAGACCAGGTCACCCAAACCCAACAAGCGTTACCTACGGCCCGGTTGGGCCGTGCACAGGATGCAGAAGTTCTGGGGGGAGCCCCCAGATCCCCCAAAGAGACTTCGGGCCCAACAAGGAGAGCAGGGAACCCAGATGGCGGAGCTCACGATCCGGCCGGAGGAGATCCGGGACGCGCTGGAGAACTTTGTCCAGTCGTACAAGCCGGACGCGGCCTCGCGCGAGGAGGTCGGTACGGTCAGCCTTGCCGGCGACGGCATCGCGAAGGTCGAGGGTCTTCCCTCGACCATGGCCAACGAACTGCTGAAGTTCGAGGACGGCACCCTCGGCCTCGCCCTCAACCTCGAGGAGCGCGAGATCGGTGCCATTGTCCTCGGTGAGTTCAGCGGCATCGAGGAGGGCCAGTCGGTCCAGCGCACCGGCGAGGTCCTGTCCGTCGCCGTAGGCGAGGGCTACCTGGGTCGCGTCGTCGACCCGCTCGGCAACCCGATCGACGGCCTCGGCGAGATCGAGACGTCCGGCCGCCGCGCCCTCGAGCTGCAGGCCCCCACGGTCATGCAGCGCAAGTCGGTGCACGAGCCGATGGAGACGGGCTACAAGGCCGTCGACGCGATGACCCCGATCGGCCGTGGTCAGCGTCAGCTGATCATCGGCGACCGCCAGACCGGCAAGACCGCCCTGGCCGTCGACACGATCATCAACCAGCGTGACAACTGGCGCACCGGCGACCCGAAGAAGCAGGTCCGCTGCATCTACGTCGCCATCGGCCAGAAGGGCTCCACCATCGCGTCCGTCCGCGGCGCGCTGGAGGAGGCCGGTGCCCTGGAGTACACGACCATCGTCGCCGCCCCGGCGTCCGACCCGGCCGGCTTCAAGTACCTGGCGCCCTACACCGGCTCCGCCATCGGCCAGCAGTGGATGTACGAGGGCAAGCACGTCCTCATCGTCTTCGACGACCTGTCGAAGCAGGCCGACGCCTACCGCGCCGTGTCGCTGCTGCTGCGTCGCCCGCCGGGCCGCGAGGCCTACCCGGGTGACGTCTTCTACCTGCACTCCCGCCTGCTGGAGCGCTGCGCCAAGCTCTCCGACGAGATGGGCGCCGGTTCCATGACCGGTCTCCCGATCGTCGAGACCAAGGCCAACGACGTCTCGGCGTTCATCCCGACCAACGTCATCTCCATCACCGACGGCCAGTGCTTCCTGGAGTCCGACCTGTTCAACGCCGGTCAGCGCCCGGCCCTGAACGTCGGTATCTCGGTCTCCCGCGTCGGTGGCTCCGCCCAGCACAAGGCCATGAAGCAGGTCTCCGGCCGGCTTCGCGTCGACCTGGCCCAGTTCCGCGAGCTGGAGGCGTTCGCCGCCTTCGGTTCCGACCTGGACTCCGCGTCGAAGGCGGCCCTGGAGCGCGGCAAGCGCATGGTCGAGCTGCTGAAGCAGCCGCAGTACCAGCCGATGTCGACCGAGAACCAGGTCGTCTCCGTCTGGGCCGGCACCACCGGCAAGATGGACGACGTCCCGGTCCAGGACATCCGCCGCTTCGAGACGGAGCTGCTGGACTACCTGCACCGCGAGCACAAGTCGCTCATGACGTCGATCCGCGAGGGCGGCAAGATGTCCGACGACACGCTCGGCAAGGTCGCGGAGTGCATCGCCGACTTCAAGAAGCAGTTCGAGACCTTCGACGGCAAGCTGCTCGGCGAGGACGCCCCGGCCGCCGCCAACGTCTCCAAGTGACGACGGAAGGGACCTGATCCATGGGAGCGCAGCTCCGGGTCTACAAGCGTCGCATCCGGTCCGTCACCGCGACGAAGAAGATCACCAAGGCGATGGAGATGATCGCCGCCTCGCGCATCGTCAAGGCGCAGCGCAAGGTGGCGGCCTCCACGCCGTACGCGACCGAGCTCACCCGCGCGGTCACGGCGGTGGCGACCGGGTCGAACACCAACCACCCCCTCACCACGGAGGCGCAGTCCCCGACCCGCGCCGCGGTCCTGCTCGTCACGAGCGACCGCGGTCTGGCCGGCGGCTACTCCTCCAACGCCATCAAGCAGGCCGACCGGCTCACCGAGCGGCTTCGCGGCGAGGGCAAGGAGGTCGACACGTACATCGTCGGCCGCAAGGGTGTCGCCTACTACGGCTTCCGTGAGCGCAAGGTCGCGGACGCCTGGACCGGGTTCTCCGACAACCCGACCTACGCGGACGCCAAGCAGGTGGCCGCCCCGCTGATCGCGGCCGTCCAGCAGGACACCGCGGACGGCGGTGTCGACGAGCTGCACATCGTCTTCACGGAGTTCGTGTCGATGATGACGCAGACGCCGGTGGACAACCGGATGCTGCCGCTCAGCCTCGCGAAGGGCGCGGAGGAGACGCAGGGCGAGATCCTTCCCCTGTTCGACTTCGAGCCCTCGGCGGAGGACGTCCTCGACGCCCTGCTGCCGCGCTACGTCGAGAGCCGCGTCTACAACGCCCTGCTGCAGGCCGCCGCCTCCGAGCACGCGGCCCGCCGCCGGGCGATGAAGTCGGCGACCGACAACGCGGGAGAGCTGATCAACTCGCTCTCGCGCCTTGCCAACGCGGCCCGCCAGGCCGAAATCACCCAGGAAATCAGCGAGATCGTCGGTGGCGCGAGCGCCCTCGCCGACGCGACCGCGGGGAGTGACAAGTAATATGACTACCTCTGTTGAGGCGGCCATCCCGGGCAGCACGGCCACGGGCCGCGTCGCCCGGGTCATCGGCCCGGTCGTCGACGTGGAGTTCCCCGTCGACGCGATGCCGGAGATCTACAACGCGCTGACGGTCCAGGTCGACGACCCGGCCGAGGAGGGCAAGCGCAAGACGCTGACGCTCGAGGTCGCCCAGCACCTCGGCGACGGCATCATCCGCGCCATCTCCATGCAGCCCACCGACGGCCTGGTCCGCCAGGCCCCGGTGACCGACACGGGCAAGGGCATCACCGTCCCGGTCGGCGACTTCACCAAGGGCAAGGTGTTCAACACCCTCGGCGAGGTGCTGAACGTGCCCGAGGCGAACGCCGAGGTCACCGAGCGCTGGCCGATCCACCGCACGGCCCCGGCCTTCGACCAGCTCGAGTCCAAGACCGAGATGTTCGAGACCGGCCTGAAGGTCGTCGACCTCCTCACCCCGTACGTCAAGGGTGGAAAGATCGGCCTGTTCGGTGGCGCCGGCGTCGGCAAGACCGTGCTGATCCAGGAAATGATCA
Organism: Streptomyces sudanensis; assembly: GCF_023614315.1. Classification (NCBI taxonomy): domain Bacteria; kingdom Bacillati; phylum Actinomycetota; class Actinomycetes; order Kitasatosporales; family Streptomycetaceae; genus Streptomyces; species Streptomyces sudanensis. The sequence continues at coordinate 533,253 of NZ_CP095474.1, read as the reverse complement.
TGCGTGTCGCCAACCTCCACGAGGGCGTCTCCGTCTTCGCGGGCGTCGGCGAGCGCACCCGCGAGGGCAACGACCTCATCGCGGAGATGGAGGAGTCCGGCGTCCTGGACAAGACCGCCCTGGTCTTCGGCCAGATGGACGAGCCCCCGGGCACCCGTCTGCGCGTGGCCCTGGCCGGTCTGACGATGGCGGAGTACTTCCGCGACGTCCAGAAGCAGGACGTGCTCTTCTTCATCGACAACATCTTCCGGTTCACCCAGGCCGGTTCCGAGGTGTCCACCCTGCTCGGCCGCATGCCGTCCGCGGTGGGCTACCAGCCGAACCTGGCCGACGAGATGGGCCTCCTCCAGGAGCGCATCACGTCGACCCGCGGTCACTCGATCACCTCGATGCAGGCGATCTACGTCCCCGCCGACGACCTGACCGACCCGGCGCCGGCCACCACCTTCGCCCACCTCGACGCGACGACGGTCCTCTCCCGTCCGATCTCCGAGAAGGGCATCTACCCGGCCGTGGACCCGCTGGACTCCACGTCCCGGATCCTGGACCCGCGCTACATCGCGCAGGACCACTACGACGCCGCCATGCGCGTCAAGGGCATCCTGCAGAAGTACAAGGACCTCCAGGACATCATCGCGATCCTCGGCATCGACGAGCTGGGCGAAGAGGACAAGCTGGTCGTCCACCGCGCCCGTCGCGTCGAGCGCTTCCTGTCCCAGAACACCCACGCGGCGAAGCAGTTCACCGGCGTGGACGGTTCGGACGTTCCGCTCGACGAGTCGATCGCCGCGTTCAACGCGATCTGCGACGGCGAGTTCGACCACTTCCCGGAGCAGGCCTTCTTCATGTGCGGTGGTCTCGAGGACCTCAAGAAGAACGCCAAGGAGCTCGGCGTCTCCTGAGGACCGCGTGACGTGTGAGGGGGCGGGCGCCGTCCGCCCCCTCGCCCCGCGCCTCCCCCGGGGCACACCGCCCCGGGCTCCGGCCGCCCCCCGCGGCCGGCCTCCGGCCCCCGTCGGCCGGCTCGGGTCCTCGGCACTCCGGTGCCGAAGACCCCACTAGACTTATGACCCAACACCCGGCAGAACCCGCCGGGTGGTGACCCGAGGAGCCACCCTTGGCCGCTGAGCTGCACGTCGAGCTGGTCGCCGCGGACCGGAGTGTCTGGTCCGGCGAGGCCACCCTGGTCATCGCGCGCACCACCTCCGGCGACATCGGCGTCATGCCCGGCCACCAGCCGCTGCTCGGTGTGCTGGAGTCGGGCCCGGTGACCATCCGCACCAGCGAGGGGAACACCGTCGTCGCCGCCGTGCACGGTGGTTTCCTCTCGTTCGCGGACAACAAGCTGTCGCTGCTCGCGGAGATCGTCGAGCTTGCGGACGAGATCGACACCCAGCGCGCCGAGCGTGCGCTGGAGCGTGCGAAGACGGAGTCGGACGCCGCGGCCGAGCGGCGCGCCGAGGTCCGGCTGCGCGCGGTGGCGGCCGCGCGCTAGCGCGTACCGCCGCTGATCCACCCTGCCGGGCGCCCCTCACCGGGCGGCCCGGCCCCTCAGCCGCGGCTCGGTCCGGACTCTCCGGACGGGGTCGCGGCTGAGGCGATGCAGATGCAGGTCGTATTCGGTTACAGGACGAGGCGAGGAGGTCGGTGGAGATGTTCCTCGCTCTGCTGGTGAGCGCACTGGTCGTCGTACTGGTGGTGATCGGACTCTTCGTCTTCGGCCTGCGGCGGCGGCTGATCCAGCGGTCGGGCGGCACCTTCGACTGCAGCCTCCGCTGGGACGCCCCCGAGGAGGGCGACCCCTCCGGCAAGGGCTGGGTGTACGGGGTCGCCCGGTACGGCGGTGACCGGATCGCCTGGTTCCGGGTCTTCTCGTACGCGCCCCGCCCGCGGCGCGTCCTGGAGCGGGACTCCATCGAGGTCCTGAACCGCCGGATGCCGGACGGCGAGGAGGAAGTGGCGCTCCTGTCGGACTCCGTCGTCCTGGGCTGCCTGCACCGGGGAACGCGCCTGGAACTCGCCATGAGCGAGGACGCCCTCACCGGTTTCCTCGCCTGGCTGGAGGCGGCGCCCCCCGGCCAGCGGGTCAACGTGGCCTAGCGGCCCCGTCCCGCACCGCGGCCCTCGGCGGTCGCCCGCCGCGGGCCCTGTCGTGCGGTGGTCCGGCACCTGTGTCCGGCCGGACGTCCGGGGCGTCCCCCGGCTCTCCGCGGCCGCTCGCGGCACGTTCCCTCCGGTGTGGCCGGACACCTCACCCGGCGGCGGGATGCCGGGTGTTCCGACGCGGGCCGCCCCGAGTGCGTACTCCTCCCGGCGCGGGGCCGCGTGCCGAGGCGTCCGCGCGGAGCGGTCTTCGGCCGCCTGGTGGGGGAGAGGCCCACTGCTCTACGAGGACGCGGGCCCGGGTGGAGGCGTCGTCTCCGTCGCGGGCCGGGTGCGGCGGGCGTAGGCGCGCGCGGCGCGGGCCCGGTCGCCGCAGCGGGTGGAGCACCAGTGCCGGCGGCCGTGACGGAGCAGGTAGCGGTTGCAGGGGGCGGATCCGCAGGCGGTGAGGCGTTCGGCGGCGGGCCCGGTGAGGAGGTCGGCGGCGTCGGTGGCGAGGGTCGCCAGGGCGTGGGCGACGATCTCCGTGGTGGGGTGCAGGGCCACGCGGTGGGGGCCGTTCCTCTCGTCCCACCGCAGCAGCGGGGCGGTGGGGACGCGGGTCATCGCGTCGTTGACGGCGGCGACGGCGGCCGGAGAGGCGGGAAGCCCCCCGACGCGGGAGGCGAACAGTGATCTGACCTGTTCGCGTAGGGAGCGCAACTGCGCCGTGCACATCTCCAGCATGCCGGCGTCGATCGGGGCGAGGCCGTGCCGCGTCAGCCAGCGGTTGGCCTCCGCCGGGGTCCTCAGGAAGTCCGTCTCCTGGCCGCCGGGCAGGGCGACGGCGCTGTTGGCGAGGGCGAGGGAAAGGTGTTCCTCCTCGCCCTGCGCGGGTGGCAGGACCGGTTCCTCCGCCTCGGTCTCCTTCATGGTTCTCATGGTACGCCTTGCTCGTTTCCATGAGATGCGGTTACCTTCACCTCACGTTCTACTCACCAGTCATCCGTGAGGTGTTCTTCCGTGTCCTCCCTTCCCGCCGGAACCGGGCCGTTCCCGGTCCGTGTGCTCGGCGGCCCGACCGCCCTCTTCGAGTACGGCGGCCTGCGCTTCCTGACCGATCCCACCTTCGACGGCCCCGGTGACTACCCCACCCTCGGCCCGACCCTGACCAAGACCGCCCCCTCCGCCGCCGACCCGGCCGACCTCGGCCCCGTCGACGTCGTCCTGCTCTCGCACGACGAGCACGCCGACAACCTCGACGCCTCCGGCCGCGCCCTGCTCGCCGACGTCCCCCTCACCCTCACCACTCCCGGCGGCGCCCGGCGCCTCGGGGGCGGAGCCAGGGGGCTCGCCGACTGGGAGACGGCCGTGCTGGACCGTCCCGGCGGCGGCACGATCACCGTCACCGGCGTCCCCGCCGTCCACGGGCCCGGCCCGCGGGAGGAGATCGAACCGGTCACCGGGCAGGTCGTCGGCTTCGTACTGACCGGGGAGGACCTGCCCACCGTCTACGTCAGCGGCGACAACGCCTCGCTCGACGCGGTCCGGGAGATCGCCGAGCGCTTCGCCCCGGTGGACACCGCCCTCCTCTTCGCCGGAGCCCCCCGCTTCCCCGAGCTCTTCGGCGGCGCGCTGATCGTCCTCGACAGCGCGCAGGCGGCCCGGGCCGCGGGGATCCTCGGCGCCCGCCGCGTCGTGCCCGTCCACCACGACGGCTGGGCCCACTTCACCGAGGGCCGCGACGAACTGCTGGCCGCCTTCACCGCCGCCGGCCTGGCCGACCGCCTGGACCCGGACTGGACCCGGCACGCCTGAGCCGACCGGGACGGCGCCGCCGGGGGCGGCCCTGTGCCCGGAGGCGGTGGAACCGCCCGCGGCGGCCCCGGACGAAGCGGCGGTACGGCGGCTCCGGGCGGAGGCACGGGCCCGGCCGCCGTGGGCTCCCCGGCCGCCGCGGGCTCCGCATGCCTGCCGGCCGCCGGGGGCGGTCCCGCGGCCGGAAGAGGGGGAGAGCCGCCCGTGGACCCGGACGGGCGGCGGCGTGACGGCTCCGGGCGAGCAGGCGTTCCACGCGGTGCGCCGGAGGGCCCGGCCCGGCGGCCCCCCGCGCCCTTCGGAGTGCGGCGCGGGCGCGGGGCCCCGGGTCAGACCTCCAACTCCCGGGCCAGTACCGCCGCCTGCACCCGGCTGCGCAGCCCGAGCTTCGCCAGGAGCCTGCTGACGTGGGTCTTCACCGTCGCCTCCGCCATGTCGAGACGTACCGCGACCTCCGCGTTGGACAGGCCGTCGCCGAGGCACGACAGCACCTCGCGCTCCCGCCGGGTCAGCGGGTCGAGCACGCTCCGGTCCGGTCCGGACCCCGCCGTACGGCCGGACCCCGCCGTACGGCCGGGCCGTGCACGGTCGCGCCCTGCGAACTCGGCGATCAGCCGCCGGGTGACCGCGGGGGCGATCAGGCCCTCGCCGCGCCCCACCGCCCGTACCGCCTCGATCAGGTCCCGCGCCTCGGTGTTCTTCAGCAGGAACCCGGCGGCGCCGGCCCGCAGCGCCCCGAAGACGTACTCGTCGAGGTCGAAGGTGGTCAGGACCAGGACGTCCGCGAGGCCCTCGGCCACCACCCGGCGCGTCGCCTCCACCCCGTCCAGCAGCGGCATCTGAACGTCCATCAGCACCAGGTCCGGGCGCAGCTCGCGGGCCAGCCGCACCGCCGCCTCGCCGTCCCCGGCCTCGCCGACCACCTCGATGCCGGGGGCGCTGCGCAGGATGAGGACGAGGCCCGCCCGCACGGCCCGCTGGTCCTCCGCGACCAGGACGCGGACCGCGCGGCCCCGCGCCCCCGTACCCGCATCCGCGCCCGTACCCGTGCTCATGCCGCCGGCTCCCTGTCGTCCTCCGCCACGGGCAGCACCGCCCGCACCCGCCACGCCCCGTCCACCGGGCCCGCCTCGAACTCCCCGCCCAGCAGCGCCACCCGCTCCCGCATCCCCACCAGCCCGGCCCCCGACCCGGGCGCCCGCGGCCCCGCCNGCCGGGCGGCCCGGCGGGCTGGTCACCACCACCGTCAGCGCGTGGCCGGTGCGCTCCACCACGACGGCGACCTCGCCCGCACCGGCGTGCTTCAGCGCGTTCGTCAGGGACTCCTGCACGATGCGGTACGCCGCCAGCTCCACCGGCGCGGGCAGGTCCCCGTCCGGCGGCGGGGCGGTCAGCGTGAACACCAGCCCGCTCGCCGTGCCGTGCGCCGCCGCCTGCCGCACCAGCGCGGAGAGTCCGACCAGGGTCGGCGCGGGCGCCGGGTCGCGGTCGGCGCCGCTGTCCCGGAGCAGCGAGATCAGCCGGCGCATCTCGGCGAGGCCCTCGACGCTGTTCTCCCGGATGACGCCGAGGGCCTCCCGGCTGGTGGCCGGTTCGTCGAGGGAGAGCGCGGCGGTCGAGTGGATGGCGATCGCGGAGAGGTGCCCCGCCACCATGTCGTGCAGTTCCCGCGCCATCCGGGCCCGCTCCGCCACCACCGCCTCCCGGCGGTCCATCTCGGCCAGCAGCGCGGTCTGTTCGGCGCGCAGCCGGGCCGCGTCGGCGGCCTGCCGGTGGTTGCGGACGATCGCGCCGGTGGTGGCGGGGACGAACGACACCAGGCCGGCCAGGACGCCGAGCAGCAGCGCCCACGGCTCCCGGTACCAGGCCAGCGACGCGATCGACACCGCGACGGTGACCAGGCCCGTCGTCCTCGGCAGCCGCCGGGCGAAGGCGGCAGGCCCGTACACGGCGGCCGCGTACACGAGGTCCGTGAACATCAGGACCGTCGCGATGCTGCCGCGCGTGAACTGGTCCGCGACGACCGCGACCGTCCCCACCAGCAGCGCCGCGCGGGGACGGGTGCGCCGGACGAGTCCCAGTGACGCCGTCACCAGCAGCGGAGGCAGGACGGCCCACGGCGCGTCGACGATCGCGTGGCGCGCGCCCTGGTTGAACAGGCCGAGGGACCACAGCAGGAGGCCGCCGGCGAGGCCCGCCGAGGCCAGGAGGACGTCTTCGCGAGGGGGGCGGGGCGGTGTCACGGTCCCATCCAACACGCCCGCCGTACCCGCCGCGTCGTCGTCCCGGGCGAGCCTCGGCTACATCGAAGGATGCAGGGCGGTCTCGTCACCGGCGACGACGCCCGGCGCCCGCGGCGGCGGCAGGCTGGGGGCATGGTCGTCACACTGATCGTGGTCTGCGAGATCGGCTTCTGGGTGCTGCTGGCGGCGGGGCTCGCCGCGCGGTACCTGCTGAGGATGCCGCGCACCGGCGCGGCGCTGCTGCTGTGCGAACCGCTGCTGGAGGTCGTCCTGCTCGTGGCGACCGCCGTCGACCTGCGCGGCGGCGCCGAACCCGACTGGACGCACGGCCTGGCGGCGCTGTACATCGGCTACACCGTCGGCCACGGGCACCGGACCGTGAAGTGGCTGGACGGCCACGCCGCCCACCGCCTCGGCGGCGGGCCCCCGCCGGTCCGCCCGCCCCGCTACGGCACGGCCCGCGCCCGCCACGAGGGCCGCGTGTGGCTGGGCACCCTGCTCGGCGCCGCCGTCGCGACGGTCCTGCTCCAGGCCGCCGCCTGGTACGTGGACGACCCGGCCCGGACCGGCCCGCTGGAGAGCTGGACGGCCGGGGCGTGGCGGGTGGCGGGCATCCACGGGCTGATCGCCCTGTCGTACGCGGTCTGGCCGAAGAAGGCCCCCGGGCGCGAGGGGCGGCCCGCCGGCCCGGACGCCTGACGCCCGCCGCCCGGCTCCCGGCGGGGACTCAGCGCTCCCCGCCGGGCACCCACAGGATGTCGCCGACCTCCTTGTTCGCCGTCCTCGCCAGGATGAACAGCAGGTCGGAGAGGCGGTTGAGGTACGTGGCGGTCAGGGCGTTCATCGTCTCGCCGTGCACCTCCAGCGCCGCCCACGTCGAGCGCTCCGCGCGGCGGACCACCGTGCACGCCTGGTGCAGGAGCGCCGCTCCCGGGGTGCCCCCCGGCAGGATGAAGGAGCGGAGCTTCTCCAGGCCCTCCAGGAACCGGTCGCAGTCCGCCTCCAGCTTGTCGACGTACGCCTGCTCCACCCGCAGCGGCGGGTACTGCGGGTTCTCCACCACCGGGGTCGACAGGTCCGCGCCCACGTCGAACAGGTCGTTCTGCACCCGTACGAGGACCTCGACGACCTCCTCCGGCAGTCCGCCGAGGGCGATGGCGGTCCCGATGACCGCGTTCGCCTCGTTCGCGTCGGCGTACGCCGCGATCCGCAGGTCCGTCTTGGCGGTGCGGCTCATGTCGCCGAGCGCCGTCGTGCCCTTGTCGCCGGTGCGGGTGTAGATGCGCGTCAGATTGACCATGCGGCCAGCCTAGTGACCCCGGTGGCGCACCGGCCCGCCGAAGGCCCCGTGTGCCGACCGTCACGGCCGGCGCCCCGGCGGCGGGGGACCGCCGGGGCCCCGCGGGCCGGGCGCTCCCGGGCGGGCCCGTCCGCGGTGCGTCCACCCGGTGGCGCGTTCCGCTGTGATGTCCGTCATCCGAGACGTGACGCGCATCTCTTCACCGCCCCACGGACCCTTCCGGGCAGTAACCTCCCGCCGGAGAACCGAAAAGCGGACGCGTGTGAAGGGGATTGAACGTGGCCAGGAAGCTCGCCGTCATCGGCGCCGGACTCATGGGTTCCGGCATCGCTCAGGTCTCGGCCCAGGCCGGTTGGGACGTCGTGCTGCGCGACGTCACGGACGCCGCCCTCACCCGCGGCACGGACGGCATCAAGGCGTCGTACGACAAGTTCGTCTCCAAGGGGAAGCTCGACGCCGCCGACGCCGAGGCCGCGCTGGCCCGCATCACCACCACCACCGACCTCGACGCCGTCGCCGACGCCGACGTCGTGGTGGAGGCCGTGTTCGAGAAGCTGGAGGTCAAGCACGAGATCTTCCGCGCCCTCGACAAGCTCGTCCGGGACGACGCGCTCCTCGCCTCCAACACCTCCGCCATCCCGATCACCAAGATCGCCGCGGTCACCGAGCGCCCGGAGCGGGTCGTCGGCACGCACTTCTTCTCGCCCGTCCCGATGATGCGGCTGTGCGAGCTGGTCCGCGGCCACAAGACGAGCGACGAAGCCCTCGCGACCGCCCGCGAGTTCGCCGAGTCGGTCGGCAAGACCTGCATCGTCGTCAACCGCGACGTCGCCGGCTTCGTCACCACGCGCCTGATCTCCGCCCTCGTCGTCGAGGCCGCCAAGCTGTACGAGTCCGGCGTGGCCTCCGCCGAGGACATCGACATCGCGTGCAAGCTGGGGTTCGGCCACGCGATGGGTCCGCTCGCCACCGCCGACCTCACCGGCGTCGACATCCTCCTCCACGCCACCGACAACATCTACACGGAGTCCCAGGACGAGAAGTTCGCCCCGCCGGAGCTGATGCGCCGGATGGTGGACGCGGGTGACATCGGCCGCAAGAGCGGGCAGGGCTTCTACCGGTACTGACCGCATCCCGCCAAATCAACTTCACCCTTCGGGGTGAAGTTGATATCGGTTCGCTCACGAAGCGCAACCGCTCGGGTGACGCGGTAGTCACCTGGTGCAGCAGAAAGACGTGACGGAACAAGAACAGCACTCCCGGGGAGCGCATATGCACATCAGGGGCGACCACAGCGAGCTGGTCGTCGGGGGCCGCCTCGACGTCCGCAGCGCGGCGGACGCCCGTACGGTCCTGCACTCGGCCGTCGACGACGGAGCCGGCGACCTCGTACTCGACCTGACCGGCCTCGACTCCTGGGACGCCACCGGGCTCGGGGTCATCATGGGCGCCCACCGCCGCGCCGGCCGCTGCGGACGGCGCCTGGTCCTGCGCGGCGTGCCGCCCCAGATGCAGCGCCTGCTCGTCGCGACCAGGCTGCACCGCATCCTCGCCATCGAGGGCGGCCTCGCCGCGGAGTCGCTCCCCCGCGTCTGAGCCGCGGTCAGGAGCGCGCCCCGTGCGCGCGCGACGCGCCCCGGAGCCCCTCCGGGAAGGCGCACGCGGTGCCCCCGGGGCTCGCGGGCCCGTACCGCTCCGCCGCGCACGCCCCGCCGTACGACCCCCGTACGCCCGCCGCGGAAGAGGGGCCGACCGCACATGCGGGAGCAAAACGCCCCGGGCGGCCCCGGTCGCCCATGGTCACAGGACCGTGACGTCTGGGGCGGTCGGCACCCCGGCTGTTTCCCGCGGCCCGGGGAGCGTCTAGGGTTCTGGGGGTCTGCCCATCGACGGACCCACACGGCGGGCACCGGACCAGAAGCGACACCGTGCGTGCAGATCGGCCGGGAGGGGCTTCGCCGCACCACGCTTTTGAGGGGCTTTCACCATGGACCCGATGAACCCGCGGCCGGACGACCACGGCCACGACGCGACCGACGACGCCGCCCGCCGGAGCGGCGACACCGGCCGGCCGCACGCCTCCCGCGACGACCGCCCCNCCCGCCCGGNGCGGGCAAGGCCCCCGCCCGCACCACGCGGCTCGTCACCGGCGACTTCCTCCTCACCGTCAACCCCGTCGACGGCAGCGAGATCGAGCCCTGCCCGCCCGGCCGCCGGCCCGAGC
>NZ_CP095474.1:471776-523577 GCF_023614315.1 Streptomyces sudanensis | reverse complement strand
CCGCACCCCCGAGCAGCGCGCCGAGCGCGAGCGCGCCGCCGCCCCGCCCGTCCCGGCCGGGCCCGCCCTGCTCCCGCCGCTCCTGAACCGCGCCGAACAGCGCGAGCGGCTCGTCCAGTTCCTCTCCCGCGGCCGCTCCGTGCGCCTCACCGGCCCCGCCGGCTCCGGCCGCACCCGGCTCCTCGACGCCGTCGCCGCCGACTGCGCCGACCTCGCGCCCGACGGCGTGATCCGCCTCTCCGGCCACCGCCACACCGTGGGCGACCTCCTGTACGACCTCTTCGCCGCCGTCCACCAGGCGCGCGACCACCGCCCCGACCGCGCCGGGCTGCTCGCCCTCGTCCGCGAGATCGGCGCCGTCGTCCTCCTCGACGACCTCGAGTTCGGCGGCGCGGCCCTCGACGAGCTCCTCGACGCCGCACCCGAGTGCGCGTTCCTCCTCGCGGCCGGCCCGGACACGCCCGCACCCTCCCCGGACGCCTCCGTGGAGGAGATGGCCCTCACCGGCCTCGACCGGTCCACCACCCTCGAACTCCTCGAACACGCCGTCGACCGGCCCCTCACCGACGAGGAGGCCAACTGGGCGGGCGACCTCTGGTTCGAGTCCGAGGGCCTGCCCCTGCGCTTCGTCCAGGCCGGCGCCCTGCTCCAGCAGCGCGACGCCCTGCGCGCCCCCGCCCCGGAGGACGGCGACCGGGACCCGGACGACGCCGCCGGCGCCGACGCCCACGACGCGCCCCTGCCCAGCGTCGGCGAAGCCGCCGCCCCCGCCGCGCTGCTGGCGTCCCGGCTCTCCGAGGCCGCCCGCGAGACCCTCCGCTTCGCCGTCGCCCTCGGCGGGGAGGTCCCCCACCAGGCGCACCTGCCCGCCCTCATCGGGGACACCCACGCCGACGCCGCGCTCGGCGAACTCCTCCGCTGCGGTCTGCTCACCCCCGTCGGCCCGCGTCACCGCCTGGCCCCCGGCGTCGCCGAGCAGCTCGCCGAGGACGGCTACGGCGAGGGCGCCCCGGCCCGCGCCCACACCGCCGCCCAGCACTACGCCTGGTGGGTGGGCCACCCGTCGGTCGCCCCCGAGCGGGTCGCCGCCGAGGCGGACGCGGTGCTCGCCGCGCTGCACGCCCTCGCCTCCAGCCAGGAGGCCGGGCACGCCAGCACCGCCGTCCTCCTCGCCCGCAGCGCGGCGCCCGTCCTCGCGGCCGGCCTGCGCTGGGGCGCCTGGGAGCGGGCCCTGCGCTCCGGCCAGGCCGCCGCGCGGCTCGCCGGCGAGGTCGCCGAAGAGGCGTACTTCCACCACGAGCTGGGCGTCCTCGCCCTGTGCCGGGGCAACCTCGAACGGGCGCGCGCCGAGCTGGAGGCGTCCATCGCGCTGCGCGGGGCCCTCGCCGACAAGCGCGGCACGGTCGCCGGCCGCCGCGCCCTCGCCCTGGTGGCCGACTGCGAGCGGGGCGCCCGGCAGTCCTCCCCGTACGACGTCCCGGCCGTGCTGCCGCCCGGCGGCCTCCGCGCGGGCGGGGCGAGCCGCACGGCCCCCGTTCCGGGCCCCGGGCGCGCGGAGGCCGCCGGTACGAGGCCGGCCGCCGCGACCGGCGCGGACGCGGACACCGGCCCGGACCCCGCCCCGGGCGGGCACGCCTCCCCGGCCGTGACCGGCGGACGGGCGGGCGGCACCGGCCTCGGGACCGGGGCCGCGGGACTCGGCGCGGCCTTCGGCATCGGACCGGGCGCCCCCGGCGGCCCCGGGGCGGACTTCGACGCCACGTACGGCGCCGTCGGCGCGGGCACGGGGACCGGCGCGGGCACGGGGGCGTACGCGTACCCCGGCCGGGAGCGGCCCGCCCGGAAGGGGACCCGGAGCCTGCTGCTCGCCGGCACCCGGCGCAACCTCGTCGCGGCCGGCGCGGGCGCCGTCCTCGCGGCGGTGCTCGGTACGGTCGTCACCCTCGGCGCGACCTCCGGCGACGGCACGGGCGGCCCGGCCGGCGACAAGGTCGTCACCGAGCGCTCGTCCGAGGCCGGCGGCACCGGGGGCTCCGACGGCGGCTCCGACGGCGGGACCCCCGACTCCGGCGGCGCCACCACCGGCACCTCCGGCGGCGGCGACGCGGACGACCCCGCCGGCGGACCGACGGACGACGGCCCCGGCCCGTCCGAGCGGCCCGGTTCGCCCGACCCCACGGAGGAGGTCCCCACCGGCCCGGCGACCGGCCCGTCGACACCGGGCGGCGGCGCGGACGCCGGCGGTACCGACACCGGCGGCACCAGCGGCGGCACGTCCGGCGGCACCACCGGCGGTACGTCCGGCGGCACGGCGCCCGGGGACTCCACCACCTCCCCGGGCACCACGGGCTCCCCGACCTCGGGCGGCTCGACCACCACCGGCCCCGGCCCCTCGGGGTCCACGACGACCGACCCGTCGCCCACGGAGACGTCGACCGAGCCGCCCACGGAGACCCCCGACCCGGGCGGCGCCGCGGGAGGCGCCACCGGCGACAGCAGCAGCGGCGGCTCCACCGCGGGCGGCACGTCGTCCAGCGCCAGCGGCGCCCTCGTGCCCGGCGAGCCGTCCCCGGCCGGTTCGGCCGCCTGAGCCGGGCCGGGCCCACCCGGGCCCGCGCCCGCACACCACGACGGCCCCGGGCCTGCCGCCCGGGGCCGTACGCGTGGGATCCGGTGGAGCCGGCGGACCGTCAGAAGAGGCGCAGCTTGTCGTCCTCGATGCCGCGCAGCGCGTCGTAGTCCAGCACCACGCAGTCGATGCCCCGGTCCGTCGCCAGCACCCGCGCCTGCGGCTTGATCTCCTGCGCGGCGAACACGCCCCTCACCGGCGCCAGGTGCGGGTCCCGGTTCAACAGGTCGAGGTAGCGCGTCAGCTGCTCCACGCCGTCGATCTCCCCGCGCCGCTTGATCTCGACGGCGACCGTGCCGCCGTCGGCGTCCCGGCACAGGATGTCGACCGGGCCGATCGCCGTGGGGTACTCGCGGCGGATCAGCGTGTACCCCCCACCCAGTGTCTCGATCCGGTCGGCGAGCAGCTCCTGCAGGTGCGCTTCCACGCCGTCCTTGACGAGACCGGGGTCCACGCCCAGTTCGTGGGACGAGTCGTGGAGTATCTCCTCCATCGTGATGATCAGTTTCTCGCCCGCCTTGTTGACGACCGTCCAGACGCCGGAGGACCCGCCCTCGCCCTCCCTGAGGGTGCACGGCGGAGACATCCAGTTGAGGGGCTTGTACGCCCGGTCGTCGGCGTGGATCGAGACGCTGCCGTCGGCCTTGACCATGATCAGGCGGGGGGCGGAGGGCAGGTGGGCCGTGAGCCGGCCCGCGTAGTCCACGGAGCAGCGGGCGATGACGAGACGCATGGTCGGCAACGCTACTCGACACACGAGGTTCCGCGCGATTCGGTGCCAAACGGCCGTGAACACATGGCCTGTTGTGGGTCAATCTCCTGGTGCCGCCGGGGCGGCGCCCCTACCGTGGAAGCGGGAGGTCGTCACTCGTGCACACAGCGTGTGCGCACGGGGGCTCCTCCTTCCCTGCCCGTAGGACCCCGCTCCCGGCGGGGTCACGAGAGGAGAACCCATGTCGCTCGACGTCTCACCGGCCCTGTTGGAACAGGCCGAGCGAGGCGAGGTCGACGAAGCGGCCTTCGTCGACTGCGTCCGGACCTCCCTGCCCTTCGCATGGGAGATGATCAGTTCTCTGGTGGCACGGCTGAGGGAGGACGGGGGAGCCTTCGCCGACAACCAGACGCCTCCGCCGGACGAGCAGGCGCGCGGACAGCTGCTGCGCGCGCTGGCGAGTGACGCGATACGGGGGGCGCTGGAGCGCCACTTCGGCGTCCGGCTGGCCTTCCAGAACTGCCACCGCGTGGCGGTGTTCCCCCTGGACCCGTCGGCCGACGAGCGGCTGGCCCGCTTCACCTCCGTACGGGCCCAGCTCCTCAACCAGTCGCCGGTGCTGCGCGACTGCTGACGCCGTGCGTGTTGCCGCCCCGGAACCGCCGCCGAGGCACGGCGGACGCAGGGGCGGCAGCAGGCCGGACGGGACCCGGCCCCGCGCCGCCGGACCGGCGCCCGTACGCCTCACCGCAGCAGCGGCAGGACCTCCGCGCCCAGCCGGCGCAGGTTCTCCTCCGTCGCCCCGACCTGACCCGACCCCTCGGCCAGCAGCGCGAACCGCCGGATGCCCGTCCGCTCCGCGGTGGCGGCCAGCCGGTCCGCGGCCAGCCGGGGCGTCCCCACCGGGTGCAGCCGGCACAGCAGTTCCGTGTACGCGTACGGGTCCCGCATCGACCGGTGCCGGCCGTCCACCGTCACATGGGCGTCGAGCCCCTGCCGCAGCCAGCCGGGCATCGTCTTCAGCAGCGTCTCCGCCGCGTCCGCGGTGTGGTCGGCGATCTGCACGACGCCCGCCGACACGTGCCGCCCGGCGATCCTCGCCACCTCGTCCGGGGCGTGCCCGGCGGCGAGGGCCTCACGCCGCCACAGGGCGGTGACCTCCGCCTTCTCCTCGTCGCCGCAGTGCATCCCGAGCAGCATCGGCAGGGCGCGCTCCGCGGCGAGCCGGACGGTCCCCGGCGAGGTGCAGGCGAGGACCGTCTCCGGCGCGGACGCCCCGTCGACCAGTTCGTCCGGCCGGGGCACCACCGCGACCTCCCGGAAGCGGTGCCGCTCGCCGTCCGCCGCGACGCGGTCCTCGCGCAGCCAGCGCAGCAGCACGTCCAGCGACTCGGGGAAGTGCCGCTCGTACGCCTCCAGGCCCGTGCCGAACACCTCCAGGTCGACCCAGGGGCCGCCGCGTCCCACTCCGAGCGTGAACCTCCCGCCCGACGCGATGTGCAGCAGCGACGCCTGCTCGCCCAGCGCGACCGGATGGGCCGTCGGCAGCACGCTCACCGCCGTGCCGACCCGGATGCGGCGCGTCCGGCCCAGCAGCAGCGCGGCCAGCGTGACGGCGGAGGGGCACACCCCGTAGGGGACGAAGTGGTGCTCCGCGAGCCACACCGAGTCCAGCCCGGCCTCCTCGGCGACCTCGGCCGAGCGCACCGCGCGGTGCAGCGCCTCGCTGTGCCCCTGGCCGGGGAACCCCGCCGCCAGCACGAAAGTCCCCACACGCATCGCCCTGTGCCTCCTCGACCGCCGACGCCGCTCTCCCCCCACGCCGACAACGCCCGACCCGTGGCGGAGGCAACGGCGCACGGCCGGGTTCTTGCGATTTTCGGCCGACCGCCCCCGGACGGGGGGCGGATCGCACGGGTGCCCGAGGGCGGGCNGGGGTGTGCCGGAGGCCGTCGCGGGGCCCTTACGCTGGACGGGACATCCGCCCCGTCCGCCCTGTGAGGTGCTCCCGTGTCCCCGCGCCGCAACCGGCCCCACAAGAGGGGCGGAGACAAGTCCCCCGAGACCGGCGACGGCGGCGGTCGCTACGGCGGGTTCCAGCGGACGGAGGCGTGGCGGGGCGAGGACTGGGCCGTACGGGACGTGACGGGCGCGAGCGCGGCGGGCAAGCGGTACCGCTGCCCCGGCTGCGACCAGGAGATCCCCTCCGGCGTCCCGCACGTGGTGGCCTGGCCCCAGCACGGCGACGTGGACGACCGGCGGCACTGGCACCGGGGGTGCTGGAACGCCAGGGACCGCCGCACCACCCGGACGCAGCGGTCCCGCAGCGCCCCGCGCCACTAGGGCGCGGACCGGCTCAGGCGTCCCGCCGGCCGAACGCCGCGTACGCCCCGCCCAGGGCCGCGGCGGCCAGGCCCGCCATGATCCACAGCGCCTCCCAGCCGGACGGCCCCGACATGCCGCCGGTGGGGTCGCCGGTGTAGAGGGTGCCGAGCAGGACCGGCAGGGAGTACTCGACGAGCGCGTTCCGCAGTCCCTCCAGTTCCTCGGCGTACAGGCCGATCATCAGCACGTACGGCAGCAGCACCAGGCCGATCACCGTGGTGATCGACCCCGCCGAGTGGCGCAGCAGGGCGCCCACGGCGAGGGACAGCAGTCCCAGGCACGCCATGAAGAGGCCCACGCCGACCGTCGCCCGCGCCCACTGGTCGGCGGTCGCCCCGTCCGTCGTCCCGAGGATCGCGCACTGCGCGGCCGTGGTGAGCGCCGCGACCAGGGTCGTCGTCGTGAAGACCAGCCCGGAGAAGACGAGCGCCTTGGCGGTCAGCACCCGGCCGCGGCTCGGGCACGCCGTCAGCGTGGTGCGGATCAGGCCCGTGCCGAACTCCGAGGTGATCGTGAGCGCGCCCAGCGTGATCACGCACACCGTGGCGAGCAGCGTCCCCGGCAGGCTCAGGAGGAGGACGGCCCCCTCGCCCCGCTGCTCGCCCGCCAGGGGCTCGCCGACCACGAACGCCAGCACCACTCCGAGCCCGGCGACGAGCGCGACCATCACCCCCAGCGTCCAGACCGTCGACCGCAGCGACCGCATCTTGGTCCACTCGGAGGCGACGGCGTCGCCGAGGTGGGCGCGGCGCACGGGGATGGGGGAGGTGTACGGGGTGGTGGTCATCGGGCGTCCTCGGTGCTGCTCTCGTGCGTACGGCTCTGCTGCGGGCCCCCTCCGCCGCCGGCGCGGTCCCCGTCCGCCGGCCCGGCGGGCGNGGGTCCGGCGGCGNCGGNCGGGGCGGGCGCGGGGACCTGNCGCGGCGGGGGACCGGGCCGGCGGCGGGGGCGGGTACCAGCCCTCCAGCGGCACGTCGGGGACGCCGGGGGGCCGTTCGGGCACCGGCCCCAGCTCCGCGAGCCGGTCGTCCGTGGAGCGGTGGTCCACGGACGACTGCGTCAGCCGCATGTACGCCTCCTCCAGCGACGCCTGGTGCGGGGACAGCTCCCACAGCCGGACCCCGGCGTCGTGCGCCAGGTCGCTGATGCGGGGGAGGGGCAGCCCGGTCACGCGCAGGGCGCCGTCCGGCTCCGGCAGGACGAAGCCGCCGGCCCCGGTCAGGGCGGCGACCAGCTTCCCGCGCTGCTCCGGTTCGGTCGCCGGGGTCCGCACGCGCGCGAAGCCGGCGGAGTTGGCGGCGATGAAGTCGCGGACGCTCATGTCGGCGAGCAGCCGCCCCCGGCCGATGACGATCAGGTGGTCGGCGGTCAGGGCCATCTCGCTCATCAGGTGCGAGGAGACGAAGACCGTGCGGCCCTCGGCGGCCAGCGCCCTCATCAGGTTCCGCACCCAGAGGATGCCCTCCGGGTCCAGGCCGTTGACCGGCTCGTCGAAGAGGAGCACCTGCGGGTCGCCCAGGAGCGCCGCCGCGATGCCGAGCCGCTGGCCC
Source organism: Streptomyces sudanensis (assembly GCF_023614315.1). NCBI lineage: Bacteria > Bacillati > Actinomycetota > Actinomycetes > Kitasatosporales > Streptomycetaceae > Streptomyces > Streptomyces sudanensis. The sequence goes on along the minus strand of NZ_CP095474.1, from coordinate 516,301 downwards.
ATGCCGAGCGAGAACCCGCCGGACCGCTTGTGCGCCACGTCCCGCAGGCCGACGACGCCCAGGACCTCGTCCACGCGCCGCGCGGGGATGCCGGCGAGCCGGGCGAGGGCGAGGAGGTGGGCGCGGGCCGTACGGCCGCCGTGCACCGCCCGCGCGTCGAGCAGGGCACCGACCTGGCGGGGGGCGTTGGGCAGCTCGCGGAAGGGGTGGCCGTCGATCGTGGCCTGTCCGGAGGTGGGCCGGTCCAGCCCGAGGATCATGCGCATCGTGGTCGACTTGCCGGAGCCGTTGGGCCCCAGGAACCCGGTGACGACACCGGGCCGCACGCGGAACGACAGGTCGTCCACGGCGGTCTTGGCGCCGTAGCGCTTGGTCAGGCGGACTGCCTCGATCATTCTCCAGCCCCACAGCTCGGTCCGACGGCGGGCGGCGCCGCGCACCCGCACGCCGCAGGCCGCCCGTAGGAGGTAAGAGGAGGGCGAGGGCCCTGACGGTTCCGCCCCCCACCGGAAACCTACGCGTCGCGGCGCCTGAGCACCACGTAGCCCCCGGCCAGCGCCGCCGCCACCCACAGCAGCATGATGCCGAGCCCGCCCCACGGCCCGTACGGGACGGGGTCCTGGCCCATCGCGTTCGGCACCACCTGCATGATCTTCGAGCCGGCCTGGTCGGGGAAGTACCGGGCCACCTCCTTCGCGCCGGGGACGGCCGACAGGATCTGCGACACGAGGAAGAAGAACGGCACGAGGATGCCGAGCGAGAGCATCGACGAGCGCAGCATCGCCGCCACGCCCATCGAGAGGACCGCGATCAGGCCCATGTACAGGCCGCTGCCGATCACCGCGCGCAGCACGTTCTCCTCGCCGATCGACGTCCGGTGCTCCCCGAGCAGCGCCTGGCTGACGAAGAACGACGCGAAGCCGGTGGCGAGGCCCACGGCCAGCGCCAGCAGCCCCGCCACCGCGACCTTGGCGAAGAGGAACGTCCCCCGGCGCGGCACCGCCGCCAGTGACACGCGGATCATGCCGGAGCCGTACTCCGTGCCGACCACCAGGACGCCGAAGGCGACCATCGCCAGCTGGCCCAGCATCATGCCGGAGAAGCCGACCAGGGTCGGGTCGAAGGCGGCCCGCTCGAACGCGGGGAGGTCCTCGAACCGCGCCCGCGTCAGGGCGCTGAGGCCCGCCCCCGTCGCGACCGTCACCACCAGGGCGCAGGCCAGGGTCCACGTCGTCGACGCGACCGTGCGGATCTTGGTCCACTCCGACCGGAGGACCGCGGGTACCGACGCCATCGCTCAGGCCCCCCTCACGCCCGCGCCCCACCGGGGGGCGTCGCCGCGGTGCGCCTGGTACTCGACCGCCCCCGCGGTCATCCGCATGAACGCCTCCTCCAGGGAGGCCCGCTGGGCGCTCAGCTCGTGGAGGACGACGCGGTGCTCCGCGAGGAGTTCGCCGATCCGCTCCGTCGACGCCCCGTCGACCTCCAGGGCCCCGTCCCCGGCGTCCACCGCCGTCAGGCCGGCCGCGGCCAGGGCGTCCCGGGCGGGTTCCCGCTGCGGCGTCCGCAGGCGCACGTAGCTGCGCGAGTTCTCCCGGATGAAATCGGCCATCGGCATGTCGGCGAGCAGCTTTCCCTGTCCGATGACGATCAAGTGGTCGGCCGTCAGGGCCATTTCACTCATCAGATGACTGGAAACGAAGACCGTTCTGCCCTCCGCCGCGAGGTGTTTCATCAGGTTTCGGATCCAGTGAATTCCCTCCGGGTCGAGCCCGTTGGCGGGTTCGTCGAACATCAGAATCCGGGGATCGCCCAGGAGCGCGGCGGCGATTCCCAATCGCTGCCCCATGCCCATCGAAAAATTCTTCGATTTCCTGCGCGCCACCGCCGTCAGGCCGACCAGATCGAGGACCTCCCCGACCCGCTGTTCGGGAATGCGGTTCGACTGCGCCAGGCACAGCAGGTTGTGGTACGCCGTACGGCCCCCGTGCAGCGCCTGGGAGTCCAGCAGGGCGCCGATGTGCCTCAGCGGCTCGTCCAGCTCGCGGTAGCGCCGGCCGTCGATCCGGACCGTGCCGCTCGTCGGGGCGTCCAGGTCCAGCACCATGCGCATGGTCGTCGACTTGCCCGCCCCGTTCGGCCCGAGGAACCCCGTCACCATCCCCGGGCGGACCGTGAAGGAGAGGTGGTCGACGGCCGTCTTCGCACCGAAACGCTTGGTCAGGCCCGCTGCTTCGATCATGCGCCCACGCTACGAAAGCGCACGGCCCCCCGCCACCGGGGTGGCGGGGGGCCGTACGGAGCACACGACTCCGGTCCCCACGGGGGAGCGGGACCGGCGTGCGGACCCGCCGTCCGGGCCGGCCCGGCGGATCGCGTGCCGACGGGTCAGCGGGACTGCTGCGTCGGCAGGCTGCGGCCGGCCGGCTCGTCGTCCGGGACGTTCGCCGCCGCGACCGCGGCACCGGTCAGCGTGGCCAGCATCTCGCGGACGTTGGTCAGCTGGGCGTTGATCGAGTCCCTGCGGTTCGTCAGCGCCGCCAGCTCGCGCTCCGACTCGCTGCGGATGCGGTCCGCCTTCGCGTTGGCGTCGGCCACGATGTCCTCGGCCTGGCGCTGCGCCGTCTCCACCGTCTGGCGGGCCCGGCGCTCCGCGTCCGTGCGCAGCTTCTCCGCCTCCAGGCGCAGCTGCTCCGCGCGGTGCTCGATCTCCGCGAGCCGCTTCTCCGCCTTCGCCTGGCGCGAGGCCAGGTCCCGCTCCGACTGCTCGCGCCGCTTGGCGAGGTTCGTCTCGAAGTCCGCGGCGGCCTGGGCGGCCTTGGCGCGCGTCTCCTCGAACAGCGCGTCGGCCTCCTCGCGCTTCGACTGCGCGTCCTTCTGCGCCTCCGCCCGCAGCGTGCTCGCCTCGGACTGCGCCTTCTCGACGATGCGGGCGCCCTCGTCCTCGGCCTTCGCCTTGCGCTCCGCCGCGTACGCCTCCGCGTCGTTGCGCACCTGCTGGGCCGCCGACTCGGCCAGCTCGCGGTGCTGCTCGGCGGCGCGGCGGGCGTCCTCGCGGAGCTCCTTGGCCTCCTCCTCGGCGAGGCGGAGGATCTTCTCGACGCGGGCACCCAGACCGGCGTACGACGGCTCGGAGTCACCCGCCTGGATCTGGGCGTTCTGGGTTTCGAGGTGGAGCTCCTCGATGCGCTTTTCCAGGGCGGTGATTCGGGCCAGGGCGCTGTCACGGTCGGCGACGAGCTTGGTAATGCGGTCGTCCACCTGACCGCGGTCGTAACCACGCCGCACGAGCTCGAAGCCGAAGGGGGAGGAAGTGTCGCTCATGGGGTTCCTGTCGAATGAGACCGGTGAGGTGTCAGAGGGAATCCTAGGCGCCCGAGCGGCGTGTCATCGAGCGGATGGCCGTTTGGCGTGGAGAATGTGCGGCCTTTCCGGCCCCTCAATCGGTGTTTGACTTGCCGGTGGAACGGGTACCGGCCGCCGCGCCCGCCTTCGCCCCGCCGTCCTTGGCGCTCCCGGACGGCGCCTCGAACGACTCCAGCGCCTCCAGCACGGCCTGGACGCGGGAGATCTCGCCCTTGATGTCCTTCTGGCGCCGCTCCAGGACCTCCAGCTCCCGCCGGGCCTCCTCCACGAGGCGCGCGGCCTCCGCCGCCGCCTCCTCCTTGGCCTTCTGCGCCTCGCGGGCCGCGTCGGCCTTCTTCTGGTTGGCCTCCTTCAGCAGGCCCTCGGCCTTCTTCACCGCGGCGATGCGGACGCTGCTCGCCTCCGAGTCGGCCTCCGACAGCAGCCTCTCGGCCTTCGCCTCCGCCTCGGCCAGATGCTGCTCCGCGGTCCGCACCAGCTTGTCGGCCCGCTCACCGGCGACCCGCATCTGCTCGGCGCTCTCCCGGCGGGCCCGCTCGTGCAGCTCCTCGATCTCCGCCTCGGTCCGTACGCGCAGCTCCTCCATCCGCTCCCTTATGGCGTTGGCGTCGCTGCGGGCGCCGACCAGCAGCTCGTCCGCGTCCGTACGGGCCTTCTCCACCAGGCCGTTGCCCTCGATGGTGGCCTCGGAGACGATCCGCTCGGCCTCCTCGCGGGCCGCGCCGACCATCGTGTCCGCCCGCGCCTCGGCCTCCGTGGTGGTGAGCAGCGCCTCCTCCTGCGCCTTCGCCATCAGCTGGTCGGCCTGCTCGGCGGCGTCCGCCCGGCGCCTGGCCGCGGCCTCTCTCGCCTCGTCGAGGACCCGGTCCGCCTCCGCGCGGGCCTCCGCGCGCAGCCGCTCGGCCTCCTCCTCGGTCCTCCCGAGGTGCTGCTCGGCCTCCCGGCGGATCCGCTCGGCAGCCTGCTGCGCCGAAGCGACCGCCTCCGCGGCCTCGGCGCGCAGCCGCTCCGCCTCGCCGCCGGCCTCCGCGAGGAGCCTGTCGGCCTGCTCCGCCGCGCCCGAGCGCCGCTTGTCGGCCTCCTTGCGGGCCTCCTCCCGCAACCGGGCGGCCTCGGCCTGCGCCTCGTCGAGGACCTCGACGGCCTCGGTGGCGAGCCGGTCGGCCTCCTCGGCCGCCCGGGCCGTGACGCGCTCCGCCTCACCGGTCGCGTCGCCGACGATCCGCTCCGCCTCCGCCGTGGCGTCGCCGACCAGCTTCTCCGCCTCGGCCGACGCCTCCGTGACCAGCCGGTCCGCCTGGGCGGCCGCCTCGGAGCGGATGCGGTTGGCGTCGCCGCGGGCCTCCGCGCGCGTGCGGGCCGCGTCCTGCTCGGCCGAGGCGAGCGAGTCCGACGCCTCCGTCCGCACCCGCTGCGCGTACTCGGCGCTGTCCGCCTTGAGCCGTTCGGCCTCCGCCAGCGCCTCCCGGACGGCGCGCTCGGCCAGCGCCTTCGCCGCCTCGGACTCCTCCTGGGCGCGGCCGCGGACCCGCGCCGCGTCCTCGGCGGCCCGCTCCCGCTCCTGGTAGGCGTCGGTCCGGACCCGGTCGGCCTCCTCCTGCGCCTCGGTGCGCGTCCGCTCCGCGGCGTGCTCGGCCGCCGAACGGAGCCCGGCGATCTCCTCCTCGGCGGCCTCCTGGAGCCCGGCGACCGAGTCCCGCACCTGCTGCGCGGTCTGCTCGGCCGCGGAGACCAGCTCCGCGGCCCGCCGGTCGGCCTCCTCGACCAGCCGCTGCGCCTCCGCCTGCGCCTCCTCGACCCGCCTGCGGGCCGAGGCCAGCAACTCCTCGCTCTGCTCGCGGGCGCGGGCGCGCTCCCGGTCGGCCTCGGCACGCGCGGTGTCCAGCGTCTCCTCGGCCTCCCGGCGGCGCCGGTTGGCCTCCTCCTGCGCGACCGCCAGCTCCTCGGCGGCCTCCGTCTCCAGCCGCTCGGCCGCGCCCTGCGCCTCGGCGCGCACCCGGGCGGCGGTCTCGTGCGCCTCCGCCCTGAGCCGCTCCGCCTCCGCGGCGGCCTCCGCCCGGAGCCGTACGGCGGTGTTCTCCGCCTCGGCGCGCGAACGCGACACGTCCGCCGCGGCCTCGGTGCGCAGCCGCTCGGCCTCCTGCTCGGCCTGCTCGTGGAGCGCGCGCCGCCGCTCGGCGGCCTCGGTGCGCAGCCGTTCCGTCTCCTCGGCGGCCTCCCGGCGCAGCCGTTCCGACTCGGCGCGGGCGTCGGCCAGGGACTGCTCGGCGGCGGCGAGCCGGGCCTCGGCCTCCTGGTGGAGCCGCGCCAGCTCCTCGGCGGCCTCCGCCTGCCGGGCCGCGACGGTCCGCTCCGCCTCCTCGCGCAGCTCGGCGGCGGCGGCCTCGGCGGCCCCCCGCACCGACTCGGCCTGCTCGTCGGCGTCCGCGCGCAGCCGCTCGGTCTCCGCGCGGGTGCGCTCCAGGACCTCCTCGGCCTGGGCGCGCAGGGCGGCCGCCCGCTCGGCCGCCTCCGCGCGGACCCGCTCGCTCTCGGCGGTCGCCGCCGTGCGCAGCTCGTCCGCGTCCGCCTTCGCCTTGACCAGCAGCTCCTCGGCGGTCCTGGCCGCCTCCTCGATCTGCTGGACGGACTCGCGCCGGGCCTCGGCGCGGATCCGCTCGCCCTCCGCGACCGCCTCGGACCGCAGCTGCTCGGCCTCCCCGCGCAGCCGCCGCGCCTCCTCCTGGAGCTCGGCCGTCTTGGCGCGGTACTCCTTGGTGTCGTCCTTCGCGGCGCCGCGGAGCTGCTCGGCCGTGTCGGCGGCCTCGCCGACGAGCCGGTCGGCCTCGGCCTCGGCCTCGCGGCGGATCCGCTCGGCCTCCTCGGCCGCCTTGCGGGTGGTCGCCTGGGCGTCCTCGGACGCCTTGCCGAGCATCTCCTCGGCGGCCCGGGCGGCGTTGGCGAGCTGGGCGGCGGAGTCCTCGGCGGCCTTCGTACGGGCCTTCTCGGCGGCCTGCGCGACCAGCTTCTCGGCCTCGGCGCGGGCGTCCGCGAGTGCCTGCTCGGCGTCGGCGCGCAGCGCCTCCGCCTCCTTGGTGGCCTCGCCGACCAGGCGGGCGATCTCGTTCTTCGCGGTACGGGTGCGCTGCTCGTTGGCGGACTCGGCGGCGGCGACGCGCTTGGCGGCGTCCTCGGTGGCGGCGGCGACGACCTTGTCGGCCTCGGCGCGGGCCAGCCGCAGCCGCTCCTCCGCCTCCTGCATCCGCTGCTCGGCGGTCCGGCCGAGTTCCGCGGCCTCCCGGCGGGCCTGCTCGGCCTCGGCGGCGGTGGCCGTGCGGAGCCGCTCGGCGTGGCCGGTGGCCTCCTGGGCCTGGGCGGCGGCGGCGTCGAGGAGGCGCTCGGCGTCCTTGCGGGCGCGCAGCAGGAGGGCCTCGGCCTCGGCGCGGGCGGCCTCCGACTCGGCGGCCAGCCGCCGGCGGGCCTCCTCGGCGACGCGGGCCGCCTCGGCGCGGGCGGCGGCCAGGGCCTGCTCGGCCTCGGCGCGGGACTCCTCCATCAGGCGCCGCGCCTGGGCCTCGGTACGGGCGCGCAACTGCTCCGCCCAGGCGACGTTCTCGTTGACGTGCGCCTCGACGGTCCGGCGGCGCTCGGCGAGTTCCTGGTCGAGCTGCTGGCGCCGCTGCACCGCCTCCTCGTGCAACTCCGCCTGGAGGCGGGCCTGGTGCTCGGCGTGCTCCTGGAGGATGCGCTGGGTCTGGGCCCGGGCCTCGCGCAGCTCGCGCTCCGCGTCGGAGCGCATCTGCTCGGCCTGCACCTGGGCGTTGCGCAGCATCTGCTCGGCCTGGTAGCCGACGTCGGCGCTGTCGTAGGCGGGCCGGGACGCGATGGCGCGCCGCGCCTCGTGGAGCTTGGCGCGCAAGACCTCGACCTGGTAACCGAGGTCCTCGGCGTGCTGGACGGCCTTCTCCCGCTCGGTCTTCAGCCGGTCCATCTCGGCCTCGAACCGCGAAAGGTGGTCGTCGTCAGCCCGGTGGCTCTCCTGGCGTTCGTAGCCCCGCACTGCGCGGTCCCATCCGTCCCCTGGTCGCGAACTCTCTTCGTACGGGCACCGCTCGCCGGCGAACGGCCCCCCGGGGAATGGTGTCAGATCCACGCTTCCGACGACGACGCCGCGGGCGGCGCCGACCCGGCCCCGGCCCGGCGCCGCCCACTCTACCGGGCCTGGAAGCGTCGGTTCAGTGCTCGGCTGAGGAGGGCTCAGCCGACGTGACCAGTTCGGTGAGCACGCCGTGGCAGTCCTTGGGGTGCAGGAACGTGATCCGGGACCCCATGGAGCCGCGCCGGGGCTCGTCGTAGAGGACCCGCACGCCCTTGGCGCGGACGGCCTCGGCGTCGCCGTCCACGTCGGCGGTGCCGAAGGCGATGTGGTGCACGCCCTCGCCGTTCTTCGCCAGCCACTTGGCGACGGTGGAGTCCTCGCGGACGGGTTCCAGGAGCTGGATGTAGGAGGCGCCGCCGTCGGAGGTGCCGTTGATCCGGAGCATGGCCTCGCGGACCCCCTGCTCCTCGTTGACCTCCGTGTGGAAGACCTCGAAGCCGTACGTCGAGCGGTAGAACTCGACGGTCTCGTCCAGGTTGAAGCAGGCGATCCCGATGTGGTCGATTCTCGTGAGCATGCGAACAGTGCAGCTTCCTACCGGCCGGTTACGCAACGTGCTCGCCGTCACATCGGCCGCCGGGTGACCCGGGGTGGTACCGCTCAGTACATTGGCGGTAAACCCTCGTTCACTCCGCAGCCCCTCCGGGCTGGAAGGGGATCGTCCTCATGTCTGGAACGACCGGTACCACCTCCGTCATCGTCGCGGGCGCCCGCACGCCCATGGGCAAGCTGTTGGGCTCGCTCAAGTCCTTCTCCGCCGCCGACCTCGGCGGCTTCGCCATCAAGGCCGCGCTGGAGCGGGCGGGCATCGGCGGCGAGCAGGTGCAGTACGTGATCATGGGGCAGGTGCTCCAGGCGGGTGCCGGGCAGATCCCCGCGCGGCAGGCCGCCGTCAAGGCCGGCATCCCGATGAACGTCCCGGCGCTGACGATCAACAAGGTCTGCCTCTCCGGCCTCGACGCCATCGCGCTCGCCGACCAGCTGATCCGCGCGGGCGAGTTCGACATCGTCGTCGCCGGCGGCCAGGAGTCCATGACCAACGCGCCGCACCTGCTCCCGAAGTCCCGCGAGGGCTACAAGTACGGTGCGATCGAGATGCTCGACGCGATGGCCCACGACGGCCTCACCGACCCGTTCGACCAGATCGCCATGGGCGCGTCCACCGAGCGGCACAACACCCGCCTGGGCATCGGCCGCGCCGAGCAGGACGAGGTCGCCGCCCTGTCGCACCAGCGCGCGGCGGCCGCCCAGAAGAACGGCCTGTTCGACGCCGAGATCACCCCGGTGGAGGTCCCGCAGCGCAAGGGCGACCCGGTGGTCTTCGCCGCCGACGAGGGTGTCCGCCCGGACACGACGGTCGAGACGCTCGCCAGGCTCCGCCCGGCGTTCGACAAGGACGGCACGATCACGGCCGGCTCGTCCTCGCCGATCTCCGACGGCGCCGCGGCCGTCGTGGTGATGAGCAAGGCCAAGGCCGAGGAGCTGGGCCTGGAGTGGATCGCCGAGATCGGCGCCCACGGCAACGTCGCCGGCCCGGACAACAGCCTGCACTCCCAGCCGTCCAACGCGATCCGGCACGCCCTGGACAAGGAGGGCATCGGCGTCGAGGACCTGGACCTGATCGAGATCAACGAGGCGTTCGGCGCCGTCCTGGTCCAGTCGCTCAAGGACCTGGGCGTGTCCCACGAAAAGGTGAACGTCAACGGTGGCGCGATCGCCCTGGGCCACCCCATCGGCATGTCCGGCGCCCGCGTGGTGCTGCACCTGGCGCTGGAGCTCGGGCGGCGCGGCGGCGGCGTCGGCGCGGCGGCCCTGTGCGGCGGCGGCGGCCAGGGCGACGCGCTGATCATCCGTGTCCCGGGCGCCTCGGCGAAGTAAGGAGCTCTGTACGTGATGGTGGACGTCCCCGCACTGGTCGCCCAGGCACGGGAGGGCCGGCCGCGGGCCGTGGCCCGGTTGATCTCGCTCGTGGAGGGGGCGTCCCCGCAGCTCCGTGAGGTGATGGCGGCGCTGGCCCCGCTGACGGGCGGGGCGTACGTGGTGGGCCTGACGGGCTCGCCGGGCGTCGGCAAGTCCACGTCGACGTCGGCACTGGTCTCCGCGTACCGCAGGGCCGGCAAGCGGGTCGGCGTCCTGGCGGTGGACCCGTCGTCGCCGTTCTCCGGGGGCGCCCTGCTGGGCGACCGGGTGCGGATGTCCGACCACGCCTCGGACCCGGGCGTCTACATCCGCTCCATGGCCACCCGCGGCCACCTGGGCGGGCTCGCCTGGGCGGCGCCGCAGGCGATCCGGGTGCTGGACGCGGCCGGCTGCGACGTGGTGCTGGTGGAGACGGTCGGCGTCGGCCAGTCCGAGGTGGAGATCGCCTCGCAGGCCGACACGTCCGTGGTGCTGCTGGCGCCGGGCATGGGCGACGGGATCCAGGCGGCGAAGGCCGGCATCCTGGAGATCGGCGACGTGTACGTGGTGAACAAGGCGGACCGGGACGGCGCGGACGCCACGGCCCGCGAGCTCAACCACATGCTGGGCCTCGGCGAGGCCCGGGCGCCGGGCGACTGGCGGCCGCCGATCGTCAAGACGGTCGCCGCGCGCGGGGAGGGCGTCGACGAGGTCGTGGAGGCCCTGGAGAAGCACCGCGCGTGGATGGAGGAGCACGGCGTCCTCGCGGAGCGCCGCCGGGCCCGCGCCGCGCACGAGGTGGAGACCATCGCGGTCACCGCGCTGCGCGAGCGGATCGGCGACCTGCACGGGGACCGGCGCCTCGGAGCGCTCGCCGAGCGGATCACGGCGGGCGAGCTCGATCCGTACGCGGCCGCCGACGAACTGGTGGCGGGCCTCACGGGCCGCTGACGCGGCGGTGGTGGACGGCCCCGCTCCCCGGCCGGGGGGCGGGGCCGTCCGCGTGCCNNCCGGACCGCCGGCGCGGCGCCCGCCCGGGGGCGCCCNGCGGGGCCGCACGGCCCCGCTAGGGCCTGCCGCGCAGTCCGCGCAGGTGCTCCGCGACGGGCTGCAGGGAGGAGTGGAGGCCGGTCAGCGCCTCGGGGGAGAGCCGGTCGACGAAGTGCCTGCGCACCGACTCCACGTGGTGCGGCGCCACCTTCCGCATGGTCTCCATGCCCTGGTCGGTGAGGACGGCGTACAGCCCGCGCCGGTCCGACTCGCAGTTCTCGCGGCGGACCAGCCCGGCGTTCTCCATGCGGGTGATCTGGTGCGAGAGCCGGCTTTTGGACTGGAGGGTGGCGGAGGCGAGGTCGCTCATCCGCATGCGCCGTTCGGGGGCCTCCGAGAGGTTCACGAGGATCTCGTAGTCGTTGTACGTCAGGCCGAACGGCTGGAGGTCGCGCTCCAACTGGTGCGTGAGGAGTCGATTGACGTCCAGGTAGGTACGCCAGGCGCACTGCTCGCTGTCGGTGAGCCACGGGGTGGCCGCCTCGGTCTCCATGTATGGACTCTACCTAAGAGGTTGAATATCGGACGAAGTAAGGTGACGCCGTTCCGCTTTCCCACCCCCCCCGTCCCCGAAGTCCCCGCACGGGCGCAGACGTTCGAGAGCGTCACGGTCCGCAGACTACCGCTCACAGCCCGAAGCGGCGCCGGAGGTCTCCCAGCTGGCCGGGAAGCCCCGGTGCCGCCCCGCGGGGGTCCTGGCCGAAACCCTGCCCCGGCCCGGAGGCCCCNCCCCGGGGACGCCCGGCCTGCCCGGCACCGTACCGGTGCCCCGCTCCGGCACCAGTGCCTCCGACGACTGGAGCAGCACCGTCCCCGCCCCGACGAACTCGAACTGGTGCTCCTCGCCCGACGCCCCGCCGATCCCCGTCAGCGCCCGCAGGCCGCCCAGCACCCCGCTCAGGTACGCGTGGTCGTAGTGGTGGCACGGCGACGGGCAGTCCGCCCAGCCCACCAGCGCCTGCGGGTCCACCCGGATCGGCGGCTCCATGAACACCACCGGCCCGTTGGACGCCGCCACGAACCTGCCCGTCCCGAGCAGCGTCAGAAAGCCCGGCACGATCGACTGCTTCAGCGACAGCGACGGCTCGAACGCCAGCAGGTTCCCGGCCCGGATCGTCAGGTTGCCCTCGTCCAGGTCGTACGAGTTCACGTCGAACGCCCGGTCCGCGAGCAGCATCTTCCCGCTGCCCTCCGCGACCACCCAGTCCCCGGCGTGCAGCGGAGAGTGGAAGCTCGTCCGCACCAGCCGGTCCAGCGCGCCGTGCCCGACGCCCTCGAAGGCGATCTCCCCGTAGTACGCGATCATCTTGCCCTTCTGCAGGAACCACCGGGACCCCTTGAGATCCACGCAGAAGGCGTACGGGTTGACGTTGTCGCCGCTCGGCAGGGTCGACGGGTCGAACACCCCGGACGTGCTCACAGCTTCTCCTCCGACGCCTGGACGTACACCGCACCGCTGCCGCTCAGCTCCAGCCGGAACGCCTCGCCCGAGCCGCGCCCCACCACATCGCGCCAGCCCAGCGCGGCGGACAGCCTGTTCCGCACGTCGCCGTGGTGCGCGACGTACGCCTGCGGGTCCACGTGGACCGGCCGCCCCGGCGCGATCGGCAGCTCGATCACCCCGCCGTGCGCCATCACCGCGACCGAGCCGTGCCCCCGCAGGGTCGTGGTGAACAGGCCCTGGCCCGTCACCTGGCCGCGCACCACGCCCATCACCCCTCCCTGCGCCCCCATGAACATCGTCCCCTGCTCCAGGGTCCCGTCGAAGGCCAGCAGCCGGTCCGCCTCGACGTACAGCGTGTCCCCGGAGAGCGTGATCACCTGCACATGGTGGCCGCCGTGCCCGAACAGCACCGTGCCGTCCCCCTCGGCCGTCATCAGCGGCACCGCCTCGCCCGCCGCGCGCCGGCCCAGCATCGCCGTCACGCCGCCCCGGCCGCCGGCCGAGTTCGGCGTGAAAACGACCTCCCCCCGGTACGCGAGCATCGCCCCGCGCTGGCTGAACACCCGCTGCCCCGGGGCGACCACGGCCTCGACCATCTTGGAGTTGACCTCCCGGAACGGCATCAGACGTCGCCTCCCACGGTGGTGCGCTCGCTCGGCTGCACGTACACCAGCCCCTCGCCCTCGAACCGGATCTGGAACGCCTCGCCGCCGCCCTCGCCGAGGAACGTGCGGAACGTGGCGCCGGACCGGAGGTCCTGCCGGAGGTCCCCCCGGTGCGCCACGTACGCCCCGGGGTCCACCGTCAGCGGGTGCCGCGGCGTCACGCGCAGCACCACGGCCGGCCCGTCCGACACGACCGCCACCCGGCCGGAGCCCTCGACCGTCGTGGTGAACAGCCCCGTGCCGGAGGCGCCGCCGCGCAGCCCGGTGAACGTCGTCCCGGTGCGCAGGGCGCCCTCGGTGCACAGCAGGTTGCCCGCCTCGACGCACAGCCGGTCGCCGTGCAGCTCCAGCACGGTGACGTCGGAGGCCCGGTCCGCGAAGTAGCAGGTGCCCCGCCCGGTCACCTCCATGACCTCCATCTGCTCGCCGGTGAGCCGCCGGGTGACCATGCCGCGCAGGCCCTCGCCGCCGCCGCTCGTCCTCTTGAAGGACATCTCGCCCTCGTACGCGACCATCGAGCCGTTCTTCGCCCTGACCGCGTCGCCGTCCATGTCGACGGCCAGGACCTTGCTGCCTTGGAGCCGGAAGGTTGCCACAGGCCGACGGTAACCGGCCGGGGCGCGGCGGGACAGCACCGGCGGATCGATCCGGACCCCGCGGCGCCCGCGGTACGGCCGCCTGACACAATGCGGGAAAGCTTGTGCACCCTTTCACAAGACCGACCCCCGCGCAGAAGGTGCCTGTTCCCGTGGACATCAAGACCGCATCCGCCCTCCACCGCCTCCGTCTCGTCTCGGGCCCCGAGGCGGTCTCCTTCCTCGTGCTGCTCGTCTGCTCGGTCCTCAAGCGCACGACGGAGTTCAACGCCGTCCCCTTCATGGGCGCCGTCCACGGCCTCCTCTTCGTGCTGTACGTGGTCTTCTGGCTGGACGCCTGGAAGAACGCGAAGTGGGACGTGAAGACCGGCGTGCTGTACTTCGTCCTCGCCGTGGTGCCCTTCGGCGGCTTCTACGCCGACCGCAGGCTCCGGCGCGCCGCCGACGCCGCCGTGATCGCCTCCCGCGCCCGGCGCGAGGGGACGGTGGACGCGTGATCGTCGCGTTCTCCGTCACCCCGCTGGGCGTCGGCGAGGAGGTCGGCGAGTACGTCGCCGAGGCCGTGCGCGTCGTCCGCGAGTCCGGCCTGCCGAACCGCACCGACGCGATGTTCACCAGCGTCGAAGGGGAGTGGGACGAGGTGATGGACGTCGTCCGCCGCGCGGTGGAGGCCGTCGAGGCCCGCGCCCCGCGCGTCTCCCTCGTCCTGAAGGCCGACATCCGCCCCGGCGTGACCGACGGCCTCACCGCCAAGGTCGCCGCGGTGGAGCGCCGCCTGGCCTGACCCCGCCGCCCGCTCGCGAAGGCCCCCGACCCGGACGCGCCGTACGCCCGGTCGGGGGCCTTCGGATCGACACGCACCGGCCCGTCCCCTTTCGTGGGGGTAAGCGACCCCGCTCGACAGGCTGGAGGCCCCGTGCTGAGGTCGGAGGGCAGCGGTGCCGACGGCGGCGCCGGGGCGGCCCCCGGCGGCTACGACTACGACGCGTACAGCCGCCTCGCCGGCCCCCTGACGGACCCGGGACCGGGGCCGTACACCGTCGCGTACCGCAGCCTGCTCGGACGCGAGCCGCACCGGGTGCGGGCCGTGCTGCTCATGACCCTCGCCCCGGTGCTCTCCGCGGCCCTCCTGGCCTACCTGGTCTGGCCCGCCCACTGGACCCGCCGGGAGGGCGGCGAGCGGTGGCTGGTCGTGCTCGACGCGGTGATGCTCGTGTCGATCGGCCTCATCTGCCTGTTCATGCTGGTCAACGTGGTGTCGATCGCGCACGCCACCCTGGTCGCCCGCGACCCGGTCCCCGTCCCGCCCGAGCCGGGCACCCGCGTCGCCTTCCTCACCACCTACGTCCCCGGCAAGGAGACGCCGGCCATGCTCCGGGCCACCCTGGAGGGCGCCGTCCGCGTCCGCCACCAGGGCGTCCTGGACGTCTGGCTGCTCGACGAGGGCGACGACGAGCAGGCCCGCGCCCTCTGCGCGGAGCTGGGCGTGCACCACTTCACCCGCAGGGGCGTCCCCGAGTGGAACCGCCGCTCCGGCACCCACAAGGCGAGGACCAAGCACGGCAACTACAACGCCTGGCTCGCCGCGCACGGCGAGGCGTACGACTTCTTCGCGTCCGTCGACACCGACCACGTCCCGCTGCCGAACTTCCTGGAGCGGATGCTCGGCTACCTCCGCGACCCCGACGTCGCCTTCGTCGTCGGCCCGCAGGTGTACGGCAACTACCGCTCCGCCGTCACCAAGGCCGCCGAGTCCCAGCAGTTCCTCTTCCACGCCCTGATCCAGCGCGCCGGCAACCGCTACCGCGCCCCGATGTTCGTCGGCACCAACAACGTCGTGCGGATTTCCGCCGTCCTCCAGGTCGGCGGGCTGTACGACTCCGTCACGGAGGACATGGCCACCGGCTTCGAACTGCACCGCCGCAGGAACCCCGCCACCGGCCGGTACTGGAGGTCCGTCTACACGCCCGACGTGCTCGCCGTCGGCGAGGGCCCCGCCTCCTGGACCGACTTCTTCACCCAGCAGATCCGCTGGTCGCGCGGCACGTACGAGACCCTGCTCGGGCAGTACTGGAAGGCACCCTTCCGGATGCCGCCGGGGCGGTTCCTCCACTACACCCTGATGCTCGGCTACTACCCGACGACCGCCGTCAACTGGTTCCTCGGCGTCCTGAGCTGCACCCTCCACCTCTGGTTCGGCGCCTCCGGGACCCAGGTCTCCTCCTCCGTCTGGCTGATGCTCTACAGCGACGCCGCGGCCCTCCAGGTCGGCCTCTACCTGTGGAACCGCCGCCACAACGTCTCCCCCCACGAACCCCGGGGCTCCGGCGGCCTCGCCGGCATGGCCATGTCCGCCCTCTGCGCCCCCGTGTACCTGAAGTCCCTCGCCTCCGCCGTCCTGCGCACCAGCGGCCGGTTCGTCGTCACCCCCAAGGGCGGGGCGGCCAGCCCCGACCGGCCGGCCGCCTTCCGCATCCACCTGGGCTGGGCCGCCGTCCTCACCGCCGGGCTCCTGGCCTCCGTCCGCTTCGGCCACACCCACGCGGCCATGCGCACCTGGGCCCTCCTCGCCCTGGCCGTCTGCCTCGCACCCGTCGCCGTCCGGGCCCGGTCCGCCCTCGGGGAGCGCCGCGCCGTCCGCGCCGCCGCGTACCGGGCCGCCGGGCGCGGCGAGGAACCCGAGGCCGTCCTCGCCCCCACCACCGGAGGGAACTGAAGCCATGGCCCACCGGCCGTCCGAGAAGTTCAGGAGGACCCTGATCGGCGGCGGCGCCGTCGTCGTCCTCGCCGCCCTCAACGCCCCGGCCGCGCTCTCCTTCGCCGAGGAGCAGTACCACGCCTACAGGATCTCCCGGCCCGGCTACAAGGCGAAGTACGGCTCCTGGGAGGAGGTCCGCGTCCCCGGCGAGCACCGCCTCAACGCCATCCACGCCGCCCTGCTCCGCAGCGGCAAGGTCCTCCTGGTCGCCGGCTCCGGCAACAACCAGGAGAACTTCGACGCCGGGACGTTCGAGACGATCCTCTGGGACCCCGCCGCCGGCACCTTCCAGGCCGTCGGCACCCCCGAGGACTTCTTCTGCGCCGGCC
The DNA here is from genome assembly GCF_023614315.1 of Streptomyces sudanensis. Classification (NCBI taxonomy): domain Bacteria; kingdom Bacillati; phylum Actinomycetota; class Actinomycetes; order Kitasatosporales; family Streptomycetaceae; genus Streptomyces; species Streptomyces sudanensis. The sequence continues at coordinate 500,056 of NZ_CP095474.1, read as the reverse complement.
ACAGCCAGCTCCCCGACGGCCGCCTCCTCGTCGCCGGCGGCACGGCCCGGTACGAGGTCCTCGACGGCGAGGTGAAGCGCGCCGGCGGCACCATGCGCGTCAAGAACGAGAGCCCCGACAAGGCGGTCACCCTGAGGAAGGGCACCGTCTTCCGCTCGCCGAAGGGCGTCGAGTACGTCTCCACGCAGACCGTCACGGTCCCCAGGGTGAAACGCGAGTTCAAGGTCACGTACTTCGCCGGCGGCGGGATGAAGCCCTGGGAGACCAAGGTCACCGCCGCCGAGGCCCGCGTCTTCGTCGAGGCGCGCGAGGAGGGCCCCGAGGGGCTGACCACCCAGGCCGCCCAGTACCGGATCCTCGGCCTGAAGGGCGAGGACACCCGCAACGTCTACGGCATCGCCGAACGCCTCAGCACCGCCAAGCAGGACTTCCAGGGCATCAGGTCCGCCTACGAGTTCGACCCGGACGCCGAGCGGTACGTGCCCGTCGCCCCGATGGAGGAGGCCCGCTGGTACCCCACCCTCGTCACCCTCCAGGACGGCAGGGTCCTCGCCGTCTCCGGCCTCAACGACGTGGGCGACGTCGTCCCCGGCGACAACGAGGTCTACGACCCGCGGACGAGGAAGTGGACCCCGGGGCCCTTCCGCTACTTCCCCACCTACCCGGCGCTCTTCCTCACCCAGGGCGGCAAGCTCTTCTACACCGGCTCCAACGCCGGCTACGGCCCCGCCGACAAGGGCCGCGTCCCCGGCCTGTGGGACCTGCGCAGGAACGTCTTCCAGGAGATCCGCGGCATCGGCGACCCCGACCGGCTGGAGACCTCCGCCTCCCTGATCCTCCCGCCCGTCCAGGACCAGCGGCTGATGGTCCTCGGGGGCGGCGGCGTCGGCGAGTCCGCCCTGTCCACGCCCCGCACCGCCCTCATCGACCTCAAGGAGCGGAGCCCCGTCTTCCGCACCGGCCCCGCCCTCCCGCAGAGCACCCGCTACCTCAGCGCGGTCCTCCTGCCCGACGACACGGTCTTCACCACCGGCGGCTCCCGCGACTACCGGGGCCGCGGCGCCAGCGACATCCTCAAGGCCCAGTTCTACGAGCCGCGCTCCAACGCCTTCCGCCCCGCCGCCGATCCGACCGTCGGCCGCAACTACCACTCCGAGGCGCTGCTGCTGCCCGACGGGCGTGTCGCGACCTTCGGCTCCGACCCGCTCTTCGCCGACCGGGACAACACCAGGATCGGCACGTTCGAGCAGCGCGTCGAGGTGTTCACGCCGCCCTACCTCCAGGGCGACGCCGCGCGCAAGCGCCCCGTCCTCGGCGACGGTCCGCGCGCGTTCGACCGCAACGGCCGCGCCACCTTTACGACGAAGGACGCCGCCCGCATCACCAGGGCCCGCCTGATGCGCCCCAGCGCCGTCACCCACACCACCGACGTGGAGCAGCGGTCCGTGGAGCTGGGCCTCACCCGCACCGGGGACTCCGTCACCGTCGAGGCGCCCCTCGACCCGACGCTGGTGCCGCCCGGCTGGTACATGCTGTTCGCCCTCGACGCCGAGGGCCGCCCGTCCGTCGCCGAGTGGATCCAGGTCAGGCCGCAGGGGGAGGCTTCCCGATAGAGAGGTCAAGATCGGGATCCGTCCTGGACACAGGCCGTGCAGCTGCTTCGTCATGGCAAGCTTCCTCGTCGAAGGAAGGGGGAGCGCTGATGCGGCTCGATCGAGGAGCGACGGGGTTCTGCGGTCCAGGTGGCGAACCGGCGAACGAGACAGACCTGACGCTCTTTCGAAGTGCCTGCTGGGAAGCCGCAAGACGGATCGGTGGCCGTGTCGGCGAGTTGCCCCCAGCGGGGGCCTCCAGCTTCCATTCGGCCGCCATCACCAGCCGTGCGGAGGAGCTTGTCGTTCTGTGCCATGCTCACTTGCCGGTCGTCGCGTTCACCGAGCCACGCCCCGTGCCAGGGCAGCCGCTGACGCGCTTCGTGAACCCACCACCGTGGGCGGATGCCTTCACGGCGTTCGGTTTCCGCTGCCTCCAGGTCGAAGACCTGAGCCTGCCGATGTCCACGGTGGACGTGGCCGAGCTGGCTGAAGCGGAACTGACTCAGATCCGCTACTGGCGTCCCCAGTCATTGGGTGACCTGGTGTTCAACTGGTGGGACTGATGACCGCTGGGGGTGTGACCTCGGAGAGGCGACGGTCACGCATCAGTGCCCGTAGGACGTTGGCGCGTCTGCGTGCCAGGGCGATGACGGCCTGGGTGTGGCGCTTTCCCTCAGCACGTTTTCGGTCGTAGAACCGGCGCGAGTTCGAGTCGGAACGGATGCTGAGCAGCGCGGAAGTGCAGAAGACGCGTTGCAGTCGCCTCTGGTGGCCCCGCGGGCGGTGCCTCACCCCGCGGTACGGGCGGCGCTCCGGCGCCCCCCCGGGCCGCCGCCGGTCACAGCGCGGCCCTGACGCGGTCGAACGCCTCGCCCAGGACCGCCGGATGGGCGGCGGCGTTGAACCGGAAGAACCCGGTGTAGGCGTCGCCGCCGAAGGCGGGTCCGGGGGAGACGTGGACCCGGGCGGTGGCGAGCGCGTCGGCGAATCGTTTCGCCTCCTCCGGCTCGGGCACCTCCGCCCACAGCAGGTAGGTGGCCTCGGGCACGGCGGCGTCGACGCGCAGGGGGAGCCGGGAGAGCTCCGCGCGAACCAGCTCCACCCGCTCGGCCAGGACGGCGCGCAGCGCGGCCAGCCACGCCGTCCCCTGCTCGTAGCAGGCGACGGTGGCGATGGCGCCGAGGCTTCCGGGCCGCCCGAGCAGCCCCTGCGGAAGCGCGGCGAGCGCCGCGGCCGTCCTGTCGGAGGCGTAGACCGTGGCGCTCTTCAACCCGGGGACGTTGAACGCCTTGGACGCCGAGGTGAGGCCGAGGACCCGGGCCCGGTGCACGGCCGGGTCGGAGAAGACGGACCGCGTCCGGCCCCCGAGGCCGAGTGGCATGTGCACCTCGTTGGCGAGGAGCAGCAGGTCGTGCCGCCGGACGAGGTCGAGCGCCTCGGCGATCTCCGTGTCGTTCCAGGCCCGTCCCACCGGGTTGTGCGGCTGGCTCAGGATCCAGGCCGCCGCACCCGCCGCCGCGGCGGCGTCGAGCGCGGCGTGGTCGCGCCGGTAGCCGGACGCGTCCCGCAGCAGGGGCACGGCCACCGGCCGCATGCCGGCCTCCTCCACGACGGTGGGGAGGTCGCCGTAGACGGGCGTCTCGACGATGACCCCGCTGCCGGGCGGCAGCCGGTCCCGCAGGAGCGTCCGCAGTCCGGCCAGGATGTCGGTGGTGCAGCGCAGCCCGGCCGTGGAGGCGTGGTGCTCCTCGGCCAGGTAGCGTGCGCAGGCCCGTTCCTGCTCGCCGGTGAGGCCGTACCCCGTCTCACCGTCCCGCACGGCGCGCGCGAGGACGGCGTGGAGGAACTCCGGCGTCTCCAGGTCCATCTCGGCGATGCCCAGGCATATTCGCTCCGGGTCCGGAGCTCCCTCCTGCCACTTGAGGGTCCGGCGGGCCCGCAGGGCGCCGGCGTCCGCGACGAACCTCGGATCCTCCGCCGGAGGGCCGTCGGCGGCGCCGTGCGGGGTGCCCGTGGACATGGAGCCGTCAGTCGGCATCGCGGTCCAGTTCGATGTAGAGGCGGGTGCCGCCCTTCCCCTTGGTCCGGCGGCGCACGGTGACGGCGCCCCGGATCTCCTTGGGATGCGACACGTGGGTGCCCCCGCAGGGGATCTCGATCTCCCCCGAGCGCCAGACGAACACGTCGTCGGCCCCCGGCAGCGGGGTCACGACCGCCTCGCCGGCGGACCCGAGGAGGGAGTCGACGCGGCCTTGGATCTCCGGCACCGCCTCCGGGGGGATGGCGCAGCCGAAGTCGAAGCGGGCGGCGCTGTCGCTGATGTGGCAGCCGCGCGTGGAGCGCGTCTGGCCGTGCGCCGAGAGGTACTCGCCGGTGGCGTGGAACAGGAAGTGCGCCAGGGTGTGCATCTGCATGTTGCGGAAGCGGCGCTCCCAGTCGATCTCCATCGTCACCTCCGCCCCCACGGCGAGGGGGCAGGGCTCCTCGAACACGTGGCAGAACACCGCCCCGACCGTGGCGACCTCCCCGTTGGGCAGCTGGAAGGGCCGGCCCCCCGCCTTCTGCACGTCCACCACGCGCAGCCCGTCGACGGTCCCCTGGTCGGCGACCTGGCCGCCGGATTCGGCGTAGAAGATCGACCGGTCGAAGACGGCGTGGACCCCCTCGACGGCGAGGACGGTGGCGGTCGCCGTCGTCGCGTACGGGTCGTGGTGGTAGAGCTGGACCGTGGCGGGAGCCTTGCTCCACAGAGCGGGGCTAATCATCGACCCGTCCTCCGTTCAACAGGGTGGTTCCGTACAGTTCGCCGCGATCGGCGAAGAAGGTGAGTATCTCGCCTTCGGCCGACGGGCCCAAGTCGGCGGCGAGTTGGCGCGCCCCCATGAAGCAGACGCCGGACGACCCGCCGACGCTCAGCCCCCGGGACGCCAACTCCCGCACCCCGTCGCAGGCCTGGGCGTCGGAGACCCGGTAGACGCCGCTGACCCTGGCCCGGGCCGCGTCGATCACGGCGGGGATGCGGTTCTGGTTGCCGGTACCGCGCAGGATGCTCCGGGCCGGCGAGCCGCCGAAGGTGATCGAACCCTCGCGGTCCGCCACGTAGGAGGGGATGCCCTTGGCCTCCAGCATCGACGACAGGGCGGCGAAGTGGCCGCCGCTGCCCACGCAGAAGATGCCGGCGGTGATGCGCGAGAAGTCCAGGACGTCCGTCAGGTGCGGTACCACCCAGCGGGTGTAGACCTCCGGGTTGAGCGGGCTGTCGTTCTGGTTGGTCCAGTAGTAGTCGGGGTGCTCCGACAGGATGGACCGCAGCAGGTCGTCGCGGGCCTGCTGGCTGCCGAGGACCGGGTGCGGCGTCTCGGCGATGTGCACCACTCCGCCGAGCAGCTCGATCTTCCGCCGGGTGATGTCCGGGATGCCGGGGTCGGAGACCAGCTGCACGGGGTGTCCGAGCAGCCGGCCGGCCGCCGTCAGGCCGAGCCCGAGGGACCCCGAGGTGGACTCGATGACGGTCTGGCCCTCGGCGAGCAGCCCCTTCTCCCGGGCCAGCAGGAGCAGTCCGAGACCGAGGATCGCCTTGAAGCTGGACTCGGTGGTCGGGCTGCCGTGTATCGCGCGGAGCCGTAACCGCCCCGTCTCGAAGCCGCCGCAGTCCACGGTGCTCAGCCGGCTGTACTCCTCGATGACGTCGTAGGGGTCGGGTCGGTGCTGCGGGTTCCGCGGGAGTACGGACCGGTTCATTTTCGTCCCTCCAAGAGGTTCTTGGCCCAGAAGATCGAAACGAGCAGGACGCCGATGCCCGCCAACTGCACCGGACTGAGGCGCTGGTCGAAGAAGACCAGCCCGTAGACGGCCGCGGCCACCGGCTGCAGCAGCACGAAGAGGGCGGCGAGCTGGAGCGGCAGGAACTTCACGGCGTGGGCCATCAGGGTCTGGCCGAGCAGCTGCGAGGTCACCGCGAGAGCGATCAGCACCAGCCAGCCCTTGAGGCTGGTGGGCCACAGGGTCTCGCCGAGCAGGGCGGCCACCGCGAAGCAGACGGCACCGCAGACGAGGCTGAGGGTGGCCATGATGCGGGTGGCCTCGTGGCGCTCGCGCAGTCCCTTGGCCACCACGAGGAACAGCGCGTAGAACACCGCGGTGGCCAGGGCGAGGAGGTCGCCCTTGAGGTGGTCGGGGTCCAGGCCGGTGCCGAGGACGACCAGGAGGTACAGGCCGCCCAGCGCGAGGAGTGCGGGCAGCGCGAGCTGCCACGGCAGCCGGTCGCCGAAGAGCAGGAAGCACAGCGGGGCGATGATGAACGGCACCAGGTTGGCCAGCAGGTTCGCCTCGGCGAGCGAGGTGTAGAGGAACGAGATGTGCCACAGGCACAGGTCCGCGGCGAGGAACGCCCCGCCCAGCACGATGAGGAGCCGGTCCCGCTTCCCGATCGGCGCGGCCGCCCGGTGCGGGGAGCCGTCGGAGGCGCGGGAGCGGCGGGCGGTCGCCATCGCCATGCCCAGCAGCATGGGCGCGGCGAGGAGCGAGCGGTACGCTCCGGTGCTCACCGGGCCCACCTCGCTGATCCGGACGAAGACGCCGCCGAGGGCCAGGCAGCAGACCGCCAGCAGCACCATCAGCTGGGACCGGACGCGGCGGCTGCCGATCCCTCCCTCCGCCGGGGACGCGGGCCCGTCCGGGGCGGGACCGGGAAGCCCGGCTCCCCGCTCCGCCGCCGTGTCCGGTGTGTCAGCGAGGCTCATGAGGGCACCGACTCCTTCAGGGTGTAGAGGCTGCTGTCGTAGCCGAGGGACCGCAGCGCCCGCCGGGACCCGGCGACCCGCAGGTCGTGATCGGTCTGGTGCTTCGAGAAGATGAGGCCGGCCAGCGTTCCGCTGTGCGCCACGCACACACCGAGAGCCCCCCACTCCTCCTTGACCGTCATGAGGTGGACCAGGGATTTCTTGGGGAGCCGGTCGTTGTGCAGTTCGCTGCTGTGCGTCGCTATCTCGGCCGCGGTCCTCCCGTCGTTCGCGAGGAGCGCCGCGTCGAGTTCTCCGAACAGCCGCTCGTAGACACGGGCCTTTCCCGGGTCCTCGGGCAGCTCGCGGTGGAAGGCCTCCGTGTCCACGCGGCCGCCCTCGTCCACTCCGACGATGCTCCACCGCAAATCCGTGTGGTATTTCCTGATCAAGGTCTGCGACCGTTGGGCGCAGGCCGCGATTCCGGGATGCAGCAGGTAGTCGCCGTATTCGAGGCGGCGGGCCACGGACAGGGCGAGTGCGTGGACCATCGGGGGCGGCGCCTCCGGATATCCGTCCCGGATGCAGAGCAGCGCGACGGCCAGTATGTCGGCGGTCGAACTCGCGTGGCCCTTGGCCACGGGTATGTTGGACACGATGTCGATGGTGGCGTCGGTATGGGAGAGGCCCAACTCGGCGCTGAGCGACCGGAAGGCGGCGAGGGCCTTGGTGCGGTCGGGCGGGGTGATCGAGGGCCCCCGCGCGGCGGATTCTTCCCTTTTGAGCCGTGCGGAGCACCGTAATTCCTCGACCGGTGCGGTGAAAAGGAAATGTTCGAACCCCTGCGCCCCCGCAGTATATCCTTGCAGGATTTCCCCGAACGTGCCATGGACGATGCTCGCTTTGTTCTTGTGCATATGGTCGTTCTTACGCGCTGCCGCAGGCGTACGGCAACCACCGTAAACTGTCTCCCGGGCGCGGGCAAGGCGGGTTCCCGGCCGTCCGCCCCCCGGCATTCGGCGAGGAGTCGCATGGATTGTCCTGGTGGCCCCTCACTTCGCATGGCGCCCCCCTTATCGACACCGCAAGGAATCCTTATGGACGCGCCTTTCGGTGCCCGAGGCTAAAAAGTCGGCAAAACCGCCTCGGCATCACTCATTCGGCCAGCTTCTGGCTTGAAACGATGTGTCGGCGGGCGGTGGCCCGACCATCCGACCGGCGCGCCAGGTCCAGCGCGTACTCCGGCCACCAGGTGCCCGCCGCGGGGCCGCCCCGGCAGGTGCCGTCCGACTCGCCGGGCCGCTTCACCCACAGGTACGCGTCGACCAGCCGGTCCCCGGTCCGCAGCGTCGGCGGGGCGCCCAGCTTCCGGCCGGGCGGGTTGCACCAGGACTCCTCGCCGCCGCCCGGCAGCGGTCCGGCCCCGTTGCGGCTGGTGTCGACGACGAAGTGCACCCCGTCCAGCAGTTCCGACAGCTTTGTGCCGAACGCCCGGACGGCCTCGTCGGTGTGGAAGTTCGCCACGTTCAGCGCGAAGCCGTCCGCCCGCCCGACACCCGCCCGGCGCAGCGGCTCCACCAGCCTGCCCGGCTCCCCGAGCCATCCCGGGTTCCCCGCGTCCAGGTACACCCTGGTGTTCGGCTGCCGCTTCAGCCGGTCCACGGCGTACGCCAGCAGCCCGTACCGCTCCTCCGCCCGCGCGCCGGTCGTGCACCCGTCCACCGTGTGCGGCACGGCGTCCGGCTCCACGACGACCACGGCCCGGGCGTCCCCGACGGCGCCGGCGAACGCGTCGATCCACCGCCGGTACGCCTCCCCGTCCGGAGCGCCGCCCGCCGAGTACCGGCCGCAGTCCCGGTGCGGGACGTTGTACGCGACGAGGACGGCCGTGCGGCCCTCGCCGGCCGCCCCGCGCACCGCCCGCGCCACGTCCGGCACGGGGTCGTCGCCGGACGGCCACACCGCCGCCGGCTGGTCCGCGATCCGCCGCAGCAGCCGCGCGTCCTCGGTGCGCCCGGCCGCCTCGTACTCCTTCACCTGCCGCGCCGCCGCGCTGTCCGGGTCCACCCAGAACGGGGAGCCCGACGAGGGCGCGGCGGCCTCCCCCCGCCTGACCGAAGGGCTGGACGGCGGTTCCCCGGCGGTGCCCGCGCCGCGTCCGGAGCCGGACGAGCAGGCGGAGGCGAGGAGGACCGCGGTGAGCGCCAGGACGAGCGGGGCGCGGGAGGACGACCGGTTGCCGAACATCGAGATCCTCCGGATCGCTGCGGGCGGACCCGGCCATCGTGACACGACGGTCACGGAGGATGGCGGTGTGACACCCGAGGGTGACTCTCCGTCGCGCGGGCGCGCCGATCGCCCGGCCGCCCGCCACCCCGTCGCGGCGACCGGGTGTGACGGTCTTCTCGCGCACCGCGTTCGCCCGTAGGGTCGGGCGAGTCGACGGGAAGGAAACCGACGAGATGCCCCACGACCTGACCGAGCTGGCGCGTGTCGGCCGCGTACTGGAGGAGGCGCACTCCCTGCTGGAGGGCGAACGGACCCGCCTGGAGCGGCACTACGGGCGGACACGGCGCACCGATGTCGCCGCCGGCAGCCCCGCGCAGACGCTGCAGGGCGTCGCGAGCCTGGCCGACGCCCTGGCCCAGGCGCTCAAGTGGGTCGCCCTGGCCGCCGGCTACCGCGTCCTCGGCCTGGACCGCAGAGCCGACCACGCGCTCGGAATGGCGCGGAGGGAACCGGTGTCCTTCCCGTCCGGCGCGGACCGCATGGCGCGTCCGCTCGGCGAGGCCACCGTACGGGCGATGGAACTGGTCCGGGACCTCGGCTTCTTCGAGGACGAGGTCGCGATCGCGATCGACGTGGCCCTCGCCGCCCCGCAGGCGACGTACCCGCCGGCCGACTGGAGCGCGTACACGCGCGAGACGATGTGGCGCGCCCGGTTCGAATGACACCGGCCCCCGTGGGGACGGGGCCGGGGACGGGGCCGGTACGCCCGGCCGCCCCCTGGACGGCCGGCCCCGGACGGGCACCCGGCCCCCGGCCGTCCGGGGNNGANNNCCATCTGGCCGTTGGACGGCGCGGTGGCCGGGCGCTCGCCGGCGGGGCGGTCCGTGCCGCCGGTCCCGCCGCTGCCCCGGGGGCGTCCGCACCGGCCGCCCCCGGGCGACCGGTGCGTGAGATCCGGACGACCGCGATGTGGCCAGTCGGTAAGGTCAGGACGTGCCGAAGCCGCTCCGCCTCCCCTTCGATCCCATCGCCCGCGCCGACGAGCTCTGGCGGCAGCGCTGGGGGCCGGTCCCCTCGATGGCCGCCATCACCTCGATCATGCGGGCCCACCAGATCCTGCTGGCCGAGGTGGACGCGGTGCTCAAGCCGTACGGGCTGACGTTCGCGCGGTACGAGGCGCTGGTGCTGCTCACCTTCTCCAAGGCGGGGGAGCTGCCCATGTCGAAGATCGGCGAGCGGCTGATGGTCCACCCCACGTCCGTGACGAACACCGTGGACCGGCTGGTGCGCTCCGGTCTGGTGGCCAAGCGGCCGAACCCCAACGACGGGCGGGGCACCCTCGCCTCCATCACGGAGAAGGGCCGCGAGGTGGTCGAGGCGGCCACGGCGGACCTGATGGCCATGGACTTCGGCCTCGGCCCGTACGACGCGGAGGGGTGCGCGGAGATCTTCTCGGTGCTCCGGCCGCTGCGGGTGGCCGCGGGGGACTTCCGGGAGGGNTAGGGGAGGCGCGGGGGCGTGCGAGGGACGCCCGGCACGGGTGGTTACGCTCGATGGCATGAAACCCAGCGTGCTGACCCGCTACCGGGTAATGGCCTACGTCACCGCCGTCATGCTGCTGATCCTGTCGACCTGCATGGTCTTCAAGTACGGGTTCGGTACGGGCGAGGACCTGACCTTCGTGGTGTCCCAGACCCACGGCGTCCTCTACATCGTCTACCTCGTCGTCGCCTTCGACCTGGGCTCCAAGGCGCGCTGGCCGCTCGGCAAGCTGGCCTGGATCCTGCTCAGCGGCACGATCCCGTTCGCCGCCTTCTTCGTCGAGCGCAGGGTCGTCCGCGAGGTCCGGCCGCTGATCGCCGGCTCCGCGCCCGCGCCCGCCGGGGTCTGACCGCCGTAAAACCGCGGGGGCCCGCCGACGCGCGCGAGGGCCCGCCGGGGTCCGGCGGCGCCCCGGCCGCCCCGGACCGCCGGGCCCGCCGAGGACCCCCGCCGCCGGGTGTGACGCTCCCCCCGGCGGCCTGCCATCGACATTTACTTGGACGTCCTAGTAAATTCGAGGGTATGGACGCTGACGCCATCGAGGAAGGCCGCCGACGCTGGCAGGCCCGTTACGACGCCGCCAAGAAGCGCGACGCCGACTTCACCACGCTCTCCGGGGACCCCGTGGAGCCCGTGTACGGGCCGCGGCCCGGCGACACCTACGACGGCTTCGAGCGGATCGGCTGGCCCGGTGAGTACCCCTTCACCCGCGGCCTGTACCCGACCGGCTACCGCGGCCGCACCTGGACCATCCGCCAGTTCGCGGGCTTCGGCAACGCCGAGCAGACGAACGAGCGGTACAAGATGATCCTGGCCGCCGGCGGTGGCGGCCTGTCCGTGGCCTTCGACATGCCCACGCTCATGGGCCGCGACTCCGACGACCCCCGCTCGCTCGGCGAGGTCGGCCACTGCGGCGTCGCCATCGACTCCGCCGCCGACATGGAGGTCCTCTTCAAGGACATCCCGCTCGGCGACGTCACCACGTCGATGACCATCAGCGGCCCCGCCGTCCCGGTCTTCTGCATGTACCTCGTCGCCGCCGAGCGCCAGGGCGTCGACCCGTCCGTCCTCAACGGCACGCTCCAGACGGACATCTTCAAGGAGTACATCGCCCAGAAGGAGTGGCTGTTCGAGCCGGAGCCCCACCTGCGCCTCATCGGCGACCTGATGGAGCACTGCGCCCGGGGCATCCCCGCGTACAAGCCGCTGTCCGTCTCCGGCTACCACATCCGCGAGGCCGGCGCGACGGCCGCGCAGGAGCTGGCGTACACCCTCGCCGACGGCTTCGGCTACGTCGAGCTGGGCCTCTCGCGCGGCCTGGACGTGGACGTCTTCGCCCCCGGCCTGTCGTTCTTCTTCGACGCGCACCTCGACTTCTTCGAGGAGATCGCCAAGTTCCGCGCCGCCCGCCGCATCTGGGCCCGCTGGATGAAGGAGGTCTACGGCGCCACGACCGACAAGGCGCAGTGGCTCCGCTTCCACACCCAGACCGCCGGTGTCTCGCTGACCGCGCAGCAGCCGTACAACAACGTCGTGCGCACCGCCGTCGAGGCGCTCGCCGCGGTGCTCGGCGGCACCAACTCGCTGCACACCAACGCCCTCGACGAGACCCTCGCCCTGCCCTCCGAGCAGGCCGCCGAGATCGCCCTGCGCACGCAGCAGGTGCTGATGGAGGAGACCGGCGTCGCCAACGTCGCGGACCCGCTGGGCGGCGCCTGGTACGTCGAGCAGCTCACCGACCGCATCGAGGCCGACGCCGAGAAGATCTTCGACCAGATCAAGGAGCGCGGCCTGCGCGCCCACCCGGACGGGCAGCACCCCATCGGTCCGATCACCTCCGGCATCCTGCGCGGGATCGAGGACGGCTGGTTCACCGGCGAGATCGCCGAGTCCGCCTTCCGCTACCAGCAGTCCCTGGAGAAGGGCGACAAGAAGGTCGTCGGCGTCAACTGCCACACCGGCTCCGTCACCGGCGACCTGGAGATCCTGCGGGTCAGCCACGAGGTGGAGCGCGAGCAGGTGCGGGTCCTCGCCGACCGCAAGGCCCGCCGCGACGACGCGAAGGTCCGCTCCTCGCTCGACGCCATGCTGGCCGCCGCCCGCGACGGCTCCAACATGATCGGGCCCATGCTCGACGCCGTACGGGCCGAGGCCACGCTCGGGGAGATCTGCGACGCCCTGCGCGACGAGTGGGGCACCTACACCGAGCCCGCCGGGTTCTGAGCGGCCCGCCGCACGGAAACCCCTCGCCTCCGGAGGATCCCGGTGTGCATGCTGAAGGGCATGCACACCGGGATCCGCGAGGCCACCGCCGCCGACTGGCCGGCCATCTGGCCCTTCTTCCACCAGATCGTCGCCGCCGGCGACACCTTCACCTTCCCGACCGACCTCGACGCCGAGGAGGGGCGCGGCTGGTGGCTCCTGGAGCCGCCCAGCCGCACGGTCGTCGCCGTCGACGAGGCCGGCACGGTCGTCGGTACGGCCAAGATGAACCGCAACCAGGCGGGCAACGGCTCCCACGTCGCCAGCGCCAGCTACATGGTCGACCCGGCGCACGGCGGGCGCGGCATCGGCCGGGCGCTCGTGGAGTACAGCCTCCGGTGGGCGAAGGAGGCCGGCTTCCGGGGGATGCAGTTCAACGCGGTCGCCCAGACCAACACCCACGCGGTGCGGCTCTACGAGGACCTGGGCTTCCGGATCGTCGGCACCGTCCCGGACGCCTTCCGCCACCCGACGCGGGGCTACACCGGACTGCACGTGATGTACCGCCCGCTCTGACCCCCGCCGGGACCGGCGGGGCCGCCCCGCCGTCCGGGACCGCCCGGAGCCGCCCCGGGACGCTCAGTCGCGCACGGCGGCGCCGAGACCGCCGAGCAGCAGCGTCGTGAGCCGCCGGACCCACTCCTCGTCGACGGGCAGCCCGCTGACCAGGGCCCGGTGGACCACGGTGCCCGCGATGACGTCGAAGATCAGGTCGTCGGCCGGATCCGGCGCGCCGGCGCGGTCCTCCTCGGGCGCGGGCAGTTCGCCGCGGGCCTGGGCGCGGGCCCGGCCCTGCAGGACCAGCCGCTTCTGCCGGTCGACGATGGAGACGCGGATCCGTTCGCGCAGCGGCTCGTCACGGGTGGCCTCGGCGACGACGGCCATCAGCGCGGTCCTGGCCTCGGGCCGTTCGAGCAGCGCGGCGAACTGGCGCACCACGCTCTCGACGTCCGCGGCGAGACTGCCGAGGTCGGGCAGTTCCAGTTCGTCGAAGAGGACCGCGACGGCGTCCACGACCAGCTCGTTCTTGCCGGGCCAGCGCCGGTACAGGGTGGTCTTGGCGACGCCCGCGCGGGCCGCCACGTCGCCCATCGACAGCCCGGACCAGCCCAGCTCGACCAGGGCGGCGCGGGTCGCCTCCAGGATCGCGGCGTCCGCCGCGGCGCTGCGCGGGCGCCCGGGGCGCCCGGCGGCGGGAGGAGCGTGGCGTCGGCGCATGACGGCGACCATACCGGCGGGTAGCCGGAGTGCCCCGCCGCCGCGCGTGTGAGCCAGTTCACCCGTCCGCGTGGTCCGCGCCCCCGGTGGCGCGGTTACGCTACGACCCGTAGCGGAAGGTCTGTTCGACCCGCAGCGACAACCACGGGCACCGGGTGGGGACCCGGTGCCGCCGCGGCCCGTGCCGTGGCGTACCGGTCACACGCGCGGAAGGGGGAGGATGTACCCATGCAGCCTAGGAACATGTCCATGAGCGGCGTCGTCGACCTCGCCGCGGTGAAGGCGGCCGGAGAGGCCAAGGCCAAGGCGGAGCGGGCGCGCGCCCAGGCGGCCCGGCAGGGCGGCGCCGGATCCGTCCCCCCGTCCGCGCTGGTGATCGACGTCGACGAGGCCGGCTTCGACCGCGACGTCGTGCAGCGCTCCGCCGAGGTGCCGGTCGTCATCGACTTCTGGGCCGAGTGGTGCCAGCCGTGCAAGCAGCTCGGTCCCCTGCTGGAGCGGCTGGCCGTCGAGTACGGCGGCCGCTTCGTCCTGGCGAAGATCGACGTCGACGCCAACCAGATGCTGATGCAGCAGTTCGGGATCCAGGGGATCCCGGCGGTGTTCGCGGTGGTGGCCGGCCAGGCCCTGCCGCTCTTCCAGGGCGCGGCGCCCGAGCCGCAGATCCGCGAGACCCTGGACCAGCTCGTCCAGGTCGCCGAGCAGCGCTTCGGTCTGACCGGCCTGACCGTGGACGCGGACGGCGAGGCCCCCGCCGCGGGCGCCGGGCCGGTGCCGGCCGGCCCGTACGACGCGCTGCTGGAGGCGGCGGTGCGGGCGCTGGACTCCGGCGACATCCCCGGCGCGGTCCAGGCGTACAAGAACGTCCTGGTCGACGACCCGGACAACACCGAGGCCAAGCTGGGCCTCGCCCAGGCCGAACTGCTCGGCCGGGTGCGGGGGGCGGACCCGCAGCAGGTCCGCAAGGACGCCGCCGACGACCCGGCGGACGTGCCGGCGCAGCTCGCCGCCGCCGACCTCGACCTGGTCGGCGGCCATGTGGAGGACGCCTTCGGGCGGCTCGTCGAGACCGTGCGCCGCACGGCCGGCGAGGACCGGAACGCGGCGCGGGTGCGGCTGCTGGAGCTGTTCGAGGTCGTCGGCCCCGACGACCCGCGGGTGGTCAAGGCCCGCGGCGACCTGGCGCGCGTGCTGTTCTGACCCGGTCCCCGGGTGGCCGCCCTTCCCCTGCGGGGCGGCGCGGCCACCCGGGGCTTCGCGTATCGCGTTTTGCCAAACTTTGACCGGGGCGACTGCTGTTACTTCCAGTAAGTCGAGGTCGGTCCCATATCCGCCTATCGGCGTCGAAGTCGCCTTTCGCCGAACCGGGCGGTAGCACCGTGAGTGCCCGGGCGACGGCGGGCCGTCGTGAGGTGTTCACCGGGCCGCTACCCGTCGGTAACGAGCCCCCTTGTGCCCCGGCCCCGAATGCACCACGATCGGCCACGCCCGGTCCGGTACCGCGGCGGCCGGTGAACGGCCGCGCCGCGGGGCCGGTTCCCCACCGGGCCGGCCGGGGCGTTCGCACCGGCCGCGGACAGGGGGGTCCCCGCCATCCCGCGGGGCCTGTCCGAACGGGCCGCGCGGACTCCTGCGCCGGGCGGCCGGTGGTTGTCGCTCGGGGGTGATCGCCGGTGTTCCGGACGCGGTTCGCGCCCGATCCGCGGGCGCTTCCCTCCCCGAGGACGTAGCGCTTCTCCATCCCGGACGGACCCGGCGGGTCCGCTCCGGAGATGCACGTCCGAGAAGGAGGAACCTATGGAGTCCCAGATTCGCGGTGGGACCAGATGGAAGCGGTTCGCCGTCGTCATGGTGCCCAGCGTGGCCGCGACGGCCGCGATCGGCGTCGGCCTGGCGCAGGGCGCGCTCGCCGCGTCGTTCGCCGTGTCCGGCCAGGAGTTCAAGGTCAAGGCGGCCCACCTGGAGGGCACCGGCTTCGCCCAGTACGGCGGTGTCGACATGGGCTACGCCGAGATCAAGGAAGGCGACAGGGTCGTTCCGCGCCCGGTGGCGATCTCGACCTTCCGGAAGGCCACGATCACCAAGATGTGCCAGTCGGTGGTCACGCCGAACGTCCCGGTGCTCGGCAAGGTCACGCTGAGGCTGGAGGCCGGCCCGGGCCCCGAGGAGAGCCGGAAGGTCCAGGCGACCAACCTGTACCTCGACGTCACCGAGTTGGACGCCGACGCCACGTTCACGAACATCGACATCGGCATGGCGGCCAAGGACACCGACAGCACCGTCAACCCGAAGCTCGGCAAGGGCCCGGCGGTCAAGGACACGAACATCAACCGGAACGGCTTCGCCCAGCAGGCGGAGTCGGCGGTCCTCACCAATGTGGAGCAGAAGGCGTGGGCGACCACGGCCGGCACGTTCAGGCTGAGCGGTCTGAGCATGGGCCTGCACCGGGGCGACGGCCCCGGGGTCGAGTGCTACTGACCGGATGATCCGTGCGGGCGGGCGCGGGGCCCGCGAGGCGATCGCGCCCGCCCGTCTCCCTCCTCACACGGCAACACCAGTTCCAGGGAGCTTCCATGAGCGCCGAGTCGCCGGAGCAGAACGAGCACCACGTCCGCGCCCTCAGGCGGCGGTTCCGCGACTGGCGGGGCACCCGGCCGTTCTGGGCGGGCCTGTTCACCCTGCTGGGCGGAATCCCCATCGTCTACTTCCCGTACGCCAGCCTCAAGTTGGGGCAGATGACCCTCTCGATGGCGACGACCACGGGCTCCGGGGCGCTGATCATCGGCGTCCTGCTGATCACCCTGGGCCTGACCATGTGGTTCCAGCAGGCCGTACGGGTCTTCGCCGGGGTCGCGGCGATCCTGCTCGCCCTGGTGTCCATCCCCGTGGCGAACCTGGGAGGCTTCGCCATCGGCTTCCTGATGGCCCTGGTCGGCGGGGCGCTCTCGGTCTCGTGGGCGCCCGGGCGCCCGGAGGACGGGTCGGCCGCCGCGGACCGCTCCCCGGAGCCCGCCGCCGCGTTCGCCCACCCCACCGCGACGACGGCCGTCGCCGACGGCGGGGGCAACCGTGCGGGATGACGAGACGCAGCGGGCGGCGGCCGGCGGAGCCGCGCGCGGGCGGCGGGGACCGCGCCACGCGGCCCCCCGCAGGTCGCTGCTGACCAGGCTCCAGGCACCGGCGGGCAAGGCGCTGGCCCTGGCCGCGATGCCCACGGCCGTCCTCGTCGGCATGAGCCTCACACCGCGGCCCGCGCTGGCGGACGACAAGGACGTCCCCTTCGCGCCGGGCCCGTGCGTGACGCGGTCGGACGATCCGGCGGAGTCGCCGGAACCGGAGCCGAGCGGATCCCCCTCGGGCACGCCCTCGGCGTCGCCCTCGGCCTCGGCGTCGCCGTCCGCGTCGCCGTCCGCTTCGGCGGGCGGTGGGCGGGAGACCGGGAAGCCGCCGGAGAGGCAGTACGGGAGGACCCCGGCGGACGGGGCGGCCGAGCCGGCGGCGACGCCGGCCGGGGAGCCGCGGACGGACGCCTCCCCGGCCCCCGCCCCGGAGGCGGCGCCCGAGCCCACCGCGTCCTACGACCCGCTGGACCCGCTGGGAGTGGGGAAGGCGGTCGGGGGCCTCCTCGACGGGCTGACGGGGACGCGGGAGCCGGTGGGAACCGCGACTCCGGCCCCGGCTCCGACTCCGGCCGTCCCGGCCCCGGCTCCGACTCCGGCCGTCCCGGCCCCGGCTCCGACTCCGGCCGTCCCGGCCCCGACGGTCACCGCCCCGACGGCCACCGCCCCGGTGGCGACCGGCCCGGCGGAGGGCCCCGGCGGGAAGCCGGCCGGGCGGCCCGCACTCCCGGAGGAGCCGCCGGCCGGAGCGCCGGACGGGATCGAGGAGGCCATCAGGGAGGCCGCCGGCGAGGTCGGCGCCGAGGTCGGGGAACTGCCCGAGGAGGTCAGGGGCCCGGGCCCGAAGGAGGACCGGGACGTCCCGGACGGCGCCAAGCCCCGCTTCCCGTGCCCGACCCCGGACCCGCGGGCGCTCGCGGAGGCCGAACCGGAGACCGGCATCCCGCACGTGGCGGACGAGCCGTGGCGGCTGGAGAGCACCCGGCTCACGCTGCGCGGGCTGAAGTACCACGGCATCGTCGAGGTCCGGACGGGCAGCGGCACGCTCAAGAAGGTCCTGAAGTTCACCGCGTCCGAGGTGGACATCAAGGACCTGCACCAGATCACCGTCCACAGCGCGGGCCGCACGGGCCACGTCTCCTCGCGGCCGGGTTCGACGTCCACGATCCGCGGCGGCACGGTGACGATGTACACGGAGGAGCTGAAGGGCGACCTCTTCGGCATCGTCCCGATCACGTTCAGCCCCCGGACCCCGCCCCCGCTGGACGTCCCCTTCGCCTTCTTCACCCGGGTGGAGGTCACCCAGGCGGCCCAGTTCGGCGGCACCCTCACCGTGCCGGGCCTGCGCAACCACGTCGAGGGCTGACACCGCGGCGGGGGCGGCGCCCCGGAGCACCGGGGCGCCGCCCCGCCGCCGTACGGGGCGGCGTCAGTCCCTCTCGCCGCCGCCCAGGTGGTGCACGCGGACCATGTTGGTGGTGCCGGGGACGCCGGGCGGGGAGCCGGCGGTGATGATCATGATGTCGCCCGGGTGGTAGCGCTGGAGCTTCAGGAGCTCCGCGTCGACCAGGTCCACCATCGCGTCGGTGTTGTCGACGTGGGGCACGACGTACGACTCGACGCCCCAGCTCAGCGTGAGCTGGTTGCAGGTGGACACCTCGGTGGTGAACGCCAGGATCGGCTGCGCCGCGCGGTAGCGGGACAGCCGGCGCGCCGTGTCGCCGGACTTGGTGAAGGCGATCAGCGCCTTGCCGTGCAGGAAGTCCGCGATCTCCGCGGCCGCGCGGGCCACCGAGCCGCCCTGGGTGCGCGGCTTCTTGCCGGGGACCAGCGGCTGGAGGCCCTTGGAGAGCAGCTCCTCCTCCGCCGCCACGACGATCTTCGACATCGTCCTGACCGTCTCGATCGGGTACGCCCCCACCGACGACTCCGCGGACAGCATGACCGCGTCGGCGCCGTCCAGGATCGCGTTCGCCACGTCGGACGCCTCGGCGCGCGTGGGGCGCGAGTTGGTGATCATCGACTCCATCATCTGGGTCGCGACGATCACCGGCTTGGCGTTGCGGCGGCACAGCTCGACGAGCCGCTTCTGCACCATCGGGACCCGTTCCAGCGGGTACTCGACGGCCAGGTCGCCGCGCGCCACCATCACCCCGTCGAACGCCATCACGACGTCCTGCATGTTGGCCACGGCCTGCGGCTTCTCCACCTTGGCGATGACCGGGACCCGGCGGCCCACCTCGTCCATCACCCGGTGGACGTCCTTGACGTCGTCGGCGTCGCGCACGAAGGAGAGCGCGACCATGTCGCAGCCCATCCGCAGCGCGAAGCGCAGGTCCTCCACGTCCTTGCCGGAGAGCGCCGGCACGTTCACCGCCGCACCCGGCAGGTTGATCCCCTTGTGGTCCGAGACCACGCCGCCCTCGACGACGATCGTGCGCACCCGGACGCCGTCCACCTCCAGCACCCTCAGCTCGACGTTGCCGTCGTTGATCAGGATCTGGTCGCCCTGGTCGACGTCGCCGGGGAGGCCCTTGTACGTGGTGCCGCAGATCGTCCTGTCGCCGGGGACGTCCTCGGTGGTGATGGTGAACTCGTCCCCGCGGACCAGCTCCACCGGGCCGTCGGCGAAGGTCTCCAGCCGGATCTTCGGGCCTTGGAGGTCGGCGAGCACGCCGACGGCGCGGCCGGTGTCCTCGGAGGCCCTGCGGAGGCGGTGGTACCGCTCCTCGTGCTCGGTGTGGCTTCCATGGCTCATGTTGAAGCGGGCCACGTTCATGCCGGCCTCGATGAGCGCTTTGAGCTGCTCGTAGGAGTCGACGGCGGGGCCCAGCGTGCAGACGATCTTGGAACGGCGCATGAGGCGGATCCTATCCGTTGGTCTCTGTACGAAATATCCCGAACGGCGGGATATACGGGGTGCGGTGCCACCGGGCCGGGCTCCCGGCCGGGACGGCGGCACCGCCCTTCCGGTGTCAGCCGCCCACCAGTGAGTAGGCCTGCCGGGCGATCTCCAGCTCCTCGTCGGTCGGGACCACCGCGACCGCCACCCGCGCGTCCGCGGGCGAGATCAGGCGCGCCTCCCCGGACCGCACGGCGTTGAGGCCGGGGTCCACCGCCAGGCCCAGCCCCTCCAGGCCCGCCACGGCGGCCTCCCGCACCGGGGCCGCGTTCTCGCCGACACCCGCCGTGAACGCCACCGCGTCCACCCGGCCGAGCACCGCGTAGTACGCCCCGACGTACTTCTTCAGCCGGTGGACGTAGACGTCGAACGCGAGCCGGGCCCGCTCGTCGCCCTCGTCGATCCTGCGGCGGATCTCCCGCATGTCGTTGTCGCCGCACAGTCCCACCAGGCCGCTCCTCCTGTTCAGCAGCTCGTCCACCTCGTCGACCGACATCCCGGCCACCCGCCGCAGGTGGAACGTGACCGCCGGGTCGACGTCACCGGAGCGCGTACCCATCACCAGGCCCTCCAGCGGCGTCAGGCCCATCGAGGTGTCCACGCAGCGCCCGCCGGCCACCGCCGAGGCGGACGCGCCGTTGCCCAGGTGCAGCACGATCACGTTCACCTCGGACGGGTCCCGGCCCAGCAGCCGCGCCGTCTCCCGGGAGACGTAGGCGTGGGAGGTGCCGTGGAAGCCGTAGCGGCGGATGCGGTGCGCGTCGGCGGTCTCCGTGTCGATCGCGTACCGGGCGGCGTACTCCGGCATCGTCGTGTGGAACGCCGTGTCGAAGACCGCCACCTGCGGCAGGTCCGGGCGCAGCGCCCGCGCCGTGCGGATACCCGCGATGTTCGCCGGGTTGTGCAGCGGGGCGACCGGGACCAGCCGCTCCACCTCCGCCAGCACCTCGTCGGTGACCACCGTCGGCTCGGTGAACCGCAGGCCGCCGTGGACGACCCGGTGGCCGATCGCCGCCAGCTCCGGCGAGTCCAGGCCCAGGCCGTCCGCGGCCAGCTCCCCGGCGACCGCCCGCAGCGCCGCCTCGTGACCGGGCACCGGGGCGGTGCGCTCGCGCCGCTCGCCCCCCGCCGGCGTGTGGACCAGGCGCGCGGCGTCCTCGCCGATCCGCTCCACGAGGCCGACGGCGAGGCGGGAGCCGTCCCGCATGTCGAGCAGCTGGTACTTCACCGACGAGGAGCCGGAGTTCAGGACGAGGACGCGGGTCGCGCTGGTCACGGATGCGGTGCTTTCTGTCGCCGGACGGACGGACGGGGTGGGCGGACGGAGCGGGTCGGGGGAGCGGGCGCGTCACGCGGGGCCGCGCGGCGCGGCCTGCGCCTGGATGGCGGTGATGGCCACCGTGTTCACGATGTCGCTGACGAGCGCGCCGCGCGACAGGTCGTTCACCGGCTTGCGCAGGCCCTGCAGCACCGGGCCCACGGCCACGGCGCCCGCCGAGCGCTGCACCGCCTTGTAGGTGTTGTTGCCCGTGTTCAGGTCGGGGAAGACCAGCACGGTGGCCCGGCCCGCCACCTCCGACCCGGGCAGCTTGGTCGCCGCGACGGACGGCTCCACGGCGGCGTCGTACTGGATCGGGCCCTCGACGCTCAGCTCCGGGTGCGCCGCGCGGACCAGCTTCGTCGCCTCCCGCACCTTGTCCACGTCCGCGCCCGACCCCGACGTGCCGGTGGAGTACGACAGCATCGCGATCCGCGGCTCCACGCCGAACCGGGCGGCCGTGGCGGCCGACTGGACGGCGATGTCGGCGAGCTGCTCGGCGTCCGGGTCCGGGTTGACCGCGCAGTCGCCGTACACGAGCACCTCGTCGGCCAGGCACATGAAGAACACCGACGACACGATGGAGGCGTCCGGCTTGGTCTTGATGATCTCGAACGCGGGCCGGATCGTCGCCGCCGTCGAGTGCACCGACCCCGACACCATGCCGTCCGCCAGGCCCTCCTGCACCATCAGCGTGCCGAAGTAGTTGACGTCCGACACGATGTCGTACGCCAGCTCCACCGAGACGCCCCTGTGGGCCCGCAGCGCCGCGTACCGCTCGGCGAAACGCTGCCGCAGCTCGGACGCCACCGGGTCGACGAGCTGCGCGGCGGACAGGTCCACGCCCAGGTCGGCGGCCTTCTTGCGGATCACGTCCGGGTCGCCGAGCAGCGTCAGGTCGCACACGTCGCGGCGGATCAGCACGTCGGCGGCGCGCAGCACCCGCTCCTCCGCGCCCTCCGGCAGGACCACCCGGCGGCGGTCGGCGCGGGCCTGCTCCAGCAGCTCGTGCTCGAACATCATCGGGGTGACGCGGCCGCTGCGTGCCACGGACATCCGCTTCAGCAGGTCGGCCGTGTCGACGTGCCGCTCGAACAGGCCCAGCGCGGTCTCCGCCTTGCGCGGGGTGCCCGCGGTCATCCGGCCCTCCAGCGCGAACAGCTCCTGCGCGGTGGGGAAGCTGTTGCCGCTGACCGCGATCACCGGCGTGCCGGGGGCCAGGCGGGAGGCGAGGGCGAGGACCTCGTCGCCGGGCTGCTCGTTCAGGGTGAGCAGGACGCCCGCGATGGGCGGCGTGCCGGCCGAGTGCGCGGCCAGCGCGCCCACCACCAGGTCGGCGCGGTCGCCGGGGGTGACGACCAGGCAGCCGGGGGTCAGGGCGTTGAGGAAGTTCGGCAGCGTCGCGCCGCCGAAGACGAAGTCCAGGGCGTCGCGCGCCAGCCCCGAGTCGTCGCCGAGCACGACGCGGGCGCCCAGCGCGTGGGCGATCTGCGCGACCGTCGGGGCGGACAGCGCCGGCTGGTCGGGCAGGACGTAGCAGGGGACGGGGAGGCGGGCCGCGAGCCGTTCGGCTATCGCGTCCCGGTCCTCGGCCGCGACCCGGTTCACGGCCATCGCCAGGACGTCGCAGCCCAGCCCGGCGTACGCGCGGAACGCGTTGCGGGCCTCGGCGCGCACCGCGTCGGCGGGCCGGCCCTTGGCGCCGACGACGGGGATGACGGAGGCGCCGAACTCGTTGGCCAGGCGCGCGTTGAGCGCCAGCTCGTCGGGGAGCTGCGTCGCGGCGAAGTCCGTGCCGAGGACGAGGACGACGTCGTACTCGCGCGTCACCGCGTGGAACCGGTCCACCAGGTGCGCGACGAGCGCGTCGGTGCCCTGCTCGGCCTGGAGCGCCGCCGCCCGCGCGTAGTCCGTCCCGTACGCCGTCGCCGGGTCCTGCGGCAGCCGGTACCGGGCCCGCAGCAGGTCGAACAGGCGGTCCGGCCCGTCGTGCACCAGCGGGCGGAACACCCCCACCCGGTCCACCTGGCGCGTGAGGAGCTCCATCACCCCCAGCTCGACGACCTGGCGGCCGTCCCCGCGCTCGATCCCGGTCACGTACACGCTGCGCGTCACGCCGTGGTCTCCCCTCCGTCAAAGGAGTGTTCGACTGGTACTCCGTATCGGCGAAAAAACACCTCTGGAGGGACAGCCTTCCCCTCTTGACAGTACCTGTGCGGGTAAGTACCGCGCCTGCCGGGTGTGACCTGGGACACCGGGGGCCGCGAGGGGTTCCCGGCCCGCTCCGGGGGCCTTCGCGCGGGCTCCCCGCCCGAGTGCCGGTCGGGCGGGGAGCGTGCGGCACATGGGACAATTCGGGTGATCCCCATACGGCACGGCGACTCCCTACCGAGCAGGAGAGACAGCACGATGCGCATCGGAGTCCTCACCGCAGGCGGCGACTGCCCCGGCCTGAACGCCGTGATCCGCTCGGTCGTGCACCGCGCGCTCACCGGCCACGGGGACGAGGTCATCGGCTTCGAGGACGGGTTCAAGGGCCTCCTCGACGGCCACTACCGGCCACTGGACCTGAACGCCGTCAGCGGCATCCTCGCCCGCGGCGGCACCATCCTCGGCTCGGCCCGGCTGGAGCGCTCCCGGTTGCGGGAGGCCGCCGAGAACTGCGGCGAGCTGCAGCGCCGGTACGGCCTCGACGTGCTCATCCCGATCGGCGGCGAGGGGACGCTGACGGCGGCCCGCATGCTGTCCGACGCGGGCATGCCGGTGGTCGGCGTCCCCAAGACCATCGACAACGACATCTCGTCCACGGACCGCACCTTCGGCTTCGACACGGCGGTGATGGTCGCCACCGAGGCCATGGACCGCCTGAAGACCACCGCCGAGTCGCACCAGCGCGTGATGGTGGTCGAGGTGATGGGGCGTCACGCCGGGTGGATCGCCCTGGAGTCCGGCATGGCGGGCGGCGCCCACGGCATCTGCCTGCCGGAGCGGCCCTTCCAGGTGGACGACCTGGTCAAGATGGTCGAGGAGCGGTTCGCGCGCGGCAAGAAGTTCGCGGTGATCTGCGTCGCGGAGGGGGCGCGCCCGGCGGAGGGCTCCATGGAGTACCGCAAGGGCGAGATCGACCAGTACGGGCACGAGCGCTTCACGGGCATCGGCACCCGGCTCGCCGCGGAACTGGAGAAGCGCCTCGGCAAGGAGGCCCGGCCCGTGATCCTCGGCCACGTCCAGCGCGGGGGCACGCCGACCGCGTACGACCGGGTGCTCGCGACCCGCTTCGGCTGGCACGCGGTGGAGGCCGCGCACCGGGGCGACTTCGGGAGGATGACGGCGCTGCGGGGGACGGCCGTCACGACGGCGCCGCTCGCCGACGCGACGACCCGGCTGAAGACGGTGCCGGAGGGCCGGATGCTGGAGGCGGAGTCCGTCTTCTGAGACCGGGGCCGGGGCCCCGGCGTCCCTCCGGGGCCCCGGCGCCGGGAGGGCGGGCGCGGCGGCCCGGACCGTCCGAAAACGCGCGGGCGGAGCGCACGCGGCGCTGCCCGGGAGCGCGGTCGTGGGGGATGGTGGCGGGGACCCACCGGGACGCGCAGCGCACTCGTCGAAGGAGGACCCGTGACCGCACGGCGCGAACGGACCCACTGGCTCTACCCGGCCGTCGTCGCGGCGGTCGCGCTCGGCGTCGCCCTGGGCCTCGCCGCACCGGGCTTCGCACAGGACCTCAAGCCGCTGGGCACCGGCTTCGTCGACCTCATCACGATGATGATCTCGCCGGTGATCTTCTGCACGATCGTGCTGGGTGTGGGCTCGGTGCGCAGGGCCGCGAAGGTGGGCGCCGTCGGCGGCCTGGCCCTCGCCTACTTCACGGCCATGTCCACCGTCGCCCTCGCGATCGGCCTGGTCGTCGGCAACCTGCTGGAGCCCGGCGCCGGACTGCGCGTCACCGACGAGGCCCGCGCGGCGGGCGAGCGGCACGCCGAGGGGGCGGGCGGGGGCACCGCCGACTTCCTCCTGGGGATCGTCCCCGAGACCCTGGTGTCGGCGTTCACCGAGGGCGAGGTGCTCCAGACGCTGCTGGTCGCCCTGCTCACGGGCTTCGCGCTGCAGGCGATGGGCGCGGCGGGCGAGCCGGTGCTGCGCGGCGTCGGCCACCTGCAGCGGCTGGTCTTCCGGATCCTGGCGATGATCATGTGGGTGGCGCCGGTCGGCGCGTTCGGCGCGATCGCCGCGGTGGTCGGCTCGACCGGCGTGGACGCGCTGAAGTCGCTCGCCGTCCTCATGCTCGGCTTCTACGCCACCTGCCTGGTCTTCGTCCTCGTCGTCCTCGGCGCGCTGCTGCGGCTGGTGGCGGGGATCGGCGTGCTCGCGCTGCTGCGGTACCTGGCGCGGGAGTTCCTGCTGATCCTGTCCACCTCGTCGTCCGAGTCGGCGCTGCCCCGGCTGATCGCGAAGATGGAGCACCTGGGCGTCAGCCGGCCGGTCGTCGGCATCACCGTGCCGACCGGCTACTCCTTCAACCTGGACGGCACCGCCATCTACCTGACGATGGCCTCGCTGTTCGCCGCCGAGGCGCTGGGGCAGCCGCTGGCGGTCGGTGAGCAGGTCTCGCTCCTGGTCTTCATGGTCGTCGCGTCGAAGGGCGCGGCCGGCGTCACCGGCGCCGGGCTCGCGACCCTCGCGGGCGGCCTCCAGTCGCACAAGCCGGCGCTCGTCGACGGCGTGGGCCTGATCGTCGGCATCGACCGGTTCATGAGCGAGGCGCGGGCCCTGACCAACTTCGCGGGCAACGCGGTCGCGACCGTGCTGATCGGCACCTGGACGAAGGAGTTCGACCGGGAGCGCGCGGCGGAGGTCCTCGCCGGCCGGGCGCCGTTCGACGAGACGGCCCCGCCGGACGGCACCCCCGCCCCGGACGGTTCNCNCACACTGGACGCCGCCGGCACCCGGGCGGCACTCCGGGCGCCGGCACCCCGGACCGGCCCGCCGGGACGGGGGAGCCCTCCCGGGCGTGACCCCGACGCGGCCCCGGCNGGCCGCCCGGCGCCGGCCCGCCGGGGCGCCGGCCCGCGCGGCCCGGGACCCCGGGCCCGTACGGCTCAGGCGGGCCTGAGCCAGACCGTCGCCAGCGGCGGCAGCGTCATGCGGATGCCGTCGGCCCCGCGCTTCAGCGGGCCCTCGTTGCGGACGCCGCCGCCGCCGTACCGCGCGGCGTCCGTGTTGAGGACCTCCACCCAGGCCGGTACGGACTCCGGCGCCCACAGCCGGTAGTCGTGCCGCACCACGGGGGAGAAGTTGCTCACCGCCAGCAGCGGGGAGCCCAGCGCGTCGTACCGCACGAAGGCGAACACGTTGTCGTCGGCGGCGTCGCCCAGCGCCCACCGGAAGCCCTCCGGGGCGGTGTCCCGCTCCCACAGCGCGGGGGTCGCCGTGTAGAGCGCGTTCAGGTCGCGCACCAGGTCCCGCACGCCCCGGTGGTCGCCCGCCGAGTGGTAGTCGTCGGCCAGCAGCCACCACTCCGGCCCGTGCTCCTCCGACCACTCGGCGCCCTGCGCGAACTCCTGCCCCATGAACAGCAGCTGCTTGCCCGGATGGGCCCACATGAAGCCCAGGTACGCGCGGTGGTTGGCGCGCCGCTGCCACCAGTCGCCCGGCATCTTCGACACCAGCGCCTGCTTGCCGTGCACCACCTCGTCGTGGGAGATCGGCAGCACGTAGTTCTCGCTGTAGGCGTACACCATCGAGAACGTCATCTCATTGTGGTGGTACTTGCGGTGCACCGGCTCCTTGGAGACGTACACCAGCGAGTCGTGCATCCAGCCCATGTTCCACTTCAGGCCGAAACCGAGGCCGCCCTGGTCGGTGGGGCGGGTCACGCCCTCCCAGGCGGTGGACTCCTCGGCGACCGTCACCACGCCGGGGCAGCGGCGGTAGACGGTCGCGTTCATCTCCTGCAGGAAGCGGACCGCGTCGAAGTTCTCCCGCCCGCCGTGCTCGTTGGGCACCCATTCGCCGTGCTCGCGGGAGTAGTCCAGGTACAGCATCGAGGCGACCGCGTCGACCCGCAGGCCGTCGATGTGGAACTCCTCGCACCAGTACACGGCGTTCGCCACCAGGAAGTTGCGCACCTCGGTGCGCCCGTAGTCGAACTCCAGCGTCCCCCAGTCGGGGTGCTCGGCGCGGCGCGGGTCGGGGTGCTCGTACAGCGGGGTCCCGTCGAAGCGGGCCAGCGCCCAGTCGTCCTTGGGGAAGTGCGCCGGGACCCAGTCGACGAGGACGCCGATGCCCTCCTGGTGCAGCCGGTCCACCAGGTACCTGAAGTCGTCCGGCGTCCCCAGCCGGGCCGTCGGCGCGTAGTACGAGGTGACCTGGTAGCCCCACGACGGGCTGTAGGGGTGCTCGGCGACCGGCATCAGCTCCACGTGGGTGAACCCGAGGTCCTTCACGTACGCCGGCAGCGCCTCGGCCAGCTCGCGGTACGACAACCCGGGCCGCCACGACGGCAGGTGCACCTCGTACACGGAGAACGGCGCCTCGTGGACCGGGCGTTCGCCCCGGCGGGCCATCCACTCCCCGTCCCGCCACTCGTGGTGCGAGGCGGTGACGACGGAGGCGGTCTCCGGCGGGCACTGGGTGCGCCGCGCCATCGGGTCGGCGCGCAGCGAGCGGTGCCCGTCCGGGCCGACCACCTCGAACTTGTACAGCGTGCCCTCGCCGACGCCGGGCACGAACAGCTCCCACACCCCGCTGGCGCCCAGCGACCGCATCGGCAGGCCGGTGCCGTCCCAGAACGTCCAGTCCCCGGCGAGCCGCACCCCGCGGGCGTTGGGCGCCCACACCGTGAAGCGGGTGCCGGTCACGCCCTGGTGGGTCGTCACATGGGCGCCGAGCGCCGTCCACAGCTCCTCGTGCCGGCCCTCCCGGATCAGGTGCAGGTCCAGCTCGCCCAGCGCGGGCAGGAACCGGTACGGGTCGTGGACGTCCAGCTCGGCCCCGTCGTACGACACGAGCAGCCGGTAGCCGTCCGGCACCCCGGGCAGCGGCAGGACGCCCGAGAACAGGCCGTCCCCGTCGTCGTGCAGCGCGTGCCGGGCCCCGTCGGGGAGGAGGACGGCGACCCCCCGGGCGTGCGGGCGCAGCGCCCGGAACGCGATCCCCTCCGGTACCGGGTGGGCGCCCAGCAGCCCGTGCGGGTCGTGGTGCTCGCCGACGAGCAGCCGTGCCCGGTCGGCGCCCGCTAGGGGGTGCGGCGGCACCCCGTCGTTCCCCTTCCGGGGGCGGGGCGGCGCGGTGGCGGACGGGGCTCCCGCGCCCGCCGCTCCCGCTCCCGCGCCCGCCGCGGTCCGGGCGGCCGGCTCCTCCCGGGCGCCCCCGGCG
>NZ_CP095474.1:471533-471697 GCF_023614315.1 Streptomyces sudanensis | reverse complement strand
GGNGANNNCNCCCGCCCCGGCGGTGCGGGCGGCGGCCCCCTCCGGGGCGGCCGGCGCGGCCGGGGCGGGGGTCTCCAGGGTGGNGGTGACCGGCTGGGCGGTCCTCGTGGGCGGTTTGCGGGTCGGACGGCGGGCAGTCACGGGAGACGTCCTCCTCGGACGGG
>NZ_CP095474.1:465748-471483 GCF_023614315.1 Streptomyces sudanensis | reverse complement strand
AGGCGGGCGCGCCCGGCGNGGGGGGAGGGCGCCCGTGCCCGGGTCCGCGCCGGTGTCCGCGGCCAGGCGGCGGACGGCGGCCATCGGCACGTGCAGCCAGTCGGGGCGGTGCCGGGCCTCGTAGAGGACCTCGTACACCGCCTTGTCCGTCTCGTAGGCGCGCAGCAGCGCCGCCTCGGCGCGCGGGTCGCGGCCGGACGCCTCCGCGTAGCCGGAGCAGTACGCGTCGCGGCAGCGCTCCGCCCAGGCCGGGTGCCGCGGCCGGTGCGCGTGGGCGGCGTAGTCGAAGGAGCGCAGTATGCCCGCGACGTCCTGCACCGGCGGTTGCGGGCGGCGGCGCTCGGCGAGCGGCTTCGCGGGCTCCCCCTCGAAGTCGATCACCGCCCACTCGCCGTCCGGGGTGCGCAGCGCCTGCCCCAGGTGCAGGTCGCCGTGGACCCGCTGGGCGTGCCAGGCGCGGCCGTTCCCGGCGAGCGCGGCGACCGCATCGAAGGCGCGGCGCAGCCCGGAGGCGTACGGCCCGAGCGCGGGCACCGCCTCGGCCGCGGCGTCCAGGCGGCGGCCCATCGCGGCGGCCAGGTCCCGCGCCTGGCTCCGGGTGAGCGCCGCCGCGGGCAGCGCCCGGGCCAGGGCGGTGTGCACCTCGGCGGTGGCCCGGCCCAGGGCGTGCGCCTCCGCGAGGAAGTCCCGGCCGGCGGCCAGCGCGTCGAGGGCGAGCCGCCAGCCGTCCCGCGAGCCGCTCAGGTACGGCTGGAGCACGCCCAGCGTCGCGCCGTCCGGGCCGGTCCCCGTCTCGTACCAGGCGACGGGCGCCGGGACCCGGGAGCAGCCGGCGCGGGCGAGGGCCAGCGGCAGCTCCAGGTCCGGGTTGACGCCCGGGTGGATCCGCCGGAAGACCTTCAGGATGTACGCGTCGCCGTAGACGAGCGAGGTGTTCGACTGCTCGGCGTCCAGGACGCGCGGGGGCAGCCCGGCGGGGACGGCCGCCGCGCGGTGGAAGCCCAGCGGGCCGATCGCGCCGGGCGAGCGCAGGCGCTCCAGGAGCAGCGCGGCGAGCCGCGGGTCCTGGAGCGCCTCGTAGACGGTGCGCCCCGCCAGCGGGCCCCGGGTGGCGCGGCCGACCAGGGCGGGGGCGAGCCGGGGCGGCAGCGTGTCGCACACGCCCAGCAGCAGCTGGTAGCAGTCGCCGGGCGGGGCGGTGCCGGGCTGCCGGACGCGGACGAGCAGGTGCAGCAGGCCGGGTCCGGCGGTGCCGGGCGGGAGGAGTTCGGTGGCCGACACGAGGGCGAAGCCGGTGACCGGCTCCCCCTTCCCGGCGAACCACCTTCTGCGCGGCAGCCATTCGTGGAGCAGGGGCGCCAGCGACGGCAGCAGGGCGGCGGGTGCCCGGGCGGTGGATGCGGTCTCCGACATGGCAGCGCGTCCTTTCCCCGGGTACCACGGAGTGCACGGAATGTGCAGAGTGTCCCGGAATCGGCGTGAGCTGTCCGGTTGTGCGGGACGTGTCGGGGCGGGGATGGCCCTTATGACCCGAATCGACGTATGACGGGGACAGTGCCCCGGGCGGGGCGGGGGAAACGCCCCGCCCCGGCACGCGGGCGCCCGAGGGGCGAAGACGAGCCGTCAGCGGCGCGCCGCCGCGCCCGCGTTCCCGGCCGCGTTCCCGGCCGCGCCCGCGGCGGCTCTCGCGGGGAGCACCGCGTCCCTGCGCAGCCGGAACCAGTAGAAGCCGTGCCCGGCGAGGGTCAGCAGGTAGGGCAGCTCGCCGACGGCGGGGAAGCGGACCCCGCCGATGAGCTCCACCGGGTGGTACTCGGCGAACCGCCGCAGGTCCAGCTCGGTCGGCTGCGGGAAGCGCGAGAAGTTGTGCACGCACATCACCAGGTCGTCGCCGTACTCGCGGAGGAAGGCGAGGACGGCCGGATTCGACGACGGCAGCTCGGTGTACGAGCCGAGCCCGAAGGCCGGGTTCTGCTTGCGGATCTCGATCATCCGGCGCGTCCAGTGCAGCAGCGACGACGGGGACGCCATCGACGCCTCCACGTTCGTCACCTGGTAGCCGTAGACCGGGTCCATGATGGTCGGCAGGTACAGCCGGCCCGGGTCGCAGGAGGAGAAGCCCGCGTTGCGGTCGGGCGTCCACTGCATCGGGGTGCGGACGCCGTCGCGGTCGCCCAGCCAGATGTTGTCGCCCATCCCGATCTCGTCGCCGTAGTAGAGGATCGGCGACCCCGGCAGGGACAGCAGCAGGGCGGTGAACAGCTCGATCTGGTTGCGGTCGTTGTCCAGCAGCGGGGCGAGCCGCCGCCGGATGCCGATGTTGGCGCGCATCCGCGGGTCCTTGGCGTACTCCGCGTACATGTAGTCGCGCTCCTCGTCGGTGACCATCTCCAGGGTCAGCTCGTCGTGGTTGCGCAGGAAGATCCCCCACTGGCAGCCCGCCGGGATCGCCGGGGTCTTGGCCAGGACCTCGGAGACCGGGTAGCGGGACTCGCGGCGGACCGCCATGAAGATCCGCGGCATCACCGGGAAGTGGAACGCCATGTGGCACTCGTCGCCGCCGCCCGCGAAGTCGCCGAAGTAGTCGACGACGTCCTCCGGCCACTGGTTCGCCTCGGCCAGCAGCACCGTGTCCGGGTAGGCGGCGTCGATCTCCCTGCGGACCCGCTTGAGGAAGGCGTGGGTCGCCGGCAGGTTCTCGCAGTTGGTGCCCTCCTCCTGGTAGAGGTACGGCACGGCGTCGAGGCGGAAGCCGTCGATGCCCAGGTCCAGCCAGAACCGCAGCGCGGAGAGGATCTCCTGCTGGACGGCCGGGTTCTCGTAGTTGAGGTCCGGCTGGTGGGAGAAGAACCGGTGCCAGTAGTACTGCTTGCGCACCGGGTCGAAGGTCCAGTTGGACGTCTCGGTGTCGACGAAGATGATCCGGGCGTCCTGGAACTGCTTGTCGTCGTCGGCCCAGACGTAGTAGTCGCCGTACGGGCCGTCCGGATGGGCGCGGGACTCCTGGAACCACGGGTGCTGGTCGCTGGTGTGGTTCATCACGAAGTCGATGATCACCCGCATGCCGCGCTGGTGCGCGGCGTCCACGAACTCGACGAAGTCCGCCAGGTCGCCGAAGTCCGGCAGCACCGCCGTGTAGTCGGACACGTCGTAACCGCCGTCGCGCAGCGGCGACTTGAAGAAGGGAGGCAGCCAGAGGCAGTCGACCCCCAGCCACTGCAGGTAGTCCAGCTTGGCCGTGAGGCCCCGCAGATCGCCGATGCCGTCGCCGTTGCTGTCCTGGAAGGAGCGGACCAGCACCTCGTAGAACACGGCCCGCTTGAACCAGTCGGGATCCCGGTCCTTGGCGGGGGTGTCCTCGAACGTGTCGTGGACGGGCTCGTTCACGGTCATGATGTGGGTGACCCTCCGATCGGGGGAGACGGTCGCAGGGCCGAGTCGTGCCGGCCGGGGGGAAGACCCCCCGACCCGCGGCACACCACGAGCACGTGCGCGGGCCTGACGCCCGGTTCCAGGCGCACGTAGTTGGCCCTGCCCCAGTGATAGGTCTCGCCGGTGAGCTCGTCGCGCACCGGCACGGTCTCGTGCCAGTCCAGGCCGAGCTCCGGCATGTCCAACGAAACCGTCGCCTCCCGGGTGTGGTGCGGGTCCAGGTTCACGACCACCAGGACCACGTCCGACCCCTGCCGCTTGCTGTACGCGATGACCGCGTCGTCGTCGGCGTGGTGGAAGCGCAGGTTCCGAAGCCGCCGCAGCGCCGGGTGGCGGCGCCGCAGCCGGTTGAGCGCGGTGACGAGCGGGGCGATGCTGCGGCCCTCCCGCTCGGCGGCCGCCCAGTCGCGGGGCCGCAACTGGTACTTCTCCGAGTCGAGGTACTCCTCGCTGCCCTCCCGCAGCGGGGTGTTCTCGCACAGCTCGTACCCGGCGTACATCCCCCACGTCGGCGACAGCGTGGCCGCGAGCACCGCCCGCGCCTCGAACGCGGGCCGCCCGCCGTGCTGGAGGTACGCGTGCAGAATGTCGGGGGTGTTCACGAACAGGTTCGGCCGCATGCAGGCGGCCGTCTCCGTGGACAGCTCCGTCAGGTACTCCGTCAGCTCCTGCTTGGTGTTGCGCCAGGTGAAGTACGTGTACGACTGCTGGAAGCCGATCGCGCCGAGCGTGCGCATCATCGCCGGCCGGGTGAACGCCTCCGCCAGGAAGATCACGTCCGGATCGGTGCGGTTGACGGCGGCGATGACCTTCTGCCAGAACACCACCGGCTTGGTGTGCGGGTTGTCCACGCGGAAGATCCGCACGCCGTGCGCCATCCAGTGCCGCAGCACCCGCACCGTCTCGCGGACGATGCCGCGCATGTCCTCGTCGAACACCAGCGGGTAGATGTCCTGGTACTTCTTCGGCGGGTTCTCGGCGTACGCGATGGAGCCGTCCGCCCGGTGCCGGAACCACGCCGGGCGCCTGCGCACCCACGGGTGGTCCGGGGAGCACTGGAGCGCGAAGTCCAGCGCCACCTCCAGGCGCAGCTCCCGCGCCCGCGCCACGAACGCGTCGAAGTCCTCCAGCGTGCCCAGGTCCGGGTGGACCGCGTCGTGCCCGCCGGCG
Source organism: Streptomyces sudanensis (assembly GCF_023614315.1). NCBI lineage: Bacteria > Bacillati > Actinomycetota > Actinomycetes > Kitasatosporales > Streptomycetaceae > Streptomyces > Streptomyces sudanensis. The sequence continues at coordinate 466,881 of NZ_CP095474.1, read as the reverse complement.
GCCGACCCGATCGCCCACGGCACCCCCGGGTCGTCGGGGCCGGCCGTCAGGGAGTTGTTCGGGCCCTTGCGGTGCGTCGTGCCGATCGGGTGGATCGGCGGCAGGTACACCACGTCGAAGCCCATCGCGGCGATCGCCGGAAGCCGCTCGGCCGCCGTGCGGAACGTCCCCGACACCAGCCGGCCGTCCTCGTCGCGGTACGCGCCCTCGGAGCGCGGGAACATCTCGTACCACGACCCGTACAGCGCCCGCTCCCGCTCCACCAGCAGCGGCAGCGGCTTGGAGGCGGTGACCAGTTCCCGCAGCGGGTGGCGGTCCAGGGCCTCTCGCACCTGCCCGGCCAGCGCGGCGGCGAGCCGGTCGGCGGGGGAGCGGCGCACGTCCCGCAGCGCGTCCGCCGCCGCCAGGACGGCCTCCCGGCCCTCGTCCTTGGGGACCCCGTCCGCGGCCCGCTCGTGCAGCGCGGCGCCCTCGGCCAGGACCAGCTCGGTGTCGATGCCCGCGGGGACCTTGACGCCGGCCTCGTGGCGCCAGGTGGCGACCGGGTCGCTCCACGCCTCCACGTGGTACGTCCACGGCCCCTCGCAGTCGGGGGTGACGTCGGCGCCCCAGCGGTCCGTGCCGGGCGCGAGCTCCCGCATCGGGGTGAACGGACCCGGCCGCCCCGACGGGTCGGTGAGGACGACGCCCGCGGCGACCGCGTCGTGCCCCTCCCGGAAGACCGTGGCCGACACCTGGAAGGTCTCGCCGACCACCGCCTTCGCGGGCCTTCTGCCGCAGTCGACGAGCGGGGAGACGTCCAGGACGGGGATACGACCGATCAGCGCGTTCACAGCATCACCTGGGGTTTGTGTACGAGACATCGCTCTTTGTAACTGCTCTGTTGCGGCACGGCGCGGCGCGGGCATCACCGCTCCTCTCCGGATTCACTCGGCTGGGCGGTCACCGGGGGAGCCTTCCCACACCTCTCAGGGGGGCAATCGGGGGGTTTTGCGCCTATCGGCCCGCGGCGGCATCGGGCCAGACAGCCCACGGCCCTCCCCGTTCGGAGGAAAACCGCGGCCGGACCACGGCCGGGAGTGTCGGGCCCGGCGGCCCGCGGGCCGCCGGGCGCACGCCGTGCCCTCGCGGCC
>NZ_CP095474.1:460050-465743 GCF_023614315.1 Streptomyces sudanensis | reverse complement strand
GCCCGGACGGCCGCCGTCCCGCGGGCGGTCCGGCGGCGGGGCGGCGGGCGGGCCCCGCTCCTCGGCACCCGTACGCCCCCGGGCGCGCCCCCGGGCGCCACGCGCTCCGTGCGCCGTGGCCGCGCCCGGCGGCGGGGCACTACCGTCTGGTCAGGACGTCGTGCGCATACCGTGGTGCGTCCGCCACTGTACGTATCTCCCCCGCGAAGGTGGAACACGTGAAGGCCATCCGTCGATTCACCGTCCGCCCCGTCCTGCCCGACCCCCTGCGACCCCTCGGCGACCTCGCGCGCAACCTGCGCTGGTCCTGGCACGCCGAGACCCGCGAGCTGTTCCAGGCCGTCGACCCCGAGGGGTGGCGCGCGGCCGGCGGCGACCCCGTGCGGCTCCTCGGCGCCGTGCCCGCGGCGCGGCTCGGCGAACTGGCCAGGGACCGCAGGTTCCTGCGCCGGCTGACCGCCGCCGCCGACGACCTCGACGACTACCTGCGGGGCCGCCGCTGGTACCAGAACCGGACCGCCGAGGAGGGCGACGGCGCCGGCCTGCCCGAGGCCGTCGCGTACTTCTCGCCGGAGTTCGGCGTCACCGCCGCCCTGCCGCAGTACTCCGGCGGCCTCGGCATCCTCGCCGGCGACCACCTCAAGGCCGCCAGCGACCTCGGCGTCCCCCTCGTCGGCGTCGGCCTGCTCTACCGGCACGGCTACTTCCGCCAGTCCCTCTCCCGCGACGGCTGGCAGCAGGAGCACTACCCGCTCCTCGACCCGGGCGAGATGCCCCTGACCCTGCTGCGCCGCCCCGACGGCGGCCCCGTCCGGGTCTCCCTCGCCCTGCCCGGGGGCCGCTCCCTCCACGCGCACGTGTGGGTGGCGCAGGTGGGCCGCGTCCCGCTGCTCATGCTCGACTCGGACGTCGAGGAGAACGCCCCGGGCGAACGGGACGTCACCGACCGGCTGTACGGCGGCGGCAGCGAGCACCGGCTGCTGCAGGAGATGCTCCTGGGGATAGGGGGTGTCCGGGCCGTACGGGCGTACTGCGCCCTCACCGGCCACCCCGCCCCCGAGGTGTTCCACACCAACGAGGGCCACGCCGGCTTCCTGGGCCTGGAGCGCATCCGGGAGCTGACCGACCGCGGCACCGACTTCGACGCCGCCCTGGAGGCCGTGCGGGCGGGCACCGTGTTCACCACCCACACGCCCGTCCCCGCCGGCATCGACCGCTTCGACCGCGACCTCGTGGCCCGCCACTTCGGGCCCGGCGCCGAACTGCCCGAGGTGGACGCCGGCCGCGTCCTGCAGCTGGGCCGGGAGACGTACCCGGGCGGCGACCCGGACGTCTTCAACATGGCCGTCATGGGGCTGCGCCTCGCCCAGCGGGCCAACGGCGTGTCCACCCTGCACGGCGCCGTCAGCCGTTCGATGTTCGCCGGCCTGTGGCCGGGGTTCGACCCGGAGGAGGTGCCGATCACCTCCATCACCAACGGCGTCCACGCCCCCACGTGGGTGGCGCCCGAGGTGCTCCGGCTCGGGGCCCGGCGGATCGGCGCCCACCGGGCCGAGGACGCCCTCAGCGTGGGCGGCTCGCAGCGCTGGGACGCCGTCGCGGAGGCCGGCGACGCCGAGCTGTGGGAACTCCGCCGCGTCCTGCGGGAGCAACTGGTCCACGAGGTGCGCGCCCGGCTGCACGCCTCCTGGCGGGAGCGCGGCGCCGGCGCCGCCGAACTGGGCTGGATCGACGGGGTCCTCGACCCGGACGTCCTCACCATCGGCTTCGCCCGCCGCGTCCCCTCGTACAAGCGGCTGACGCTGATGCTCCGCGACCGCGACCGGTTGCGCGAGATGCTGCTGCACCCCACGCGGCCCGTGCAGATCGTCGTCGCGGGGAAGGCCCACCCGGCGGACGACGGCGGGAAGCGGCTGGTGCGGGAGATGGTCCGGTTCGCCGATGACCCGCGCGTGCGCCACCGCATCGTCTTCCTGCCCGACTACGGCATGGCGATGGCGCAGAAGCTGTACCCCGGCTGCGACGTGTGGCTGAACAACCCCCTGCGCCCCCTGGAGGCGTGCGGGACGAGCGGGATGAAGGCCGCCCTCAACGGCTGCCTCAACCTGTCGGTGCGGGACGGCTGGTGGGACGAGTGGTACCACCCGGACTTCGGCTGGTCCATCCCCACTGCGGACGGCCCCACCACCGACGAGGACCGGCGCGACGACCTGGAGGCGCACGCCCTGTACGAGCTGATCGAGCAGCGGGTCGCGCCGCGCTTCTACGACCGGGGCGCGAACGGGCTGCCCGAGCGGTGGATCGGGATGGTCCGCCGCACCCTCACCTCCCTGGGGCCGAAGGTGCTGGCGGGGCGCATGGTGCGGGAGTACGTGGAGCGGCTGTACGCCCCGGCCGCGCGGGCCCACCGCTCCCTGGACCCGGAGTCGGCGCGGGAGCTGGCCGCGTGGAAGGCCCGGGTGCGGGCGGCCTGGCCGGGCGTGGCCGTCGACCACGTCGAGGCGGACGAGACCGGCGAGGTCGCCGAACTGGGCTCCACGCTGGCCCTGCGGGTCAGGGTCGCCCTCGGCGGCCTGGCCCCGGAGGACGTGGAGGTCCAGGCGGTCGCCGGCCGGGTGGACACCCGGGACGCGCTGACCGGCGCCCGGACGTTCCCGCTGAAGCCGGCGGGCGGCGGCAGCGGCCCGGACCAGCAGGGGTGCTGGACGTACGAGGGCCCGCTGACCCTGGACCGCACGGGGTCGTTCGGCTACACGGTCCGCGTCCTGCCGGCGCACCGGCTCCTCGCGGACAACGCCGACCTGGGGCTGGTGGCGCTGCCGGCCGAGTCGGTGGCGCAGGGCGCGGGCGTCCTGCTGCGCTGACCCGCGGCCGGGCCGGGCACGCGTGAGGCCGCCGCCCTCGCGGGCGGCGGCCTCGGTGCGGCCGGTGCGGCCTGCCGGCCTACGGGAAGGTCAGCTTGAAGGAGTTGATGTAACCGCTGTCGTAGCGGGCCGTGTCCTGGACGCGGAGCTTCCAGGTGCCGTTGGCGAGCTCGCTGGACGCGTCGACGGTGTAGGTCTCCTTGACGTTGTCGGCCGAGTCGCCGCTGCTGGCGTTCTTCAGCCGGTACGCGGTGCCGTCCGGGGCGACCAGGTCGACGACCAGGTCGCCGCGCCAGGTGTGGACGATGTCCACGCCCACCTTCAGCGCGGAGGGCGCGTTGCCCGTGATGCCGGTGACGTTGACGGAGGAGGTGACGGCCGTGCCCCCGTCGGGGATGCTCACGTCCGCGGTGTTCTCGAACACCTTGCCGACGGGGTCGCCGCCGCCCGGACGGGCGCCGACGTTGACACCGGCCCAGGCGTTCTCGACGGCCTTCACCTCGGCGCTGCCCGCGCCGTACAGCTCGGTGGCGACGGCGACCGTGCCGGCGCGGGCGCCCGCGTAGTTGGTGGTGCTGGTGAACTTGGTGGTGAGCGCCTTGAACCAGATCAGCGCGGCCTTGTCGCGGCCGATGCCGGTGACGGGCAGCCCGTCCGAGGTCGGCGAGTCGTAGGCGACACCGTTGATCGTCTTGGCGCCGCTGCCCTCGGAGAGCAGGTAGAACCAGTGGTTCGCGGGGCCCGACGAGTAGTGCACGTCGACGCTGCCGATGCCCGAGTACCAGTAGTCCTTGGACGAGCCGTCCTTGCTCGGCTTGTCCATGTGGCGCAGCGGGGTGCCGTTGCCGCGGATGTCGATCTTCTCGCCGATCAGGTAGTCGCCGACGTCCTTGGTGTTGTTCGCGTGGAACTCCACGGCGGCGGCGAGGATGTCGGAGGTCGCCTCGTTCAGGCCGCCGGACTCGCCGCTGTAGACCAGCTTGGCGGTGGCGGAGGTCAGGCCGTGGGTCATCTCGTGGGCGGCCACGTCGATGGAGGTGAGCGGCTTGGCGTTGTTCTCGCCGTCGCCGTACGTCATGCAGAAGCAGCTGTCCTGCCAGAAGGCGTTGACGTAGTTGTTGCCGTAGTGGACGCGCGAGTACGCGGCGACGCCGTCGCCCCGGATGCCGGAGCGGCCGTGCACGTTCTTGTAGTAGTCCCAGGTGAGCGCGGCGCCGTAGTGGGCGTCGGCGCCGGCGGTCTCCAGGTTGGCCGGGGTGCCGTCGCCCCAGGTGTCGTCGGCGCCGGAGAAGAGCGTGCCGGTGCCGGAGGAGCCGCGGTTGAGGTTGTACGTCTTGTGGCCGCCGCGCGCGGTGTCGGTCAGCGTGTACGAGCTGCCGGACTGGGCGCTGCCGAGGTTCACCTGGCCGCTGTACATCGTGTTGCCGGTGCCGTTGTGGACGGCCTGCCACTCGTACAGCTTCTCGCCGGTGGTGGCGTCGGTGACGACGTGCAGCTCGTTGGGCGTGCCGTCGTGCTGGAGGCCGCCGACGACGGTCTCGTAGGCGAGGACGGGCCTGCCCTCCGCGAGCCAGACGACCTTGCGGGGCGCCTGCTGCGCCTCCGGCGCCTTCGCGCCCTCCGTGCGGGCGGCGGCGAGCGCCTGCCGCTCGGCCGCGGCCGGGGCCACGTCGGCGGTCGTGTCGACGTTCCGCAGCTCCGCGCGGGACGCCTTGGCGACGCGCTCGGTGGCGCCGGCCGGGTTCTCGGTGACCAGGAGGTCGCCGCCGAGGACCGGGAGCCCGGCGTACGTCCGCTCGTAGCGGGTGTGGGTCGTGCCGTCGCGGTCCTGGACCACGTCGCGGACGACGAGCTTCTCCTGGGCGCCGAGGCCGAGCTCCTTGGCCTTGGCGGCCTTGTCGGCGTCGGCGGCGCGGATGAGCGCGGCGCGCTGGGCGGGGGTGAGGTCGGCGGGCAGGGAGCCCGGGTCGGCCTGCGCGGCGGCCTGGCGCTTGGGGGCCGAGGTGCCCCACGCGTCGTCGGCGGTGGCGGAGCCGGTCTGGACGCCGACGGCGAGTACGGCGGCGGCCGCGACCAGTGCGCCGGTGGCGGTCGCGCGGCGGGAAGGCGTGGATCTCACGCGGAAACTCCTTTGCGAGGGGGGCCGGGGCGAGGTGGGTCCCGGGTGGTGCAAACAGAGCCGGCGGAACGAGATGCGGTGAACCGGGGGGAAGACTGGCACCGCACAGGTGTTCATGTCAGGACCGCGTCAAGAGAATGGCCGAATCCCGTTCGTTGTCCGAAAACTTCGGTCCGTTAACCGGACATCCACCCGGAGTTGCCATGGCACCCGGCGCGCGTACGGTGCCGGCACGCCTCCGTACGACTTCGGGGCCTGGTCCGCCCGCGCCGGGTCCGCGCTCGTTCGCGCCCGGCCCCCGGGGCCCGCGCCCGGTCCGGTTCATCCGCGTCGGGGCGGCCCTGTCCGTGTCCGGCCGGTGCCGTCCGGCGGCCGGGCGCGTGACCGAAAAGCGGCCACGCCCGTTCCCGCGGCGCGAGCGGCACGGGAACGGGCCGGGAGAGCCGGGCCGCACGGCCCGCGCCGCCGGAGGGCGGACACCACCGGCGGCCCCGGCCGTGCCGGTGGCCCCGAGCGTGCCGGTCGCGCCGCCGGAGGCCCGGCCTGACGTGTCGTCGATCGGGGCTTCCGGGGCGGCCGTGCGGGTCCGCGGCCGGTCTGACGTGCCGTCGACCGGGTGGTCGCAGGGGTGCGCGGCCGGGCCGGCACGCCGTCACGACGTGCCCGGCTGCCCCGCCCCCACCGGCCTCACCNCCCGGCACCGCCNGGCC
>NZ_CP095474.1:412228-460043 GCF_023614315.1 Streptomyces sudanensis | reverse complement strand
TNCGCCGCTTCCGCCGCCCGGCCGGCGACGGGCTCACCCCACCAGGCTCTCCCGCCACGCCCGGTGGAGGCCGGCGAAGCGGCCGTCCCCGGCGATCAGCCGCCGGGGCGGCCCGTCCTCCACGATCCGGCCGCGCTCCATCACCAGCACCCGGTCCGCGATCTCCACCGTGGACAGCCGGTGCGCGATCACCACCGCCGTGCGGCCGTGCAGCACCGTGTCCATCGCCCGCTGCACCGCCCGCTCCCCGGGGACGTCCAGCGAACTGGTCGCCTCGTCCAGGATCAGCACGCCCGGGTCCGCGAGCAGCGCCCGGGCGAACGCCACCAGCTGCCGCTGGCCCGCCGAGATGCGCCCGCCGCGCTTGCGCACGTCGGTGTCGTACCCGTCCGGGAGCGCCGTGATGAAGTCGTGCGCGCCGATCGCCTTCGCGGCGCGCTCGACCTCCTCCCGCGTCGCGTCCGGGCGGCCCACCGCGATGTTCTCCGCGACCGTCCCGGAGAACAGGAACGCCTCCTGCGTCACCATCACCACCCCGCGCCGCAGCTCCGGCACGGTCAGCTCGCGCAGGTCCACGCCGTCGAGCAGGACCCGCCCCTCGGTGGGGTCGTAGAAGCGGGCCAGCAGCTTCGCCAGGGTGGACTTGCCCGCGCCCGTCGAACCGACCACGGCCACCGTCTGCCCCGCCGGGATCGCCAGGTCGAAGCGCGGCAGCACCTCGCCGCCCGTCCGGTAGGCGAAGCGCACCCCCTCGAACACGACCTCCCGGCCCGGCGCCCCGTCCGGCCGGGGCGGCAGCTCCCGCGCCGTCCCCGGCGCGGGCTCGGGCACTGTCGGGCGCTGCGCCAGCAGGCCGGCGATCTTCTCCAGGGACGCGGCGGCCGACTCGTACGCGTTGAGGAACATCCCCAGCCGGTCGATCGGGTCGTACAGCCGCCGCACGTACAGCACGGCCGCCGCCAGCACGCCCAGCGCCAGCGTGCCGTCCGCCACCCGGTAGGCGCCCCACAGCACCATCCCGGCGACGGCGGTGTTCGCCACCAGCCGGGAGCCCACCACGTAGCGGGCCATCTCCAGGATCGCGTCGCCGTTGCGCCGCTCGTGGCGGTGGTTGAGGGACGCGAACACCTCGTCGTTGGACCGCTCCCGGCGGAACGCCCGGACCGGCCGGATGCCGTTCATCGTCTCCGCGAACTTCACGATGACCGCCGCGATCGCCGTGGACCGCGCGCCGAAGGCCACCGACGCGCGCCGCCGGTACACCCGCACCAGCAGGTACAGCGGCACGAACGACGCCACCGCGACCGCGCCGATGCCCCAGTCCAGCCACAGCAGGACCAGCGAGATGCTGGCGAACGACAGCACCACGTTGACCAGCTCCTGGAGCCCTTCGTCCAGCAGCTCCCGCAGCGACTCCACGTCGGTCGTCGACCGGGAGATCAGCCGCCCCGACGTGTACCGCTCGTGGAAGTCCACGCTCAGCGCCTGCGCGTGCCGGAAGATCCGGCCCCGCAGGTCGAGCAGGACGTCCTGGTTGACCCGCGCCGACGCCTCCACGAAGCCGTACTGGAACAGCCCCGCGCCCAGCGCGCACAGCCCGTACCCGACGGCCACCGCGACCACCGGCCCGTGGTCGCCCTGGCGCAGCGCCGGCACGGCGCGGTCGATGGCGTACGCGACGAGCAGCGGCCCCGCCTGCACGGCCGCCTGCTGGAGGAGCAGCAGCAGCGCCGCCAGCGCCACCCGCGCCCGCCGCGGCGCGAGCAGCGACCGCAGCAGCGCGACCGTCGCGCCCTTCGGCACGGGCAGCGCGTCCCGGTCGAACGGATCCCGCCCGTCGCCCGCCGCGGCCCCGTCCGCCGCCTCCTTCCCGGGGGCGGTACCGCGCTTCCCCGGCGCCCGGTCCTGAGCCGTCATCGCTTCCCGTCCTCCGCATCCGGCGCGTCCGCCGCACCCGACATCAGCCACGCGTACTCGGCGCTGGTCCGCAGGAGCTCCTGGTGCGTCCCGACCGCCGCGATCCTGCCCTCCGACAGCAGCGCCACCCGGTCGGCGAGCAGCACCGTCGAGGGGCGGTGCGCCACGACCAGCGCCGTCGTGTCCCGCAGCACCTCCCGCAGGGCGGCCTCCACCAGCGCCTCCGTGTGCACGTCCAGCGCGGACAGGGGGTCGTCCAGGACGAGGAACCGGGGCCTGCCGGCGACCGCGCGGGCCAGCGCCAGCCGCTGCCGCTGCCCGCCGGACAGGCTCAGGCCCTGCTCGCCCACCTCGGTCTCCGCCCCCTGCGGCAGGTCCGCCACGAAACCGGCCTGCGCCACGTCCAGCGCCCGCCGCAGCTCCTCGTCCCCGGCGTCCGGGCCGGCGCCCATGAGCACGTTCTCCCGGACGCTCGCGGAGAACAGCGTCGGGTCCTCGAACGCCACGGCCACCAGCGACCGCAGCCGCTCCCGGGGCATCGCCGCGACGTCCTCGCCGTCGAGCAGGATGCGGCCCTCCGTCAGCTCGTACAGCCGGGGCACCAGCGCCGTCAGCGTCGTCTTGCCGGAGCCGGTCGTCCCCACCAGCGCCAGGGTCTCGCCCGGCCTGATCCGCAGGTCCACCCCGCGCAGCACCGGCGGCGAGTCCTCCGGGGCGTCCGGGTAGCGGAAGACCACGCCCTCGAAGACCACTCCGTCCGGCGCGCCCCGCGCGGGGGCCGTCGCCGCGGGCGGCCGGTCCGCGGCCTCCTCCTCCTGGTCCATCACCTCGAAGTACCGCTCCGTCGCGGTCGCCGCCTCCTGGCTCATCGCGAGCAGGAAGCCGATCGACTCCACCGGCCAGCGCAGCGCCAGCGCCGTCGACAGGAACGCCACCAGCGTCCCCGCCGACAGGTCCCCGTCCGCCACCTGCACCGTGCCCAGCACCAGGGCGGCGCCGATGGCCAGCTCCGGGACGGCCGTGATGAACGCCCAGATCCCCGCCAGCAGCCGCGCCTTGCGCAGCTCCGTGCCGCGCAGCCGCTCCGCCAGCGCCCGGAACGCCCGGGCCTGGCTGCGGTGCCGCCCGAAGCCCTTCACGACGCGGATGCCGAGCACGCTCTCCTCGACCAGCGTCGCCAGGTCGCCCACCTGGTCCTGCGCCTGCCGCGCCACCTTCGAGTACCGCGTCTCGAACCACGAGCAGCCCGCCACCAGCGGCACCACCGGCAGCAGCAGCACCAGCCCCAGCGACCAGTCCTGCCACAGCAGCACCACGAAACCGGCGAGCACCGTGACCCCGTTGACGAACAGGAACGTCAGCGGGAAGACGAGGAACATCCGCAGCAGCGACAGGTCCGTCGTCCCGCGCGACAGCAGCTGCCCCGACGCCCACCGGTCGTGGAACGCCACCGGCAGCCGCTGCAGCCGCCGGTACAGGTCGGCGCGCAGGGCGGCCTCCACCCTCGTCGACGGCCGCGCCACCAGCCAGCGCCGGAACCCGAACAGCAGCGCCTCGGCCACGCCGAGCGCCAGCAGGGCCAGCGCCCCCAGCCACACGCCGTCCGGGTCGCGGTCGGCCACGGGGCCGTCCACCATCCATTTCAGCACCAGCGGGATGACCAGCCCCAGGCAGGACGCCACCACCGCGACGACCGCCGCGGTGAGGAACCGCGCGCGCACCGGCCGCAGGTACGGCCACAGCCGCAGCAGGGAGCGGACGGCGGAGCGCTTGGGGACGGAGGGACGCGCGGGGGTGAGGGCGGAGGCAGACATCAGGACCGAGCCTAGGGTTCACCGCTGACATCGATCACGTGGTTTTCCGCCGGGCGCGTCCCCGCCGGCACCCGCCTCCCCACCCGCCCGCACGCCCCCCGGGCTGCGGACGACACCTAANNCTTCCGTACGCGCCCGCTTCCGTACGCGCCCGCGTGCTCCTCGCTCTTTCCGTACGCGCCCGCGCACCCCCGCGCNCCCCNGCGCGCCGCCGCCCCGGCGGGCACCCCTCAGCCGGCCACCCGCCACAGCAGCGCCGACCTCGCCGGCACCGTCACCGCCTCCCCGCCCCGGCACACCGTGCCGGGCGCCTCCGCCTGCTCCTCCCGCGAGGTGTCGACGACCAGCTCGTACTCCTCCGCCCACGGCGGCCCCGGCAGCCGGTGCGCGATCGGCCCGTCACCCGCGTGGAGGACCACCAGGAAGCTGTCGTCCACGACCGCCCGGCCGCGCTCGTCGCGTCCCGGGATGTCCCGCCCCGACAGGTAGAAGGCGATCGTCGGGGACGGCGCGTACCAGTCGCCCTCCGTCATCTCCGCCGCCTGAGCCGTGAACCACGCCAGGTCCCGCAGCCCGTCGGGGCGCTGCGGGCGGCCCGAGAAGAACGCCCGGCGCCGCAGCACCGGATGCGCCCGGCGCAGCGCCAGCAGCCTCCGGGTCAGCGCGAGCAGCTCCCGCGCCCACGGCTCGTCCGGCAGCGACCAGTCCACCCAGCCGGTCTCGTTGTCCTGGCAGTAGGCGTTGTTGTTGCCGCCCTGCGTACGGCCCATCTCGTCGCCCGCGACGAGCATCGGCACGCCCGTGGACAGCAGCAGCGTGGTCAGCAGGTTGCGGATCTGGCGGCGGCGCAGCGCGTTCACCGCCTCGTCGCCGGTCTCGCCCTCGGCGCCGCAGTTCCAGGACCGGTTGTCGTCCGTGCCGTCCCGGTTGTCCTCGCCGTTGGCCTCGTTGTGCTTGTGCCCGTACGACACGAGGTCCCGCAGCGTGAAGCCGTCGTGCGCGGTGACGAAGTTGACCGAGGCGTACGGGCGGCGCCCGCCCCAGGCGTACAGGTCGCTCGAACCCGACAGCCGGTACCCCAGGTCCCGCACGTCGGGCAGGGCGCCGCGCCAGAAGTCCCGCACCGCGTTCCGGTACCGGTCGTTCCACTCCGTCCACAGCGGCGGGAAGCCGCCCACCCGGTAGCCGCCGCCCACGTCCCAGGGCTCGGCGATCAGCTTCACCCGCCGCAGCACCGGGTCCTGCGCGATCACCGCCAGGAACGGGGAGAGCATGTCCACGTCGTGCATCGACCGGGCCAGCGCCGCCGCCAGGTCGAAGCGGAAGCCGTCCACGCCCATCTCGGTGACCCAGTAGCGCAGCGAGTCGGTGATGAGCCGCAGTACCTGCGGCTGTACGACGTGCAGCGTGTTGCCGCACCCGGTGTAGTCGGCGTACCGGCGGGCGTCCGCCTGGAGCCGGTAGTAGCCCCGGTTGTCGATCCCGCGCAGCGACAGCATGGGTCCCAGCTCGCCGGCCTCCGCCGTGTGGTTGTAGACCACGTCGAGGATCACCTCGATGCCGGCCTCGTGCAGGGCGCGCACCATCCGCCGGAACTCCCCGACCTGCTGCCCGCCCGTCCCGGTCGCCGCGTACGCAGCGTGGGGCGCGAAGTAGCCGATGGAGTTGTAGCCCCAGTGGTTGCGCAGCCCGCGCCGCAGCAGGTGGTCCTCGTGCGCGAACTGGTGCACCGGCAGCAGCTCCACCGCCGTCACGCCGAGCCGCACGAGGTGCTCCACCGCCGCCGGGTGCGCGAGGCCCGCGTAGGTGCCGCGCAGCTCCTCGGGGACGCCGGGGTGGCGCATGGTGAAGCCCCGCACGTGGAGCTCGTAGATGACGGAGTCCGCCCAGGGCGTCTTGGGCCTGCGGTCGTCGGCCCACTCGTCGCCGGGCGCGTCGTCGTGGACCACGACGCCCTTCGGCACGTACGGCGCCGAGTCGCGGTCGTCGCGCACGGTGTCCGCGACGTGCTGGTCCGGCCAGTCCCGCACGTGCCCGTACACCTCCGGCGGCAGCGCGCCGAAGTCGCCGTCCACCGCGCGGGCGTACGGGTCGAGGAGCAGCTTCGCCGGGTTCCAGCGGGCGCCGGTCCACGGGTCCCACCGGCCGTGGACCCGGTACCCGTAGCGACGGCCCGGCAGCACGCCCGGTACGAAGCCGTGCCAGATCTCGTGCGTCAGCTCCGTCAGCCCCACCCGCGTCTCCGTGCCGTCCGGCGCGAACAGGCACACCTCGACGGCCTCGGCACCGCCCGCCCACAGCGCGAAGTTGGTGCCGGCCACCCCGTCGGGGCCGGCCCGGAAGCGGGCGCCCAGCGGCGTGGACGACCCCGGCCAGACGGGCCCCGGGGCCGGCGCCGAGGGGGCCCCGCCGGCCCCGGGGCCGGTGTGGGTGACCGCCCGCGCGCCGCGGCGCGGCCCGCCGGGCTCCGCGCGGTGCGCCCCGCGGGAGGCGTCCGGCACCTCCGGCGCCGCGTCCTGGGCTGGGCTCTGTTCGGCTGCGCTCGACATCCGCCGGCCTCCCGCCGTCCGTACGGCGACCGGGCGGGGGCCCACGACGGCCCCGCTCCGGTCCTCCCCGTGTTCTGCCCGGGCCGGACCGGTCCCAACATGGGCCGTCGCGCGCACGCCCGTACGGGCGCCGCCCGGACGCGCCCCCGGCGGCGGGCCGGGGCGGGGAAGTGTCCGGGCCCAAAGGGACGTCATGGGGAGGAGTTGGGACCGAACGGTGACAGTCCGGCGGTCTTGGCGGCACGAGCAGTGTGATTATCTGACGCGGTGCGTGCGAGTGCAGCACGCGGGGGTGCAGGCCGTGGCGGTGCCGGGCCGTGCGAGGGGAGAGTTCATCGTGAAGGGGCAGCCGATATCGGGGGCGTCGGCCGGAGGCGCGCCGCGGAGCCGGCGCGGCCGGGGCACAGGGCCGCTGGCCGCCGTCGCCGGAATGCTGTTGTTGCTCGTCACCGCGTGCGGAGGCGGGGACCCGGCGGACGCGGGGAAGGGCGGCGCGCCGGGCGGGAACGGCTCGGGGCAGGCGGGGAACGCCGCCTCGCGGGCCGTGGTCGCCGTGGCGCCGAAGGACGGCGCCGACGCGGTCGCCACCAGCGGCGCGCTGAAGGTCACCGCGCGGAACGGCAGGCTGACCACGGTCACCGTCACCGACCCCAAGGGCCGGCCCGTCGAGGGCGCCCTGTCCAAGGACGCCACGAGCTGGCAGCCGGTCAGGCACCTCGCGGGGGCCACCCGGTACAAGGTGCACGCGGTCGCCGAGGACGCGGAGGGCCGCGAGTCCGCCAGGGACACCACGTTCACCACGCTCGCCCCGAAGAACACCTTCATCGGCCACTACACGCCGGAGGACGGCCAGACCGTCGGCGTCGGCATGCCCGTGTCCATCAACTTCAGCCGGGGCATCACCAACCCGGAGGCCGTCGAGGCCGCCGTGAAGGTGACCGCCGTGCCGGCCGTGCGGATCGAGGGCCACTGGTTCGGCAACGACCGGCTCGACTTCCGCCCGGAGAAGTACTGGGCGCCCGGCACCCGGGTGACCGTCCAGCTCGACCTGGACGGCGTCGAGGGCCGCCCCGGGGTCTACGGCAAGCAGAGCAAGAAGTTCAGCTTCACCATCGGCCGCAGCCAGGTCTCCACCGCCGACGCGAGCGCCAAGACCATGACGGTCGTCCGCGACGGCAAGACGATCAGGACGATCCCGATCACCGCGGGCGCCCCGTCCACCACCACGTACAACGGCCAGATGGTCATCAGCGAGAAGTACAAGGTGACCCGGATGAACGGCGCGACCGTCGGCTTCGGCGGCGAGTACGACATCAAGGACGTGCCGCACGCGATGCGCCTGTCCACCTCCGGCACTTTCGTCCACGGCAACTACTGGGCGTCGCCGGGGACCTTCGGCTCGAAGAACGTCAGCCACGGCTGCATCGGCCTGCGCGACGTGCGCGGCGCGCACGACGGCTCGATGCCCGCCGCCTGGTTCTACGACAACTCGATCATCGGCGACGTGATCGTCGTGAAGAACTCCGAGGACAAGCAGATCCAGCCGGAGAACGGTCTCAACGGCTGGAACATGCCCTGGTCGGAGTGGGTCGCCTGACCCGGCGGCGGACCCGCCCGCGGGGACCGGTGCTGTGACGAACCGCACCGGTCCCCGCGGCGTTAACGGCGGCTAACCTGCCCCGTATGACAGTGACTCTCGAAGTTTCCGCGGGCGTGGGCACCATCCGCCTGGACCGCCCCCCGATGAACGCGTTGGACGTCGCCACCCAGGACCGGCTCAAGGAACTCGCCGAGGAGGCCGCGGGCCGCGACGACGTCCGCGCCGTCGTCCTCTACGGCGGCGAGAAGGTGTTCGCCGCCGGGGCGGACATCAAGGAGATGCAGGACATGGACCACACGGCCATGGTGCTGCGCGGCAAGGCCCTGCAGGACTCCTTCACCGCCGTCGCCCGCATCCCCAAGCCCGTGGTCGCCGCGGTCACCGGCTACGCGCTGGGCGGCGGCTGCGAGCTGGCGCTGTGCGCCGACTTCCGCATCGCCGCCGACAACGCGAAGCTGGGCCAGCCCGAGATCCTGCTCGGCCTGATCCCCGGCGCGGGCGGCACCCAGCGGCTCGCCCGCCTCGTCGGCCCCTCCAAGGCCAAGGACCTCATCTTCACCGGCCGCCACGTCAGGGCCGACGAGGCCCTGGCGATCGGCCTGGTCGACCGGGTCGTCCCCGCCGCCGAGGTGTACGAGCAGGCGCACGCCTGGGCGGCGAAGCTCGCGCAGGGCCCGGCGCTCGCCCTGCGCGCCGCCAAGGAGTCGGTGGACGTGGGCCTGGAGACGGACATCGACACCGGCCTGGCCGTCGAACGCAACTGGTTCGCGGGCCTGTTCGCCACCGAGGACCGGGAGCGCGGCATGCGCAGCTTCGTCGAGGAGGGCCCCGGCAAGGCCAAGTTCCTCTGATCGCGGGCCGCCCGGGCTGTCCAGGCCGCCCGGGCCGCCCGGGTGGCGTTCCGGCCCGAGGTCGAGGAGGAGTCGCCGGCGGTTCCACCGTACGAGTGGTTTGGGGCCCCTCGGGGAACCGCCGGGACGACACGGGTCGGCCATCTCCGCCACCCGGTCGGCGCCGCGCGTCCTCGCAGGTCGGCGCAGGTACAGTCGTTGTCCTGTGCTGGTGTCATATGCCGTTCGCGGGCCGCGGGAGCACCGCTTCCGCCGCCCCGAATCCCGCGGAACCGCTCCGCGGGCCCCGTCGGACGGCCATGATGGAGGGCATGGCGGGGCTTGATGGTGTGGAGCGACCGTGGCAGTGCGGCGGTGCCACCGGGGCGAGGCGGGCGCCCTCCGCGGACGACGGGCAGGCCCTCAAGGCCCTTGAGCGGTACGGCGATCCGAGCGCGGGCGAGGTGCGGCTGCCGTCCCGCCCCGAGTCCGCCGCGATCGCCCGCCGGCTCACCCGGTGCGTGGTCCTGCGCGTCTGGTCGCTCGGCCCGCAGGCCGCCGAGGACGCGGTCCTGCTCGTCTCCGAACTCGTCGCCAACGCCGTACTGCACACGGGCGCCCGCGAGGTGGGTCTGCGCATGTACCGCCTCCGCGGTGGCCGGATCCGGGTGGAGGTGCGCGATCCGTCGCGCGGCCTGCCCTGCCTCATGCCCGCGCGGGGCACCGACGTCGGAGGGCGGGGACTGCGCGTCGTCGACGAGCTCTCGGAGCGCTGGGGCGTCGACCTCCTGCCGCGCGGCAAGAGCTGCTGGTTCGAACTGAGGGTCGTCGACCGCTGAACGCGCGGAAGCCCCCTGCGCACCGTCGTGGGGCGCGGCGGGGGCTTCCGGACGGGGCGCCGCAGACGGGAACAGGGGTGTGTCCGGTGGCGCCGACGACGACCTGGCCCGGGTCAAGGGAGTCGTACGACTCGACTATGGCAGACACGGCCCTCGCCGCCAAACGCCCAGGCGGCTACATAGTCAATCAAAGCCGACATTTGCTTGAGGATTCGAAGGTGACATGGGGCACTCGCCTGGAAAACCGCGAGTGACTACGGGGTCAGTCGAGTGCTTTCGGAGTGCCGGGTGCTTCCGGGCCGACCAGGCCGACGATCCGCGAAGTCGGCGGGGCGCTGAGCCGAAACCGCCTGCCGAACCTCCCGTCCGACCCCCCGTCCGGGCCGCCCCCGGTCCGGACGGCGTCCCGGGTGGTCCGGTCGCGGCAGGGGCGCCCCCCACCCGCGGCCCGCCGCGTCCGGCCGCCGCCCCTGCCGCTACCCTTGCCGCCGTAGCACAGACATACGAAGGGGTGGAGCGATGGCGGACATCGAGGCCGCGCGCAAGGCTTTCGACCGTTACGACGTGGACGGCGACGGGTTCATCACGGCCGCGGAGTACAAGAGCGTCATGGCGCAGCTCGGCGACTTCCACGTCACCGAGACGGTCGCCCAGGCGGTCATCAACGCCCAGGACGGCAACGCCGACGGCAAGCTGAGCTGGGACGAGTTCCGGGCGCGCCTCACCGGGGCCTGAGCCGCCCCGCACGCCCCGGGGGGCGTCACCGTCGCGGTTGTCACGGGTGACGCCCCCCGGGCGTGCGCGGAGCCGGACGGGAGCCGGTGGGAGGGCGGGGCGGCTTCGGCCCCGGCCCCGTCCCGGCCCCGTGGCGCCGGGACCAGAACGCCCCGGCACCGTCCGCTCAGCACTCGATGATGTTCACCGCGAGGCCGCCGCGGGCGGTCTCCTTGTACTTGACCGACATGTCCGCGCCGGTCTCCTTCATCGTCTTGATGACCTTGTCCAGGGAGACCTTGTGGCTGCCGTCGCCCCGCATCGCCATCCGGGCCGCCGTCACGGCCTTCACGGCGGCCATGCCGTTGCGCTCGATGCACGGGATCTGGACCAGGCCGCCGACCGGGTCGCAGGTCAGGCCCAGGTTGTGCTCCATGCCGATCTCGGCGGCGTTCTCCACCTGCTCGGGGGAGCCGCCCAGGACCTCGGCGAGGGCGCCCGCCGCCATCGAGCAGGCCGAGCCGACCTCGCCCTGGCAGCCGACCTCGGCACCGGAGATGGAGGCGTTCTCCTTGAACAGCATGCCGATCGCGCCCGCCGCGAGGAGGAAGCGGACGACGCCCTCCTCGTCGGCGCCCGGCACGAAGTTCACGTAGTAGTGCAGCACCGCCGGGATGATGCCGGCGGCGCCGTTCGTCGGGGCGGTGACGACCCGGCCGCCGGCGGCGTTCTCCTCGTTGACCGCCATCGCGTACAGGGTGATCCACTCCATGGAGAGGGCCTGGGCGTCGCCCTCGGAGCGCAGCTTGCGGGCGGTAGTCGCGGCGCGGCGGCGGACCTTCAGGCCGCCCGGCAGGATGCCCTCGCGCGACATGCCGCGGTCGACGCACTCCCGCATGACGCGCCAGATCTCCAGCAGGCCGGCGCGGATCTCGTCCTCCGTGCGCCAGGCCTTCTCGTTCTCCAGCATCAGCGCGGAGATCGACAGGCCGGTCTCGCGGGTGAGGCGCAGCAGCTCGTCGCCCGTGCGGAACGGGTACTTCAGGACGGTGTCGTCGAGCTTGATCCGGTCCGCGCCCACGGCGTCCTCGTCGACGACGAACCCGCCGCCGACCGAGTAGTACGTCTTCTCCAGCAGCGTCGCGCCCTCGGCGTCGTACGCCCACAGGGTCATGCCGTTGGCGTGGTACGGGAGCGCCTTGCGGCGGTGCAGGACCAGGTCGGCGTCGAAGTCGAAGCCGATCTCGTGGGCGCCGAGCAGGTTGATCCGCCCGCTCTCCTTGATCCGCTCGACCTGCTCGTCGGCGCTCTCCACGTCGACGGTCCGGGGCGAGCTGCCCTCCAGGCCCAGCAGGACGGCCTTGGGGGTGCCGTGGCCGTGGCCGGTGGCGCCCAGCGAGCCGTACAGCTCGCAGCGCACCGAGGCCGTGGGGGCGAGCAGGCCGTCGTTCTTCAGGCGGTGCACGAACATCCGGGCCGCCCGCATGGGGCCGACGGTGTGGGAGCTGGACGGGCCGATGCCGATCGAGAACAGGTCGAAGACCGAGATGGCCACGGGAGTACTCCTTGGGGTGGTGGACGCCGCCGTCTGCCGCGGGGGTGGTGCAGGGAGGGGCTGGGTGGTGGGGTGCGCACGGCACGGGGCACCGCACCCACTGTCCCCAGTGTGCGCGATGCCCCGCGGTGCGGTCTGTCGGGTACCCGGCGCCGGGGCGCCGGACACTCCTACAGGCCGGGGTAGAGCGGGTGCCTGGCGGCGAGAGCCGTGACCCGGGCCTTCAGCGCCTCCGCGTCGTACGACGGCTTCAGCGCCTCGGCGATGACGTCGGCGACCTCGGAGAAGTCCTCGGCCTGGAAGCCGCGGGTGGCCAGCGCCGGGGTGCCGATGCGCAGGCCCGACGTGACCATCGGGGGGCGCGGGTCGTTCGGGATGGCGTTCCGGTTGACCGTGATGCCGATCTCGTGGAGGCGGTCCTCGGCCTGCTGGCCGTCGAGCTCGCTGTTGCGCAGGTCGACCAGGACGAGGTGCACGTCCGTGCCGCCGGACAGGACGGAGACGCCCGCCTCGGCCACGTCGGCCCGGACCAGGCGCTCCGCGATGATCCTCGCGCCGTCCAGGGTGCGCTGCTGGCGCTCCTTGAACTCCTCGCTCGCCGCGACCTTGAAGGAGACCGCCTTGGCCGCGATGACGTGCTCCAGCGGGCCGCCCTGCTGGCCGGGGAAGACCGAGGAGTTGATCTTCTTGGCGAGCTCGGCGGTCGACAGGATGACACCGCCGCGCGGGCCGCCCAGCGTCTTGTGCGTGGTCGTGGTGACCACGTGGGCGTGCGGCACCGGGTTCGGGTGGAGCCCGGCCGCGACCAGGCCCGCGAAGTGGGCCATGTCGACCATCAGGTACGCGCCGACCTCGTCGGCGATCCGGCGGAACGCCGCGAAGTCGAGCTGGCGCGGGTACGCCGACCAGCCGGCGATGATCAGCTTCGGCTTGGCCTCCTTGGCGAGGCGCTCGACCTCGGCCATGTCGACCTGGCCCGTCGCGTCGTCCACGTGGTACGCGACCACGTTGTACAGCTTGCCGGAGAAGTTGATCTTCATGCCGTGGGTCAGGTGCCCGCCGTGGGCGAGGTTCAGACCCATGATCGTGTCACCCGGCTTGAGCAGGGCGAACATCGCCGCGGCGTTGGCCTGCGCGCCGGAGTGCGGCTGCACGTTGGCGTGCTCGGCGCCGAACAGCTCCTTGATGCGGTCGATGGCGATCTGCTCGACCACGTCGACGTGCTCGCAGCCGCCGTAGTAGCGGCGGCCGGGGTAGCCCTCGGCGTACTTGTTGGTGAGGACGGAACCCTGGGCCTCCATGACCGCGACCGGAGCGAAGTTCTCCGAGGCGATCATCTCCAGGGTGTTCTGCTGGCGGCGGAGCTCGGCGTCGACGGCGGCGGCG
This sequence comes from Streptomyces sudanensis, assembly GCF_023614315.1. Taxonomy (NCBI): domain Bacteria; kingdom Bacillati; phylum Actinomycetota; class Actinomycetes; order Kitasatosporales; family Streptomycetaceae; genus Streptomyces; species Streptomyces sudanensis. Next base: position 446,839 of record NZ_CP095474.1, on the reverse strand, counting down.
ACATCCGGGTCCAGCTCGTGGAGGGGGGTGTTCAGAAGCGACATCACGCGGTCCCTACGGGTGTGGGTGTCGGACGGGTCAGCCGGCGAACTCGGTGTACTCGTCGGCGGAGAGCAGGTCGTCCGGCTCCTCGGTGACGCGGACCTTGAACAGCCAGCCGCCCTCGAACGGCGCGCTGTTCACCAGCGAGGGGTCGTCCACGACCTCCTGGTTCGCCTCGACGACCTCGCCGCTGACCGGCGAGTACAGGTCGCTGACGGACTTGGTGGACTCCAACTCGCCGCAGGTCTCGCCCGCGGTGACGGTGTCGCCCACCTCCGGGAGCTGGACGTACACGACGTCGCCCAGGGCGTTCGCCGCGTGCTCCGTGATGCCGATCGTCGCGACGCCGTCCTCGGCGGGCGACAGCCACTCGTGTTCCTTGCTGTAGCGCAGCTGCTGGGGGTTGCTCATGGTCTGGATTCTCCTGTACGGGCGTGGGTGGTGGTGAACGGGGAGGGGGGTACGGGGTCAGGCCCGGCGCCGCGGGGGCGGCACCGGCGAGCGTGTCACTTCTGCCGCTTGTAGAACGGCAGCGCCACGACCTCGTACGGCTCGTGGGTACCGCGGATGTCGACGCCCACGCCCGGCGTGCCCGGAGCGGCGTACTCGGCGTCCACGTAGGCCATGGCGATCGGCTTGCCCAGCGTCGGCGACGGGGCGCCCGAGGTGACCTCGCCGACCACCCGGCCGCCGGCGACCACGGGCATCCCGGCGCGCGGCACGCGGCGGCCCTCGGCGACCAGGCCGACCAGCTTGCGCGGCGGCGCGGTCTCGGCGCGGGCGGCGGCCTCCTCCAGCGCGGCGCGGCCCACGAAGTCGCCGGCCTTCTCGAACTTCACGACCCGGCCCAGGCCCGCGTCGAAGGGGGTCAGGTCGGTCGTCAGCTCGTGCCCGTACAGCGGCATGCCGGCCTCCAGGCGGAGCGTGTCCCGGCAGGACAGGCCGCACGGGATCAGCCCGGCGCCCTCGCCCGCCTCGGTCAGCGCCTTCCACAGGGTCTCGGCGTGCTCCGGCGCGGTGAACAGCTCGAAGCCGTCCTCGCCGGTGTAGCCCGTGCGGGCGATCAGCGCCGGGACGCCGGCGACCGTGCCGGGCAGGCCCGCGTAGTACTTCAGGCCGTCCAGGTCGGCGTCGGTGAGCGACTTCAGGATGCCGGGCGACTCGGGGCCCTGGACGGCGATCAGCGCGTACGCGTCGCGGTCGTCGCGGACCTCGGCGTCGAAGCCGGCGGCGCGCTCGGTCAGCGCGTCCAGCACCACCTGGGCGTTGGAGGCGTTGGCGACGACCATGTACTCCTGCTCGGCGAGCCGGTACACGATCAGGTCGTCGAGGATGCCGCCGTCCTCGCGGCAGATCATCGTGTAGCGGGCGCGGCCCACGCCGACGCCGCCGATGTTGCCGACCAGGGCGCGGTCGAGGAGGTCGGCGGCCTGCGCGCCGGTGACGGTGATCTCACCCATGTGGGAGAGGTCGAACAGGCCGGCCCTGGTGCGCACGGCGGTGTGCTCGTCGCGCTCGCTGCCGTACCGCAGCGGCATGTCCCAGCCGGCGAAGTCGGTCATGGTCGCGCCCAGCGAACGATGCAGCGCATCGAGGGCCGTGCGGCGGGGGGAAGTGCTCATGAAAGGGCTCCCAGGTCCGGGGCATGAATGGCGAGGACGATCCTCCCCATCTGTCATCGGAACCTGAGAGGTTCGCCGCGACCCCGGCCGGGAGCGCGGCTTGCACCTTGGGTGGAGCGGCGCCCCGGCGGTACGGGGAACGGCTCGCTTTTCAGATCTGCCTCATCCGTGCGGTGCGGGGCCTGAGAGATTCAAGGGAGGAACTTGCTCCTTCGGCGCCCGGGCCGTCGCCGGCCCGGAACTCTCCCGCACGGATTCGAGCGGCCTGTATGCGGTTGTCGGCGCGCACATCATCGCACGAGGGCCCGGATCGGCAAACCCTCGGCTTGTCGGCGAATCGCCCCTACCCTATTACTGTTTCTTTACACTTCTCGGGCAGGCTGTGGGGGAGCCGAGCTCGGGAGGGCCATCATGTCGCAGCGGTCCGGCGCGTACGCCACGACCGCGGGGGTGCCTCCGGCGCTGCCCGCCCGCACGGCCGCCGTCCCGGTCCTCCGGGACCTCAGGGGGCGCGGCGGGCGCGTCCCGTGCGAGCTGGCCTTCGCCGAGGCCGACGTGGTCGTCGTCTCCGGACTGCCCGGCAGCGGCAAGTCCACCCTCATCCGGCGGATCGCCCCCGACCGCGCCGTCGACTCCCAGGACGCCCGCGACCGCTGGGAGAGTCGCATGCCGCACCTCCTGCCGTACGCCGCCTACCGGCCCCTGGTCCGCGCCGCCCACTACGCCGGCCTGCGGGCCCGGCTGCGCGCCGGCCGGGGCGTCGTCGTCCACGACTGCGGCACCCAGTCCTGGGTGCGCCGCTGGCTCGCCCGCGAGGCCCGCCGCCGGGGCGGCACGCTGCACCTGGTGCTCCTCGACGTCGACCCCGACACCGCCCGCGAGGGCCAGCGGGAGCGGGGGAGGGGCGTCTCCTCCTACGCCTTCGCCCGGCACCGCAGGGCTGTCGGCCGGCTCGTCCGCGACGCCGAGCGGGGCGTCCTGCCTGCCGGCTGCGGCTCCGCCCTCCTCCTCGACCGCGCGGCGGCCGCGGCCCTGACCCGGGTCCGCTTCCGCTGATCCGGCGCCCCGCGCCCCGCGCCCCGCGCGCTAGGGTGCCGAGGCAGGCACCGGACGACCGGGAAGGACGCAGGGACACCGTGGACACCGCACCCGCCGCAGTCGACGCCGCATGGCCGTCCAACGAACTGGAGGAGGTCCTGTCCGCCTCCGTGGGCCAGGGCGCCGCCGGTGCCCGCATCGTCGAGGTCCTGGGCCGCAGCCCGGTCTGGGTGCCCCTGCCCGAGGGCGGCTCCCCCGAGAGCGCCGGCCCCGGGGCGCCCGGTCTCGACCTCCCCACGCTGGAGCTGGACGGCCTGCCGTACGTGCCGGTGTTCACCTCCGAGAGCCAGTTCCGCGCCTGCGCCGGCGGACACATGGCGTACGCCGTCGCCCCGGCCGTCGAGTTCGCCCGCGGACTGCCGCCGCAGCTCGGCCTCGTCCTCAACCCCGGCGGCACCGTCGGGGCGCCCCTCCCGCCGCCCGCCGTCGCCGAGCTGTGCCGCGTCGGACGCGGCCCCCTCGACGGGCCCGCGTCCGGGGCGCGCGTCCGGCTGTTCGAACCCGACTGGCAGGACGACCCCGTCGGCTTCCTCTCCGCCGCGGGCGCCGAGTTCGAGGCGACCGGGGCGGTGCTCACCGCCCGGCGCGCCCTCGCCAGCGTCGAGGGCGATCCCCCCGCCCTCTTCGTCGGCGTGCAGCTCCTCTCCCCGGAGACCGCCGACCGCACGGCCCCCCTCGACGCCCTCGGCCGCGCCCTGGGCGCCGTCCCCGTGCCCTGGCCGGTCAACCTGGTCCTCCTCGACATCGCCCACGACCCCGTCGGCGACTGGATGCTCCGAAAGGTGCGCCCCTTCTACCGCCGCGAGCGCGGCTCCTGACCGGGCGCCCCCTTAAGCTGGACCGGAAGTCTGCGAACGAGGGGCGGGATCGGGTGAGCGCATCAGGCACGGCGGCGGGCGGCGGGGCCTCCTCCGGCCGGGCGGAGCCGGGACCTTCGGGGAAGGTCGAGGACATGCTCCGGCAGGTCGCCCCCGGGCGTTACGACGCGTACGAGGCGCTGCTCCACGCCCTCGCCGAGGGGCAGGTGTGGATGCTGCTCTGGCACGGCCAGGCCGGATCCCCCGACGCCCAGTACGGGAACATGCAGGTCGACGGCCTCGGTTACGCCCCCTGCGTCACCTCCGCCCGGGAGCTCGCGGTCTCCGGCTGGAGCCGTGCCCACGAGGTCGCCGCCGTCCGCGACGTGGCCCGCGCCCTCTACCCCGACCGGTGGGGCGTCTGGCTCAACCCGCACGCCCCCGGCGGGGGCGTCGGCGTCCCCTGGGCCGACCTGCGCCGGATCGCGACCGGCCTGGACCGCATGCCGGCCGGTCCGCTGCGGCTCTCCGAGCCCGCCGTCGAGCTGCCGCAGTTCTACGGCCTGCTCACCCAGAACGCCCACCGCACCCCCGCCGTGCGCTCCCTGCGCCGCGCCTGGGTGCAGCCGTCCCTGGGCGGCCCGTACCTCGCCATCGGCCTCGACCTCTACGACACGGACCACGCGTCCGTCGAGACGGTCCGCGCGATGATGCGGCAGTCCGTCGCGGCCGTCCCCGACGGGCTGCCCGTGTCGACGGTCGCCATGTCCGACGGGCACGATCCGGTCGCGCTGTGGCTGCGCGCCAACGCCCGCCCCTTCTACGACCGCGAGGCCCACCTCGCGCCCCGGCCCGGACCCGCCGCCTACGGCTACCCGCAGCAGGGCTGACCTCCCGTCGGGCGCTTCCCGCCCGGCCCGCCGCACGGCGGCCGGCCGGGCCCGGCGGGAGGCTTGTCCGGGATGGGGGCGATTTGGTGACCGTCCGGGTCTCGACTAGGTATCACCGGTATCCGGACTGTTCTCCACGGTGCAACCCGTAGGTAGTGTTCGGCCGGTCAAGACCTCGCTCACTAGGCCAAACCAGGGGTGGCCCATGCGAATTTCCCAGTCCCGTGCGGTCCGGGCGGTCACCGCGGCGCTCGCCGTCGGAATGATCGCTACGGGCTGCGCCAGCGAACGCGGCAAGGACAGCAACGGCAAGGACGGCGGCAAGGACACGTTCGTGTTCGCCGGCGCCGGCGACCCGAGCTCCCTCGACCCTGCCCTCGCCAGCGACGGCGAAACGTTCCGCGTCACGCGGCAGGCCTTCGAGGCGCTGCTGGAGCACGAGCCCGGCGGCAGCAAGCTCGTCGGCGGCCTGGCCGAGAAGTGGTCCAGCGACCCGTCGGGCAAGGTGTGGACGTTCAACCTCCGCAAGGGAGTGAAGTTCCACGACGGCGAGGCGTTCAACGCCGCCGCCGTCTGCGCCAACTACGACCACTGGTTCAACTGGACGGGCACCTACCAGTCCAGCGCGGTCTCCTACTACTGGCAGTCCATCATGGGCGGCTTCGCGAAGAACGAGGACAAGGAGGCCCCCAAGGCCAACTACAAGTCCTGCACCGCGAAGGACCCCCAGACGGCCGTCATCGAGGTCCACGAGCCCTCCGCCAACCTGCCGGGCGGCTTCTCCCTCCAGGCGCTGGCGATCCACTCGCCGAAGGCGCTCAAGGAGTACGCGAAGCAGGCCGTCGGCGGCTCCGACGACGCCATCACGTACCCCAAGTACAGCCAGGAGCCGGGCACGGTCGCCGGCACCGGCCCCTACCGGATCACCGGCTGGAACAAGGGCAACAAGGAAGTCACCCTCGAGCGCTTCGACGACTACTGGGGCGAGAAGGCCAAGGTGAAGAACCTGGTCTTCCGCACCATCGACACCGAGGAAGGCCGCCGCCAGGCCCTCCAGGCCGGCGACATCGACGGCTACGACCTGGTGTCGCCCGCGGACGTGAAGACCCTGGAGGCCGAGGGCTTCGAGGTCCCCACCCGCGACGTGTTCAACCTCCTCTACGTGGGCTTCTCCCAGGAGAAGAACCCGGCGCTGAAGAAGCCCCAGGTCCGCCAGGCCATCGCGCACGCCATCGACCGCGAGAACATCGTCAAGACGCAGCTGCCCGAGGGCGGCAAGGTCGCGACGCAGTTCATGCCCGACACGGTCGCCGGCTGGTCGGACAAGGTGAAGACGTACCCGCACGACGCGAACAAGGCCAAGCAGCTGCTGGCCGCGGCGGGCGAGTCCAAGCTGAAGGTCGAGTTCTGCTACCCGACCGAGGTCACCCGGCCCTACATGCCGGCCCCGCAGGACATCTTCGAGCAGATGAAGTCCGACCTGGAGAAGGTCGGCGTCACCGTCACCCCGAAGCCGCTGAAGTGGGCCCCGGACTACGTGGACGCCACCGAGGCCGGCGCCTGCGCCCTGCACATGCTGGGCTGGACCGGTGACTTCAACGACGGCTACAACTTCATCGGCACCTGGTTCTCCGAGTACGACAAGCAGTGGGGCTTCAAGGACCCGGCCGTCTTCGGTGCCGTGACCGGCGCCTCGAAGATGACCGACCCGGTCAAGCGCGTCGAGGCGTACAAGGCCGCCAACCAGAAGATCATGGAGTACCTGCCGGGCCTCCCGATCTCCTCGTCGCCGCCCGCCATCGCGTTCGGCAAGAACGTCAACCCGCCGAAGGTCTCCCCGCTGACGCAGGAGAACTTCGCCGAGGTCTCCTTCAAGTAACCGCCGTCTCACGCGGGTCCGCCCGGTCACACCGCAAAAGTGACCGGGCGGACCCGCATCTCACGCACACGCAAGAAAGGGGCATGCGGGGTGCTGCGACTCGTCGTACGAAGACTGCTACAGCTGATACCCACCCTGCTCGGCCTGTCGGTTCTGCTCTTCCTGTGGCTGAACCGGCTGCCCGGCGGACCCGCCTCGGCGATCCTGGGCGAACGGGCCACGGCGGCCGATGTGGCGCGCATCAACCGGGCCCTCGGGCTCGACCAGCCGATATGGGTCCAGTACTGGCGCTTCCTGGAGCGCGTCGCGCACCTGGACCTGGGCACCTCGACCCGGACCCGCCAGCCGGTGTGGGACGAGTTCGTCCTGCGTTTCCCGGCCACCGTGGAGCTCAGCCTCACCGCGATGCTCATCGCGGTCGTGATCGGCATCCCCCTCGGCTACCTCGCGGCCCGGCGCCGCGGCGGCTGGCTCGACGTGGCCTCGGTGTCCGGTTCGCTCTTCGGCATCTGCGTGCCGGTGTTCTTCCTCGGCATGATCCTCAAGGGGATCTTCGCGGTGCAGCTCGGCCTGTTCCCCAGCTTCGGGCGGATGACCACCGGCATCGACGCGACCGAGATCACCGGCTTCGCCGTCCTCGACGGCCTGCTCACCGGGGAACTGGACGCCGCGGGAGACGCCCTGTGGCATCTGATCCTGCCGGCGCTGACCCTCGCGTCCATCCCGCTGGCCGTCATCGTCCGGATGACCCGCGCCAGCGTCCTGGAGGTCCTCGGCGAGGACTACGTCCGCACCGCCGAGTCCAAGGGCCTGGAGAAGGGCGTCGTCCGCGTCCGCCACGTGCTGCGCAACGCGCTGCTGCCCGTCGTCACGGCCATCGGCCTGCTGACCGGCTCCCTGCTGTCCGGGGCGGTCCTCACCGAGTCGGTGTTCTCCTTCAACGGCATCGGCAACTTCATCCGCCTCGCCATCGACGCCCGCGACTACCCGGTGCTCGTCGGCTTCATCATGTTCATCACGATGGTGTACGTCGTCATCAACCTGCTGGTGGACCTCGCGTACAGCCTCATCGACCCGAGAGTGCGGGTGAACTGACGTGTCCACCAAGACGGACAAGATCGACCGCCTCGCGGAACTCACCCAGAACGCGGACCACACCTCGGGCGGCAGCCTGTGGCGCGAGGCGTTCCGCCGGCTCAAGGGCAGCAAGATGGCCCTCATCGGCGTCGGCATCATCGGCCTGTTCGTGATCGTCGCCGTCGTCGGCCCCTGGCTCGCCCCGCACTCCCCGACCGCGCAGACCTGGCGCGGCGAGGTCTTCCCCAACCAGGGCAAGTTCGTCGGCGTGCGCGACGGCAACCTGTTCGGCCTGGACCACCTCGGCCGCGACACGTTCTCGCGGATCCTCGTCGGAGCCCGGCAGACGCTCCTCGTCGGCGTCGTCTCCATGCTGATCGGCCTGCTCGTCGGCGCGCTGATCGGCATGCTGTCCGGAGCCGCCGCCACCCTCGGCGGCAAGCCGGGGCAGCGCGTCGACACCTTCGTCATGCGTGTCATCGACATCATGCTGTCGCTGCCGTCGCTGCTGCTGGCGGTGTCCATCGCGGCCGTCATGGGCCAGTCCCTCACGACCGTGATGATCGCCGTCGGCGTCGTCCAGATCCCGGTCTTCGCCCGCCTGCTGCGCGGTTCGATGCTGGCGCAGGGCGGCTCCGACTACGTCCTCGCCGCCAAGGCGCTGGGCGTGCGGCGCAAGCGGATCGTGCTGACCCAGATCCTGCCGAACTCGCTCAGCCCCGTGATCGTCCAGGCGACCCTCAGCCTCGCCACCGCGATCATCGAGGCCGCCGCGCTGTCGTACCTGGGCCTGGGCAACCCCGACCCGGCCGTGCCCGAGTGGGGCGTCATGCTCGCCCAGGCGCAGCGGTTCTTCGACAACGCGCCGATGATGGCCGTCTACCCGGCGGTCGGCATCATCATCACCGCCCTCGGCTTCACCCTGCTCGGCGAGGCCATGCGCGAAGCCCTCGACCCGAAGCTGCGAGGCTGAACTGCCATGCCACTGCTCACTGTTGACGAACTCACCGTCACCTTCGGCGGACGCGGGCGCACCCCCTCCACCGCGGTCGACGGGGTCTCCTTCACCGTCGACCAGGGCCAGGTCGTCGGCCTGGTCGGCGAGTCCGGCTGCGGCAAGTCCGTGACCTCCCTCGCCCTGATGGGCCTGCTCCCGAGCAAGGGCGTCACGGTCGGCGGGCGGGCCGTCTTCGACGGCGACGACCTGCTGCGGATGAGCCCGAAGAAGCTCCGGGACATGCGCGGCAGCAAGCTCGCGATGATCTTCCAGGACCCGCTGTCCTCGCTGAACCCGGTCATCCCGATCGGCCTGCAGGTCACCGAGATCCTGGAGCGGCACCGGGGCCTGAAGGGCGAGGCGGCGCGGAAGGAGGCCGCGCACCTGCTGGACCGCGTCGGCATCCCCGACCCGCACCGCCGCCTCAAGGAGTACCCGCACCAGCTCTCCGGCGGCATGCGCCAGCGCGCCCTCATCGCCATGGCGGTGGCGTGCGCCCCGCGCCTGCTGATCGCCGACGAGCCCACCACGGCGCTGGACGTGACCATCCAGGCGCAGATCCTGGAGCTGCTGAAGGAACTCGTGGACCAGGAGGGCACCGCCCTGCTGATGATCACCCACGACCTCGGCGTGGTGGCGGGACTGTGCGACCAGGTGAACGTGCTGTACGCGGGGAAGGCGGTGGAGACGGCGGGCCGCAGGGAGCTGTTCGCCCACCCCACCCACCCGTACGCGCACGGCCTGCTCGGCTCCATCCCGCGCCTGGACGCCCCGCGCGGCGAGCCGCTCACCCCGATCCGCGGCTCCATCAACGACAAGATCGCCTGGGCGGACGGCTGCGCGTTCGCGCCGCGCTGCGACTTCTACACCATGGAGTGCCTCACCGGCACGCCCCAGCTCACCGAGCCGCGCACCGAGGGCCACCGGGTGCGCTGCGTCAACCCGGTGCTGCCCGACGCACCGGCCGAGGAGGTACCGGCATGAGCCTGCTCGAACTGGACGGTGTGAAGGTCCACTTCCCCGTCAAGAAGGGCCTCCTCTTCGACCGCACGGTCGGCCACGTCTACGCCGTCGACGGCGTCTCGCTGAAGGTCGAGGCCGGTCAGACGTACGGCCTCGTCGGCGAGTCGGGCTGCGGCAAGACGACGCTGGGCCGGGCCGTGCTGCGGCTGGTCGACGTCACCGACGGCGAGGTCGTCTTCGACGGCACCGACCTGGCGAAGCTGCCCGAGGAGGAGATGCGGAAGTTCCGGCGCCGCCTGCAGATGGTCTTCCAGGACCCGCTGGGCAGCCTGAACCCGCGCCAGAACATCGAGTCGATCCTCTCCGAGGGCATGCTCGCCCACGGCATCGGCGCGAACCAGGAGGAGCGGCGCGAGAAGATCAAGGCGATCCTCCAGCGGGTCGGCCTCCCGGCGAACGCCCTGTCGCGGTACCCGCACGAGTTCTCCGGCGGCCAGCGCCAGCGCATCGGCATCGCCCGGGCGCTCGTGCTGGAGCCGGACGTCATCATCTGCGACGAGCCCGTGTCGGCCCTGGACGTGTCGATCCAGGCGCAGGTCATCAACCTCCTGGAGGAGCTCCAGGCGCAGCTGGGCCTCACCTATCTGGTGATCGCCCACGACCTGGCCGTGGTCCGGCACATCTCGGACGTCATCGGCGTCATGTACCTGGGCTCCCTGGTGGAGGAGGCGCCGAGCGACGCGCTGTACGCGGCGCCGAAGCACCCGTACACCAAGGCCCTGATGTCGGCCGTCCCGGTGCCGGACCCGGAGGTGGAGGACCGCCGCGAGCGCATCCTCCTCCGCGGCGACCTCCCCTCCCCGGCCAACCCGCCGACGGGCTGCCGCTTCCACACCCGCTGCCCCTGGGCGCGGCCCCGGTGCGGCGAGGAGCGGCCCGTGCTGGCCGACGTGGGCGGCGGGCACAAGGTGGCGTGCCACTTCGCGGCCGAGATCGAGTCCGGCGAGCTGCTCCCGACCCGGCCCACCGGGGTGGAGGCGGTGACCGGCACGGACCCGGACCCGTCCCCGTCCTCGGCGGAGCCCGGGCCGCAGGCCGCGAAGGCCCCGTGACCGGCCCCGGCCGGGACCCCTCCCGCGGGTCCCGGCCGGCCGCCGGCGGGCGCGCGTCCCGCCGGGCGGCCGTACGGGGCGGCCCCGNNCNCCCCGCCGCCCCGCCCGCCGCACGCGGTACAACAGAGCGGTGCTCCAGGACCTGCTCACCCCCTCCGTCCTCCACTCCCTCGAACTGGCGGGGATCTTCGTCTTCGCCATCTCCGGCGCCCTCCTCGCCGTGCGCAGGAACCTCGACGTCGTCGGCATGGCCGTCCTCGCCGAGTTCACCGCGCTGGGCGGCGGGCTCTTCCGCGACCTGGTGATCGGGGCGGTTCCCCCCGCCGCCTTCACCGACCTCGGCTACTTCGTCACGCCGCTGGTCGCCACGGCGCTGGTCTTCTTCCTGCACCCGGTCGTCGAACGCACCCAGAGGGCGGTGAACGTCTTCGACGCCGCCGGACTGGCGCTGTTCTGCGTGACCGGGACGACCAAGGCGTACGAGCACGGCCTGGGCCTGACGCAGTCGGCCGCCCTCGGCGTGGCGACCGCCGTCGGGGGCGGCGTCCTGCGCGACGTCCTGGCGAACGAGGTCCCGTCCCTGCTGCGCTGGGACCGCGACCTGTACGCCGTCCCGGCCATCGCCGGCTCGGCCCTGGTCGCGCTGTTCCTCCGCTTCGACGTGCTGGACCTCCTCACCGGCACCCTCGCCGCGCTCGCCGCCTTCGCCCTGCGCCTGCTCGCGCTGCGCTACCACTGGCGGGCGCCGCGCGCCTGGAACCGGCGCTCCACGACGGCCGAGCGGCCCACCCACAAAGCTACCGCTCAGTAGTTCGCTGTTGTACGGTTCCGACCATGGACAGCACCCAGTTCGACCGCGACACCGCGGTGACCCCGCGCGCGCCGGGCGTCTACGACGCGGAACTCTCCGCCGACTGGACGATCTTCGGCGTCGTCAACGGCGGCTACCTGCTCGCCCTGCTGGGCCGCGCCCTCGGAGACGCCCTGCCGCACCCGCACCCCTTCTCGGTGTCGGCCCACTACCTGGCGCCCTCGCGCCCCGGTCCCGCCGTGGTCCGCACCGAGACCGTCCGCACCGGACGCACCCTCTCCACCGGCCAGGCGTCCCTCTTCCAGTACGCGGAGGACGGCACCGAGACCGAGCGCATCCGCGTCCTCGCCGCGTACGGCGACCTCGACGCGCTCCCCGGCGACGTGCGCACCAGCGCCAAGCCGCCCGCCATCCCGCCCTACGAGCACTGCTTCGGCCCGGCCGACGCGCCGATCCCGCTGCCCGGCTCCACCGGAATCACCAGGCTCCTCGACCTCAGGCTCGACCCGGCCACCGTCGGCTGGGCGGTCGGCGACCCCTCGGGCCGGGGGGAGGTCCGCGGCTGGTTCGGCCTCGCCGACGGCCGCGACCCCGACCCGCTGTCCCTGCTCCTGACCGTCGACGCGCTCCCGCCGACCGCCTTCGACCTGGGACTCACGGGCTGGACGCCGACCGTCGAGCTCACCACCCACATCCGCTGCCGCCCCGCGCCCGGGCCGCTGCGCGTCTCGATCACCACCCGCAACCTCGCCGGCGGCTTCCTGGAGGAGGACGCCGAGGTGTGGGACAGCGCCGACCGCCTGGTCGCCCAGTCCCGCCAGCTCGCCCGCGCCCCGCACGGGTCCTGAGCCGGGGCGCGGGGCCTCGTGGCCGGGGCGCGGCCGGACCGGCCCCGCCGCCCTCCGCTTCCGGGAGGCGGCCTCCGGAACGCGGGCCCCGCCGCGCCGCGCCGCACCGCCCGCCGCCGTGCGGGCTCCCCGGGCGGCCAGGGCCGGTACCACGCGGCCGGGGCGGGCACCCGCACCCGCCCCGGCGCGCCCTCCCGGACCCCGGCCCGGCGGCCCGCGCGGCGCACGACCGGGCCCACCCCGCCGGGCGCCCTCGCGAAGGCTCGTAGAATCGGGGCACCATGGCCTACCTCGACCACGCCGCGACCACCCCGATGCTCCCCGAGGCGATCGAGGCGATGACCGCCCAGCTCACCGCCACGGGCAACGCCTCGTCCCTGCACGCCGCCGGCCGCCGGGCCCGCCGCACCGTCGAGGAGGCCCGCGAGGCGCTCGCCGAGGCCCTCGGGGCGCGCCCCAGCGAGATCGTCCTCACCTCCGGGGGCACGGAGGCGGACAACCTCGCCGTCAAGGGCCTCTACTGGTCCCGCCGGGACGCCGACCCGCGCCGCGTCCGCGTCCTCACCAGCCCCGTGGAGCACCACGCCGTGCTGGACGCCGTCCACTGGCTCGGCGAACACGAGGGCGCCGCCGTCGAGTACCTGCCCGTCGACCGGTACGGGCGCGTCCACCCCGACGCGCTGCGCGAGGCCCTCGCCCACGACCCCGGCAGCGTCGCCCTCGTCACCGTCATGTGGGCCAACAACGAGATCGGCACCGTCATGCCGATCGCCGAACTGGCCGCCGCGGCCGCCGAGTTCGACGTGCCGATGCACTCCGACGCCGTCCAGGCCGTCGGCCAGGTCCCGGTCGGCTTCGCCGACTCCGGGCTCGCCGCCGCGACCGTCTCCAGCCACAAGATCGGCGGCCCGTACGGCATCGGCGCACTGCTCCTCGGCCGCGCCCACACCCCCGTGCCCGTCCTCCACGGCGGCGGCCAGGAACGCCACGTCCGCTCCGGCACCCTCGACGTGCCGGCCGTCGCCGCCTTCGCCGTCGCCGCGCGGATCGCCACCGAGCGGCGCGAGCGGTTCGCCCGCGAGATCGGCGCGCTGCGCGACGAACTCGTCGACGCGGTCCGCGCGGCCGTCCCCGACGCCGTCCTCGGCGGCGACCCCCGCGACCGGCTCCCCGCCAACGCCCACTTCAGCTTCCCCGGCTGCGAGGGCGACTCGCTGCTGCTGCTCCTCGACGCGCAGGGCATCGAGTGCTCCACCGGCTCCGCCTGCACCGCCGGCGTCGCCCAGCCCAGCCACGTCCTCCTGGCCACCGGTTCCGACCCGGACCTGGCCCGCGGCACGCTCCGCTTCACCCTCGGGCACACCTCCACCCGCGCCGACGTCGAGGCCCTCGCCAGGGCCATCGGCCCCGCCGTGGAACGCGCCCGCACGGCGGGACTCAGCTAGCGCGCCCGCCGCCCGCCCGCGCGGCGGGCGCGGAGGGCGACGCGGACGGTGCCGCCGCGGCCCGCCGGACCAGCTCCATGTACCGGTCCCAGTCCCAGTGCGGACCCGGATCGGTGTGGTCCGTGCCCTCCACCTCGACGTGGCCGATGACGTGCTCCCGGTCCACCGGTATGCCGTACCGGGCGCATATGCCCGCCGTCAGCCGCGCCGACGCCGCGTACATCGCGGGCGTGAAGTCCTTCGGGCGGTCCACGAAGCCCTCGTGCTCGATGCCGATGCTCCGCTCGTTCATGTCGCGGTTCCCCGCGTGGAACGCCACGTCCAGCTCGCGGATCATCTGCGCGACCCGCCCGTCCTTGCCCACCACGTAGTGCGTCGCCGCGCCGTGCCACGGGTTCTTGAACACCCGCAGCGCCGTCGCGTAGCTGCCCTGCACGACGTGGATCACCACCCGGTCGATGCCGAAGTCGGCCGGCCGGTCCGCCCGCCGCCAGTTCGCGGAGGACGCCGCCGTCCACACCGCGCCCGCGTGGTCCAGCTCGCCCTCCACGCGCGGCCTCTCCGTGCCGGGCAGCCGCCACCACAGGCGCCGCACCTCGTCCCAGCCCAGCGCCACCGCGCCCGCCGCCGCGGCGCCGCCGCCGATCAGCACGGCGCGCCGCCCCACCCGCCGGTTCCCCGCGCGCCGGTTCTCCGCCCGGTCCGTGTCTCCGCCCATGTGACGGAGAACGCTCACCACCGCGCCGGCGGTTCCCGCGGCCCCGTACCCTGGTGGGGCTATGACTGAGACCTCCCCGCGCCCCCTCCGCGTCCTCGCCGCCATGTCCGGCGGCGTGGACTCCGCCGTCGCCGCCGCCCGCGCCGCCGAGGCGGGCCACGACGTGACCGGGGTGCACCTGGCGCTCTCCGCCAACCCCCAGTCCTTCCGCACCGGCGCCCGCGGCTGCTGCACCGTCGAGGACTCCCGCGACGCCCGCCGCGCCGCCGACGTGATCGGCATCCCCTTCTACGTGTGGGACCTGGCGGAACGCTTCCGCGAGGACGTCGTGGAGGACTTCGTCGCCGAGTACGAGGCCGGCCGCACGCCCAACCCGTGCCTGCGCTGCAACGAGAAGATCAAGTTCGCGGCGCTCCTCGACAAGGCCCTCGCCCTCGGCTTCGACGCGGTCTGCACCGGCCACTACGCCAAGGTCGTCACCCTCCCCGACGGCACGCGCGAGCTGCACCGCGCCTCCGACGAGGCCAAGGACCAGTCGTACGTCCTGGGCGTCCTCGACGAGCGCCAGCTCGCGCACGCCATGTTCCCGCTGGGCGACACGGTCACCACCAAGGACGAGATCCGCGCGGAGGCCGAGCGGCGCGGCCTGGCCGTCGCGAGGAAGCCCGACAGCCACGACATCTGCTTCATCGCGGACGGCGACACCCAGGGCTTCCTCGCCTCCCGGCTCGGCAGGGCCGAGGGCGACATCGTGGACGAGTCCGGCAACCGGCTCGGCAGCCACGACGGCGCGTACGGCTTCACCATCGGGCAGCGCAAGGGCCTGCGCATCGGCCATCCGGCACCCGACGGCAAACCCCGGTACGTCCTCGACATCTCACCGGTCGACAACAGGGTCACCGTCGGCCCCGCCGAGGCACTGGACGTCACCGCCCTCACCGCGATCCGGCCCCGCTGGTGCGGCCGCGCCCCCGAGGGCCCCGGCACGTACACCGCCCAGCTCCGCGCCCACGGCGGCGAGACCGGGGTGACGGCGGAACTGGTCGACGGCGAGCTGCGCGTCGCCTTCGCCGAACCGGTCCGCGGCGTCGCCCCGGGCCAGGCGATCGTCCTGTACGACGGCACCCGCGTCGTCGGCTCGGCCACCATCGCCACCACCGCCCGCCGCGACCGGCCGGCCGCGACCACGGCCTGACGCCCCCGGACCACGGCCTGACGCCGACCCGCCGCGGTCGGCCGGTCGCGGTGACGGCCGGCGCGCCGGCGAGGGCCGCGTGCCGCACTCCCGATCCCCCGTGCGGCGCGGTACGGACGGACCCGTGATGCGCCGTCGACGCAGCCGCCCATCACGTGATCACTACTGCGCTAGAGTCCTCCGATGCGGCTGCGCCGGCGCCCGTCCCACGCGCAGACCAGGGAAAACGTTCACGACACGGGCGAAACCCGGGGGTTGTTCCGTTGGAGTACTCACAGCGCTGGCAGCAGATGTTCGGTCTTCCGCCCAGCGACGACGGTGACGTGCGTCTGGGCCTCGCGTCCACGGCCCCGGAGGGAGAAACTCGACGGCGAGTTCGTCAAGGACACGATGAAACGGGCCCAGGACACGGCTCTCGGCGCTCGCCGCCGCGATCCTTCCAGTGCTTCCATCGTCTGGCTCGGCTACGACGCTCCTCAGCACGTGGACGTGATGGGCACAGGTGATGCCGAACGCGGTGCCCCGTCCTACAACAGGTTCATGGACGGCCTGCAGGCCGCCAACCGACACGGCGACCCGCACCTGACGGCCATCGGACACTCGTACGGCTCTCTCACCGTGGGTACGGCGGCAAAGCAGTCCGGCGGCATCCCGGGCGTCGATGACATCATCCTGCTCGGCAGTCCGGGTGTCGGGGTGGACAAGGCTCAAGACCTCGGAGTCGGTAAGGAACACGTCTTCGTCGGTTCCGCCGAGAACGACCCGGTGACGCACCTGCCGACCAAGGACGAGGTCGCTCTAGCCGGACCGGTGGGAGTTTTCTTCTACGGTGACGCTTTCGACCGGGGCGACGACGACATTTATTTCGGGAAAGACCCGGCCAGTGAGGCGTTCGGCGCCCAGCGGTTCAAAGTGGATCCGGGACCGCGCCCGATCATGGAACTCGGTGGCTTCGACGCCCACTCGCAGTACTTCACTCCAGAAAAAGACCGTGTGTCCGCGGACAACATCGCCGCGGTCGTTGCTGGTCACCCTCAGGGGATCATCAAGGAGGAGCACCGTTGAAACGAGTCTCCCGAGTGGTACAGATGACGGCGTCGGCTGTCCTGGCGACCATGCTGCTCACCGGTTGCGGGGTCCTGAACGGCAAAGACGAGAACCGAGGGAAAGTGGCGGCCATGGACATGCAGCAGGCGGCCGAGCGGGCGGATGCCATGTTGGACGGGACCCTCAAGGCCATCGTGCCGGAGGTGGAGTGGGTCCACGACACCACCACGGTGGGGAGCTGCGACCTCTCCCGCCGTCGGACCGTCATGACGATCATCTCCGAGCAGCGGCGTGGCAGCTTCCTCGGCGTGGTGGAGCGGTTCTGGAAGAACAGCGATTACCGGATCATCGCGGTCAACGACGACAAGGAAGCACCCGCGGTCTACGCCGACTCGCCCGACGGCTTCGGAATCAGTCTCGTTTTCGGCTATAAGGGTCAGGCGTTCTTCGAGGTGGCGACTCCTTGTGTACGGGAGTCGGAGGTGGCCGACTCCAAGAGTCCACCCAACGGTCCGTCGTATCCGCCCGGGCAGATCCCCATCCCCAACGTCCGGTCCCCCTTCTGGTCGGCCGGGACGCCCGCGCCGCCGTCCGTTCGGCCCACGTCCGCCGCTCAGCCCTCCCCCTCGTCGTAGAAGCAGAAGTACCCCTTGATCGCGGCGACTTCGGGCTTTGGGTCCAGGTACGCCCACACCGCGTCCGGGCGGCCGGGCAGGGACCAGTA
The DNA here is from genome assembly GCF_023614315.1 of Streptomyces sudanensis. NCBI lineage: Bacteria > Bacillati > Actinomycetota > Actinomycetes > Kitasatosporales > Streptomycetaceae > Streptomyces > Streptomyces sudanensis. The sequence continues at coordinate 429,574 of NZ_CP095474.1, read as the reverse complement.
CGACGCCGTCCCCTTGAAGGGGCAGTACGTGCGCGTGGCGGACGGCGCCAGCAGGTCCGTGCGGACGTCCTCGGGCGGCAGGTAGAGCCGCACCGGGCAGCCCGTCTCGCGCAGGGCCAGTGCGCGGGCGCTGTGCGCGACCGGCTCGCCGTCCCGTTCGACCCGTACCGGTCCGTCCGCCGGTTCGATGGTGATGCGGTGCGCGGAGGAGGTCATACCGGGGCAACGGCCGGAGGCCCGGCGCCGTTCCCGAGCCGCGCGCACGCCCGCCGCCCGCCCGGGGACGCCCGCCGCCCGCCCGGGGACGCCCGGGGACGCCCGGGGACGCCCGGGGACGTCCGGGCGGGACCGCCGGGCCCGGGCGGGCGCACGGCCGTGCGGGTGCGAGCATGGCCCCCATGACCACACACCTGATCACCGGCGCCGGCTCCGGCATCGGCGAGGCCGTCGCCCGCCGCCTCCACGCGCGCGGGGACGACCTGATCCTGCTGGCCCGGGACGCCGGCCGGGCGAGGGAACTGGCCGACCTGTACCCGGGCGCCCGCACGCTCGTCGGGGACCTCGCCGCCCCGGACCGGCTGTCCTGGGCGTTCTCCCACCAGGAGCTGCCCGACCGGCTGGACACGCTGCTGCACGTCGCGGGCGTCGTCGACCTCGGTCCGGTCGGCGAGCTGACCACCAAGGCGTGGCGCACCCAGCTCGACGTGAACCTGGTCGCCCCCGCCGAGCTGACCCGGCTGCTCCTGCCGCAGCTGCGGGCCTCCCGGGGGCAGGTCGTGTTCGTCAACTCCGGCTCCGGGCTCCGCGCCAACCCCGAGTGGTCCGCGTACGCCGCGTCCAAGCACGGCCTGAAGGCGCTCGCCGACGCCCTGCGCGCGGAGGAGCGCGCCCACGGCGTCCGCGTCACCTCCGTCTACCCGGGCCGCACGGCCAGCCCCATGCAGGCCAAGGTCCATCGGCAGGAGGGCAGGGAGTACGACCCGGCCGGCCTCATGGACCCCGGGTCGGTCGCCGCGACGGTCCTGGCGGCCCTCGACCTGCCGCGCGACGCGGAGATCCAGGACCTGACCGTCCGGCCGGGGAGCTGACCCCGCCCGCGTACCCTTCCCGGGTGAGCGAGAACAACCACAGCGACGACATCAACTGGGGTCCGGCCACGGGGGTCGGGTCGATGCCGGGCGGCGACGCGCGCGAGGCCGCCAGGACCGTGACCGGGTCCTTCGAGGACTTCGTCCACCTGCCCGAACTGCCCGCCCGCGGGCCCGGCGCCGACATGATCGGCCGGACCCTGGGACTCCTGGTCGAGGTCTACGCCCACGTGGAGCCCAGCGGGTGGCGGGTCAGCGACCGGCCCGGCCGCGACACGCGCCGCGCCCACTCCTGGATGGGGGAGGACCTCGACGCGCTGGAGGAGTTCACCCAGGGGTACGCGGGTCCCCTGAAGGTCCAGGCGGTCGGGCCGTGGACGCTCGCCGCCGCGCTGGAGCTGCGGGGCGGCGAGGCGGCCCTCGGCGACCCGGGCGCCTGCCGCGACCTCGCCGCGTCGCTCGCCGAGGGGCTCCGCGGCCACCTCGCCGAGGTGCGCCGCCGCGTCCCGGGCGCCCGGGTCGTGCTCCAGCTCGACGAGCCGTCCCTCACCGCCGTCCTGGGCGGCCGCGTCAGGACCGCCAGCGGCTACCGCACCCACCGGGCCGTCGACCGGCAGGTCGCCGAGAGCGCCCTGCGGGACGTGATCGCCGTGCACGACGGGCCCGCCGTCGTGCACTCCTGCGCCCCCGGCGTGCCGTTCGCGCTGCTCCGCCGGGCCGGCGCGGCGGCCGTCTCGTTCGATTTCGGCCTTCTCACGGAGCGTGACGAGGAGGCGATCGGCGAGGCGGTCGAAGGCGGTGTGAAACTGTTCGCGGGCGTGGTGCCCTCCACCGACCGCGCGTTGTCGGACCCTGCCGGTAGCGTCATGGGTGTCAGGACGCTGTGGCGCAGGCTGGGGCTGAATCCGGGGACCCTCGCGGAGTCCTTGGTGATCACCCCGGCGTGCGGGCTCGCGGGTGCCTCGCCCGGTTACGCCCGCCGCGCGCTGGCGCACTGTGTCAAGGCGGCGAAGTCCCTCGCGGACGACCCTGAGTAACGGAGGATCGACGTGGCTGTCGAACAGCACGACCAGCGCGACACGGTGCCGGCGGAGGTGCGGGAGGAGCACGCCCGGCTGGCCGAACAGGTCGAGGAGCACCGCTTCCGGTACTACGTGAAGGACCAGCCCGTCGTCAGCGACGCCGAGTTCGACCGGCTGCTGCGGTCCCTGGAGGAGCTGGAGGAGCGCCACCCGGAGCTGCGCACCCCCGACTCGCCCACCCAGAAGGTCGCGGGGACGTACGAGACGGAGTTCACGGCCGTCCGGCACCGCGAGCGCATGCTCTCCCTGGACAACGTCTTCGACGACGCGGGCCTGACCGCCTGGGCCGAGCGCGTCGGGCGCGACGTCGGCTCGGCGGAGCACCACTTCCTGTGCGAGCTGAAGGTCGACGGCCTCGCCGTGAACCTGACGTACGAGAAGGGCCGGCTGACGCGCGCGGCGACCCGCGGGGACGGCCGCACAGGCGAGGACATCACGCCCAACGTGCGGACCCTCTCCGACGTCCCCGACCGGCTGGAGGGCGACCGCGTCCCGGACCTGGTGGAGATCCGCGGCGAGGTCTACTTCCCGATGGAGAAGTTCGAGGAGCTGAACGCCCGCCTGGTCGCCGCCGGTGACAAGCCGTTCGCCAACCCGCGCAACGCCGCGGCCGGTTCGCTCCGCCAGAAGGACCCGCGCGTCACGGCCACGCGCCCGCTGCACATGGTGGTGCACGGCATCGGCGCGCACGAGGGCCTGGCCCTCGGCCGCCTGTCCGAGGCGTACGCGCTGCTCCGGGAGTGGGGCCTGCCCACGGCGCGGCACAACCGCGTGGTGGACGGCATCGACGAGGTGCGGGAGTTCATCGCGTACTACGGCGAGAACCGCCACTCGGTGGAGCACGAGATCGACGGCGTCGTCGTCAAGCTGGACGAGATCCCCCTCCAGGGCCGCCTCGGCTCCACCTCGCGCGCACCGCGCTGGGCCATCGCGTACAAGTACGCGCCCGAGGAGGTCAACAGCAGGCTGGTCGACATCCGCGTCGGCGTGGGCCGCACGGGCCGCGTCACCCCGTACGCGCAGGTGGAGCCGGTGACGGTCGCGGGCTCCGAGGTGGAGTTCGCCACGCTGCACAACCAGGACGTGGTGAAGGCCAAGGGCGTCCTCATCGGCGACACGGTCGTGCTGCGCAAGGCCGGCGACGTCATCCCGGAGATCCTGGGGCCGGTGGCCGACCTGAGGGACGGCAGCGAGCGCGAGTTCGTCATGCCGTCCGAGTGCCCCGAGTGCGGGACGCCGCTGAAGCCGATGAAGGAGGGCGACGTCGACCTGCGCTGCCCCAATGGCCGCACCTGCCCCGCCCAGCTGCGGGAACGCCTGTTCTACCTGGCCGGGCGCCGCTGCTTCGACATCGAGAACTTCGGCTACGTGGCCGCCGCCGCGCTGACGCGTCCGCTGGAGCCCGCCGAACCGCCGCTCGCCGACGAGGGCGACCTGTTCGACCTGACGATCGAGCAGCTCCTCCCCATCAAGGCGTACGTCCTGGACCAGGACAGCGGACTGCCCAAGCGCGATCCGAAGACCGGCGAGGAGAAGGTCGTCACGGTCTTCGCCAACCAGCAGGGCGAGCCCAGGAAGAACGCCCTCGCGATGCTCGCCAACATCGAGGAGGCCAAGCGGCGCCCGCTCGCCCGGGTCATCACGGCCCTGTCGATCCGCCACGTCGGACCCGTCGCGGCCGAGGCGCTGGCCCGCGAGTTCCGCTCCCTCGACCGCATCGAGCAGGCCACCGAGGAGGAGCTCGCTGCCGTCGAGGGTGTCGGGCCGACCATCGCCGCGTCCCTGAAGCAGTGGTTCGCGGAGGACTGGCACCGCGAGATCCTGCGCAAGTGGCGTGCCGCCGGCGTCCGGATGGAGGAGGAGCGCACCGGCGGGGACGAGGGGCCGCGCCCCCTGGAGGGGCTCACCGTCGTCGTCACCGGCACGCTGCGGGACCACACGAGGGACGGTGCGAAGGAGGCGCTCCAGGCCGCCGGGGCGAAGGTCGCGGGTTCCGTCTCCAAGAAGACGGCGTTCGTGGTGGTCGGGGAGAGCCCCGGCTCCAAGTACGACAAGGCGGTGCAGCTGAAGGTCCCGGTCCTGGACGAGGACGGCTTCGCGGTCCTGCTCGAACAGGGCCCCGACGCGGCCCGCGAAGTCGCCGTCCCGTTCGGGCAGCAGGAGGGCGACTGAGCCGAACAGGCCGGAAAACATCACCCGTTCAGCGCATATCGGCCGGATAAGGGTGGCGGGGCGGCAATCGGGCAAGAGCTGTAGAGCGCTGCCCGCGAACGCCCTCCGCGGCCTACTGTTGTGACGTGCGCCCGTTGTGCACGGCCAGGTTGGGCAGATCCGGCCGTGGTGACGGGCCGCCAGGCCACCACGAGGCAGAGGCAACGGCACCGCCGGCTGTGAGAGGGACGGAATGAAACCGACCGAGAGTGCCGATCCGGTCACACGGCCGCGTATGCGGGCGGGGCGCGCGGCGGCACGGGACGGCTTCCTCGCCAGGTTGCCCGTCGTCGTCGTGGTCCTCGCCGGCATCGCGCTCGCCACCGGCCTCCACCGGGCCGTGAGCGGGGACCACGCCCTCTTCCCCGGCGGGACGACCGGCTGGTCCCTCGCCGTCCTCACCGGCATCATCGTCGGCCACCTCGTCGCCCTCGGCCGCGACCGCTGGTGGGGCGGCACGGGCTCCGGCGCCGCCCTCACCCTCGCGGTGCTGCTGCTGTTCGGCTGGGTGCCGGCCGGCCTGGTCAGCCTCGCCGTCGTCGTCCTCGTCGGCGCCGCCCGCAGGCACCGCTGGCGGCAGGGCCTGCTCCACGGCGCCGCCGACGTGCTGGGCATCGGCGGCGCCGCGCTGATCCTCGCCGCCTTCGACGACGTCCCCTCCGTCGAACGGCCCTGGCAGCCGCTCGAATGGGGGATCGCCGCGGTCCCGGAAATCGCCCTCGCCGCCGGCACCTACCTGGTGGTGACCCGGCTCGCCCTGTGGTACACGCTCGCCCCGCAGGCCGGCACCCTGCCCACGGCCGTCCGCACGGCGCTGCTCCGGCAGTGCCTCGTCGCCGTCGCCCTGCTCGGCATCACCCCGCTCATCTGCGTGATCGCCGTCACCCTGCCGATCCTCCTGCCGCTGTTCGCCGTCCCTTTAATCGCCCTGGACTCCACGCTCTGGATCGCCCGGGCCCGCGCCGAGGAGCAGCTCCGCGACCCGCTCACCGGCCTCCCCAACCGCCACTGGCTGCTCGAACGCGCCTGGATCGCCCTGGAGGCCGCCGAGGCCGAGGGACGGCGCGCCGCGCTCGTCCTGATCGACCTCGACCGCTTCCGGTCCGTCAACGACACCCTCGGGCACCTCGCCGGCGACCGGCTCCTCCTGCAGATCGCGGAGCGCCTGCGCCTCGCCCTGCCGCGCGGCGCCGAGGTCGCCCGGCTCGGCGGCGACGAGTTCGCCGTGCTCCTGCCGGCCGTCGACTCGACCACCAGCGCCCAGCGGGTCGCCCGCCACCTCGCCGCGGACCTGTCGTCCCCCCTCGACCTCGACGGCCTCACCCTCGTCCTGGAGGCCAGCGCCGGCGTCGCCGTCTTCCCCGAGCACGCCCTCGACGCCGAGGGGCTCCTCCAGCGGGCCGACGTGGCCATGTACCAGGCGAAGCGGGGCCGCACGGGCGTCGAGGTGTACGAGTCCAAGCGGGACTCCAACACCCCGGACCGGCTCGGCCTCCTCGGCGACCTGCGGCGCGCCCTCGACGCGGGCGAGGTCGAGCTGCACTACCAGCCCAAGGTCCGCTTCGACGGCCACGTCGCCGGCCTGGAGGCGCTGGTGCGCTGGGTCCACCCGGAGCGCGGCCGCGTCCCCCCGGACGAGTTCATCGCGATCGCCGAGTCGTCCGGCCTGATGCCGCACCTCACCGAGTACGTGCTGGAGACGGCGCTCGGCCAGGTCGCGCGCTGGCGCGCCCAGGGACTGGAGGTCCCCGTCGCGGTGAACGTCTCCCCGCGCGACGTGCACAGCCCCGGATTCGCCGGCGCCGTCGCCGCCCGCCTCGCCCGCCACGGCGTCCCCGCGAGCGCCCTCCAGCTGGAGATCACGGAGCACGTCCTCCTGGAGGACCCGCAGCGGGCCGCCGACACCCTCGCCGGCCTGACCGGCCACGGGGTGAAGATGTCCCTGGACGACTTCGGCACGGGCTACTCCTCCCTGGTCCACCTGCGCCGCCTGCCGGTCAGCGAACTGAAGATCGACCGCTCCTTCGTCGCCCGCCTCGCCGTCGACGCGGAGGACGCCGAGATCGTCCGCTGCACCGTGGACCTGGCCCACTCCCTCGGGCTCCTCGTCGTCGCCGAGGGCGTGGAGGACGACGAGACCTGGGAGCGCCTGCGGGACCTGGGCTGCGACGCCGTCCAGGGCTGGCTGGTCGCCGCCGCGATGCCGCCGCGGGAGACGACGGCCTGGCTCCGCGCCCACGGTGTGCACGGCCGCCACCGACCCGCGCCGGCGCTTCCGACCTCCCCGTCCGGGCAGCCCTCCGGCCACCCGTCGGGCCATCCCGTCACCTAGCGGGGGCGGCGGGGAGCAAACCGTTTCACAGGTATCGCGGCACGACCCCTAGGATTGGGCCACAAACCCATCACCCACCCCTGAGGATCGCTGCATGCCTGGCATCACGCGCGAGGAGGTCGCCCACCTCGCCCGGCTGGCGCGTCTGGAGCTGAAGGGCGAAGAGGTCGACCACTTCGCCGCCCAGCTCGACGACATCATCGGCGCGGTCGCCCGCGTCTCCGAGGTCGCCGGCCAAGACGTCCCGCCGACCTCCCACCCGCTGCCGCTGACCAACGTCATGCGCGCGGACGAGGTCCGTCCGTCGCTCACCCCCGAGCAGGCGCTCTCCGGCGCCCCGGCCCGGGAGCAGCAGCGTTTCAAGGTGCCGCAGATCCTCGGGGAGGACTGACCGACATGACGGACAGCACCATCGTCAAGCTCACCGCCGCGGAGATCGCGGCGAGGATCGCCTCCGGCGAGCTCACCGCCGTCCAGGTCGCGGAGGCGCACCTCGCGCGCATCGAGGCGATCGACGAGAAGGTCCACGCCTTCCTCCACGTCGACCGCGAGGGCGCCCTCGCCCAGGCCCGCGCCGTCGACGAGAAGCGCGAACGCGGCGAGGAGCTCGGCCCCCTCGCGGGCGTCCCCCTCGCCCTGAAGGACATCTTCACCACGCGCGACATGCCGACCACCGTCGGCTCGAAGATGCTGGAGGGCTGGATCCCGCCGTACGACGCGACGCTCGTCGCGAAGCTGCGCGCCGCCGACGTCGTCATCCTCGGCAAGACCAACATGGACGAGTTCGCCATGGGGTCGTCCACCGAGAACAGCGCCTACGGGCCGACCGGCAACCCCTGGGACCTCACCCGGATCCCCGGCGGCTCCGGCGGCGGCTCCGCGGCGGCCCTCGCCTCGTACGAGGCGCCGCTCGCCATCGGCACGGACACCGGCGGCTCCATCCGCCAGCCCGCCGCCGTCACCGGCACGGTCGGCGTCAAGCCGACGTACGGCGCGGTCTCCCGGTACGGCATGGTCGCGTTCTCGTCCTCCCTCGACCAGGGCGGCCCCTGCGCGCGCACCGTCCTCGACGCGGCGCTCCTGCACGAGGTGATCGCCGGACACGACCCGATGGACTCCACGTCCATCGACGCGCCCGTCCCGCCGGTCGTCGAGGCCGCCCGCAACGGCAGCGTCCAGGGCATGCGCGTCGGCGTGGTCCGGCAGTTCCGCGGCGAGGGCTACCAGGCCGGCGTCGTCCAGCGGTTCGACGAGGCCGTCGAGCTGCTGAAGGAGCTGGGCGCCGAGATCGTCGAGCTGGACTGCCCCTCCTTCGACCTGGCGCTCTCCGCGTACTACCTGATCGCGCCCTCCGAGTGCTCGTCCAACCTCGCCCGCTTCGACGGCCTGCGCTACGGCCTGCGGACCGGCGACGACGGCACCCGCTCGGCGGAGGAGGTCACCTCCCTCACCCGCGAGGCCGGCTTCGGCGACGAGGTCAAGCGCCGCATCATGCTCGGTACGTACGCGCTCAGCTCCGGCTACTACGACGCGTACTACGGCTCCGCGCAGAAGGTCCGCACGCTCATCACGCGCGACTTCGAGCGGGCCTTCGAGCAGGTCGACGTGATCGTCTCCCCGGCGACCCCGACCACCGCCTTCCCGATCGGCGAGCGCGCCGACGACCCGATGGCCATGTACCTGGCCGACCTGTGCACCATCCCGACCAACCTGGCGGGCAACGCCGCCATGTCGCTCCCCTGCGGCCTGGCGCCCGAGGACGGCCTGCCGGTCGGCCTGCAGATCATCGCCCCGGCCATGAAGGACGACCGCCTGTACAAGGTGGGCGCCGCGGTCGAGGCCGCCTACGTGGCCCGCTGGGGTCACCCGTTGCTGGAGGAGGCTCCGTCACTGTGAGCGTACTGACCAAGGCCAAGGGCTTCAGGAAGTCCAGGACCGGCACGTACCTGTCGATCGCCACCACCGCGTTCGGCGCGGTGAGCGTGGTCAAGCAGGTCCGCAAGGCCCGCACCGAGAGCGACACGCTCCTGCTGCTGGACGCCGCCGTGTCCGCCGCCGCCATCGCGACCGGCCTCGCCATCCTGGTCCGCGAGCTGAAGCGCGTCGGCGACGACGACGTCCTGTTCGGCTGAGAGGGAATGTTTCCACCGTGACCGTCACGACTGACCTGGTGTCCTACGAGGACGCCCTCGCCACCTTCGAGCCCGTCATGGGCCTGGAGGTGCACGTCGAACTCGGCACCAGGACCAAGATGTTCTGCGGCTGCTCCACCGAGCCGGGCGCGGAACCCAACACCCAGACCTGCCCGGTCTGCCTCGGCATGCCCGGCGCGCTGCCCGTGGTCAACGCGGCCGGCGTCGAGTCCGCGATCAAGATCGGCCTCGCGCTGAACTGCGAGATCGCCGAGTGGTGCCGCTTCGCCCGGAAGAACTACTTCTATCCGGACATGCCGAAGAACTTCCAGACCTCCCAGTACGACGAGCCGATCGCCTTCGACGGCTACCTGGACGTCCAGCTGGAGGACGGCGAGGTCTTCCGCGTGGAGATCGAGCGCGCCCACATGGAGGAGGACACGGGCAAGTCGACGCACGTCGGCGGCGCGACCGGCCGCATCCACGGCGCGTCCCACTCCCTGCTGGACTACAACCGGGCCGGCATCCCGCTGATCGAGATCGTCACCAAGCCGATCGTCGGGGCCGGCGACCGGGCCCCCGAGGTCGCCAAGGCGTACGTCGCCGAACTGCGCGCCCTGATCCGCGCCCTGGGCGTCTCCGAGGCGCGCATGGAGATGGGCCAGATGCGCTGCGACGTGAACCTGTCGCTGCGTCCCGTCGGCACGGAGAAGTTCGGCACCCGCAGCGAGACCAAGAACGTCAACTCGCTGCGCTCCGTCGAGCGGGCCGTCCGCTACGAGGTCCGGCGGCACGCCGCGGTCCTCACCGGCGGCGGCACGATCGTGCAGGAGACCCGCCACTTCCACGAGGACGACGGCTCCACGACGTCCGGCCGGGTGAAGGAGGAGGCGGAGGACTACCGCTACTTCCCGGAGCCCGACCTCGTGCCGGTGGCCCCGTCCCGCGAGTGGGTGGAGGAGATCCGCGCCGGGCTGCCCGAGCTGCCGCGCGTGCGCCGCAACCGGCTGCGCGAGGAGTGGGGGATCTCCGCGCTGGACATGCAGTCCATCCTCAACGCCGGCGCGCTCGACCCGATCATCGCCACGATCGACGCGGGCGCTCCGGCCGACCAGGCCCGCAAGTGGTGGATGGGCGAGCTGTCCCGGCACGCCAACGAGTCCGGCACCTCCCTGGACGAGCTGGCCATCACCCCGGCGCAGGTCGCCCGGGTGGCGGAGCTGGTGTCGTCCGGCGACCTCAACGACAAGCTGGCCCGCCAGGTCATCGAGGGCGTCCTCGGCGGCGAGGGCGACCCGGACGCGGTCGTCGAGAAGCGCGGCCTGAAGGTCGTCTCCGACGAGGGCGCCCTGGGCGCGGCCGTCGACGAGGCGATCGCCGCGAACGCCGCGATCGCCGACAAGATCCGCGGCGGCAAGGTCGCCGCGGCCGGCGCGCTGGTCGGCGCGGTCATGAAGGCCACGCGCGGCCAGGCCGACGCGGCCCGGGTGCGGGAGCTGATCCTGGAGAGGCTGGGCGTCGGCGAGGGCTGAGCCGGCGCCCGCCCGGGAGGCAGGCGCGACACAGGGGAGGGCGGCGCACCGCGAGTCGGTGCGCCGCCCTCCGCGCGTTCCGCCCACGCGGTGAGCGGGCCTGCCGCGCTGCTTTAAGCACGTCGGTGAGGGGAGTCCGGCCGAGACACGCGCCGAAGAGGCCATGAGCTGGTCTCGAGGTGACGTCGCGCGGGGTCGGCACCAGGAAGCCGCGGTCCATGCGTACGTCTCGCCCTGGCGGCCGGGGCGGGACCACCGCAGGCCGCGACGATCACGGCAGGGGCCCCACCGCGATGGATCCGGTACTCACCAGGGCAGGTGCGAACGCCTCTCCGCGCTGGAGTGCCCGCCCGGACGCGGTTCCGCCGTCGGCGGAGTGCCCGCCGGGCCGGCGCCGGGTACCCGCCCGCCGGCCGGGCGCGGGGTCCCGGCGCCTCCGGGCCGGGCCGTCGGCCCGCTCTCACCCGACCTCCAGCAGGAGGATCCGGTCGTCCCCGGACTCCGGCGTGCCGCGCCCGTCGGTCTCGCTGGTGACCAGCCACAGCCGGTCCCCGCCCGCCGCCGCCACCGTGCGCAGCCGGCCGTACGCGCCCTCCAGGAACGCCTGGGGCGCCGCCGACGCCTTCTCGCCGGCCAGCGGGACCCGCCACAGCCGCTCGCCCCGCAGTCCCGCCATCCACACCGAACCCCGCACGACGGCGATGCCGCTCGGCGAGGCGTCGGCCACCGGCCACTGGGCGACCGGGGCGATGGAGCCGCCCCCGCCGCCCCTGCCCTCGGTCTCGGGCCAGCCGTAGTCGCCGCCGGGCCTGATCAGGTTCAGCTCGTCCCAGGTGTCCTGCCCGAACTCGGCGGCCCACAGCCGCTTGCCGGCGTCCCAGGCGAGGCCCTGGACGTTGCGGTGCCCGTAGGAGTACACGACCGAGTCCGCCTCCGGATTGCCGTGCACGGGCTGCCCGTCCGGGGTCATCCGCAGGATCTTGCCGCCCAGCGACGCCCGGTCCTGCGACAGTCCCGTCTCACCCGTCTCGCCGGTGCCCGCGTACAGCATCCCGTCGGGACCGAACGCGATCCGGCCGCCGTTGTGGACGAAGCCCTTGGGGATGTTCCGCAGGACCGTGTCGGGCGCGCCCAGATGCTGCCCGGCCGGCCGGTTCTCGTCGTACAGCATCCGGGCGATGCGGTTGTCGGACTCGGTGGTGAAGTACGCGTAGACCAGGCGGTCCTCGGCGAACTTCGGGGACAGGGCGATGCCCAGCAGGCCGCCCTCCCCGCCGGGAGCCACCCCCGGCACCTCGCCGAGCACCGTCAGCCTCCCGGTCCGGGCGTCCACGCGGGTGACGGTCCCCTCGTCGCGCGAGGAGACCAGCAGGTCGCCGCCCGGCAGCGCGGCCAGCCCCCACGGGGACTTCAGGCCCCGGGCGACCGTGGACACGACGCGCACGGAGCCCTTCGCAGGCGGCGCCGTGACGGAGGGGGAGGGCGGGGGNNGTCTCGGANNNGCGGGCCGGCGCGGAGGTCGCGGGNNCGGCGGGGCCGTTCCCCCCGGCCCCCGAGCACCCGGCCGCCAGCAGCAGGGCGGCGGCGGCCGACACGGCCCTCACAACAGGACGTCGCACGTTCTTCGTTCCTTCCCCGGCGGCGGAGTGGAGCCCGTCCCGTCCAGCCTAGGCGCCCGGTCCGCGGTCCGGACCTCAGTCCCAGGAGCCCCGCGCCGGCGGGAGCGCCGCGATCTCCGCCAGGTCCCGGGGGGTCAGCGCCAGACCGGCCGCACGCGCGTTCTCCACCGCCCAGCGCTCCCGCTTCGTCCCCGGCACCGGGACGACGTGCCGGCCCTGCGCCAGCGTCCACGCCAGCGCCACCTGAGCCGGCGTCACCCCGCCCGCCGCCCCGCCGTGCCGCTCGGCCACCCGGCGCAACCCGGCGACCAGCGGCTGGTTCGCGGCCATCATCTCGGCGGTGAACCGCGGGTGCCGGGCGCGCGGGTCGTCCGGCTCGAACCCGCCGCCCGGGGTCAGCGTCCCGGTGAGGAAGCCGCTGCCCAGCGGCATCGCCGCGAGGAACCCCACCCCGCGCGCCGCGCACCACGGCAGCAGCCGCGTCAGCGCTTCGGGCGACCACACGGACAGCTCCGCCTGCACGGCGCTCACCGGGAAGACCTGCTGTACGCACTCCAGCTGGCGAATCGTTCTGTCGTACCGGCCGTGCGGCCCGCCGCGCCGCGTCCCGCGCACGTCCACCGCGCACCAGCCCAGCGCACGCACCTTCCCGGCGGTCACCAGCTCCGCCATGGCGCCCCAGGTCTCCTCGACCGGCACCTCGGGGTCGGCCCGGTGCAGCTGGTACAGGTCGATCACGTCCGTCTGGAGCCGCCGCAGCGACGCGTCGCACGCCCGGCGCACGTACGAGGGGCGCCCGTTGGCCACGATGTGGCCGTCGCCCACCAGCAGCCCGCACTTGGTCGCGACGAACACGTCCGCGCGCCGCTCCTTCAGCACCCGGCCCAGCAGCAGCTCGTTGGTGAACGGCCCGTACATGTCGGCGGTGTCGAGCAGGCTCACCCCCGCGTCGAGCGCGGCGTGCACGGCGCGCAGCGAGCGGTCGCCGCGCTGCTGCGAGGCGCTGTACGCCCAGCTCATCGGCATGCAGCCGAGGCCGACCGCTCCCACGTCGAGCCCGGTCGCCCCGAGTGTCCTGCGCTCCAACTCCCCGTACCTCCCTGTGCGGCCCACACAAACTAACCAACGGAGGGCCGCCTCCTTCGCTTAGCCTCCTGAACATGACCGCTGCCGATGCGACCGCCGACGTGTGGCTGCCCCTGCCCGCCGACGGGATGGCCGGACTGCCGGACCCGTCCGCGACCGGACTCGCCTACCGCTTCTGGGACGGCGGCCCCGACCTCCCGGCCGACCCGGCCCGCTGCGTCTTCTACGTCGTCCCGTACATGAAGGGCACGGAGGTGGCGGTGCGCCCGCTCGCCGCGATGACCTCGCTGCGGGTCGTGCAGACCCTGTCCGCCGGCGTCGACCACGTGACGCCGGGCCTCTCCTCCGCGCCGCCCGGCGTGGTGCTGTGCAACGCCCGGGGCGTCCACGAGGCGAGCACGGCGGAGCTCGCGCTGGCGCTGGTGCTGGCGTCGCTGCGCGGCATCCCCGGCTTCGTCCGCGGTCAGGACCGGGAGGAGTGGCGGGGCGGCTTCTACCCGGCGCTCACCGGCAAGTCCGTGCTGATCGTCGGGTACGGGGCGATCGGCGCCGCCATCGACGACCGGCTCGCGCCCTTCGAGTGCGCGCGGGTCGTACGGGTCGCGCGCTCCGCCCGCGCCTCCGTGCGCGGTCCGGTGCACGGACTCACCGATCTGCCCGATCTCCTTCCCGAGGCGGACGTGGTGATCCTGTCGACCCCGCTCACCGAGGAGACCCGCCACCTCGCCGACGCCGGCTTCCTGTCCCGGATGAAGGACGGCGCGCTGCTCGTCAACGTCGCCCGCGGCCCCGTCGTGGACACCGGGGCCCTCCTCGCGGAGGTCCGGGCGGGCCGCCTCACCGCCGCCCTCGACGTGACCGACCCCGAGCCGCTGCCGGCCGGGCACCCGCTCTGGCACGCGCCGGGTGTGCTGATCAGCCCCCACGTCGGCGGTTCCACCTCGGCGTTCATCCCCCGCGCCGAGCGGCTCGTCGCCGATCAGCTCACCCGTTTCACGACCGGGGAGCCGCTGCGCAACGTCGTCCTGACCACCGGTTAGGCCGCGTCGTACGGCACGTCCCCGGTGCTCCTGCCGCCGTCCGGTGCCCCCGGCATGTGCCGGACGCCCGTCCCGTCGGAACTTACCGGTGCGTTCCGTCCGCGTCGCCGGCCCGCGCGGGCCGATACGATCCGGAGCGATTCGGGTGCAGTGCGCACGTATGGCCGACCGGATCGTCACTCAGAGTAAAAAATCCCTGCCGCTGTGTGACGATCCTGGTGTATCGTCACGACGCGGGGGCACGTCGGGCATGAGAACCGGCACCGGGGAAGACGTGATGCCGACGTGATTGCCGATCACAATCCGAGGGGGGCGACGGACGATGCGCGGGCCATGCGGCGACGATCCGAAGCAGCGGGGCGGCCGGGCCTTCCGTGCCGAACGCCTCCCCGTCGAAAGACTCAGGGCGGAGGCCTTCCCGGCCGGAGGGCGCCGATGAGCGCCCCCGGCCTCGTCGCCGACCGCGCTCCGGCGGCGGGCGGGACCCCCCGCGATCCTCACGGCACCGGGGGAGGGAAGGGCCGCAGGGGGCGGCTCCTCCTCGTCCTCCTCTGCGGCGGCTACGCCACGGGTGCCCTGTTCCGCTGGGGATCCGAGGAGCTGGCGATGATCATGGGCGACTTCGGGCTGAGCGCAGCCGCCCTGGCCGCCGCGATCTCCTGCTTCCACTACGCCCGGACCCACGGCAGTCCCTTCCGCCCGGCCTGGATGCTGTTCGCGCTCTCCTCGGCCATGGCCGCCTGCGGCAACGCCGTCTGGGGATGGTACGAGGTGGTGCTCGACCGGCCGGTCCCCGACCCGTCGCTCGCCGACCTGTTCTTCCTGCTGTTCGCGCCGCCGGTGATCATCGGCCTGCTCGTCCTCGCCAAGCGCCCCGCCAACCGCGCGAGGTGGGTCTGCCTCGTACTGGACTCCTGGCTGATCGCCGGCTCGCTGCTCACGCTCTCCTGGAGCCTGGCCCTGGCCCGCACGGCCCGCTTCGACAACGAGAGCGTGGCCCGCGCGGCCCTCTCCCTCGCCTACCCGCTCCTCGACATCGTCCTCGTGAGCATGCTCCTCGCCCTGCACTTCCGCCGCTCCAAGGGCAGCCACGCGGCGGTCCACACCGCCGTCGCGGCCCTGGCCCTCACCGTCCTGTGCGACGCCCTGTTCACCTCGCCGCTGCTGCGGGACACGTACCGTTCGGGCCAGTTCCTCGACGCCGGCTGGTTCACGGGCTCCCTGCTCCTCGCGTACGCCCCCTGGATGACGCGCAGGGCGGCCGCGGCCCCGCCCCCCGAGGGCGGGCAGCGTCCTCCCGGCCGCCCCATCGCCGGTTCGCTCGCCGCGCTCGCGCCGTACCTCGCGGCCGGGGTCTGCACCCTCAGCATCCTGTACTTCTTCGTCGAAGGCCGCCGCGTGGACCGCTTCGTCGTCTTCACCGGCTGCGCGGTCGTCCTCGCGCTGGTCGTCCGGCAGGGCATCATGCTGCTCGACAACATCGCGCTCACCCAGGAACTGGCCCAGAAGGAGAACCACTTCAGGTCCCTGGTCCAGAGCTCCAGCGACGTCATCATGATCGCCGCCCCCAGCGGCGTCCTGCACTACGTCAGCCCCGCGGCGTCCGGCGTGTACGGGCGGGACGCCGAGGAGCTCGTGGGCACCGAGCTGGCCGCGCTCATCCACCCCGACGACCTCGGCGGCGTCGTCCACGAGGTGCGCAGGTTCCTCGCCGCCCAGCCGTCCGAGGAGCCCACCACGCGCATCGAGTGCCGGTTCAGATCCGGGACCGGCGCATGGCTCCACGTCGAGTCCACCGTCAACCGCCACCAGGGCGGCCTGATCTTCAACAGCCGGGACGTCACCGAACGCGTCCGCCTCCAGGCCCAGCTCCAGCACAGCGCCGAACACGACCCGCTCACCGATCTGCCCAACCGGGCGCTGTTCACCCGGCGCGTCCGGCAGGCCCTGGGCGGGCGCCGCTCCGGGGACCCGGGGGCGGCCGTGCTCTTCATCGACCTCGACGGCTTCAAGGGCGTCAACGACCGACTCGGCCACCAGGCCGGCGACGAACTGCTGGTCCAGGTCGGCCGCCGCCTCCAGGACTCCGTACGGGCCGGGGACACGGCCGCCCGGCTCGGCGGCGACGAGTTCGCCGCGCTCATCGTCGGGGACGCGGGCGGCGACCCCGCCGTCCGGGAGGCCCGGATCCACGAGATCGCCGACCGGATCCGGCTCACGCTCTCCCAGCCGTACCGGATCGAAGGCGCCGACGCCCGCGTCGCCGCGTCCATCGGCGTCGCCTTCGCCGAGCCGGGCATCACCGCCGGCGACCTCCTGCGCAACGCCGACCTGGCCATGTACCGGGCCAAGGCGGGCGGCAAGAACCGCGTGGAGCTGTACACGCCCCGGATGCGGGCCGAGGCCGCCCGCCGCACGGAGCCGGCCGCCCGGCTGTGCAGCACCCTGCACGACGGCGAGTTCGTCCTCCTCCACCAGCCCGTCGTGGAACTGGCCACGGGCCGGATCGCCGCCGTCGCCGCGCAGGCCCGCTGGCGGTCCGCCCAGGGCATCCTGTTCACCCCGGCGGAGTTCCTCCGCATCACGGACGACGCCGGGGAGCGCGCCGCCGAGTTCGGCCACTGGCTGCTGGAGGAGGCCGTCGGGCAGGCCGCCGAACGCCACCGCGGGGGCCACCGGGTCCCCGTCTCCGTCCGGGTGCCAGCCCGCCGCCTCCTCGACCGGTCCGCACCGCTCGGCACGGTCGAGACGCTGCTCGCCCGGTACGAGCTGCCCGCCGGCGCCCTCGTCGTCGAACTGGCCGACAGCGACCCGCGCCTCCCCTTCGAGGAGCTGGAGCAGCGCCTCGCCGCGCTCCGGCGGCTCGGCGTCCGCATCGCCCTCGACGGCTTCGGCAGCGGGCACGCCGCGATCAGCGCCCTGCGGCGGCTCCCCGTCGACATCCTCAAGCTGGACCGGGGCCTCGTGGAGGGGGTGGCCGAGTCCACCAGGCTCCACAAGATCACCAGGGGTCTCCTCGGGATCGCCGGCGACCTCGGCCTCCGGTCCGTCGCCGAAGGCGTCGACGTGCCGGACCAGGCACTCGCCCTGCGGGCCATGGGCTGCACCCACGCCCAGGGGACGGTCTTCTCCGGACCGCTCGACGAACACCGGCTCCGCCGGGTCCTGGTGCGCGGCGCACTCCCGGTCCCCGGCAAGACCCCCCTGCCCGCCCTCGCCGGCGG
>NZ_CP095474.1:405923-412209 GCF_023614315.1 Streptomyces sudanensis | reverse complement strand
CTCCCGCCCCGCTCACNCCCCNNGATGTGCTCACATACTGAGACGCGCATCCCACCCACTTGACATCGGCGGTGCGCCGGGTGGAGGGTCAGTGCCATGCGCACCCGAATTCTCGTAATCGGAAAGCGCGTCGGCTGAGCGGGTCCACGATGACCCCGCGGACCCTCCTCCGGCGCGCTCCCCTCGCTTGCCCCACGGCACGAGGGGTTTTTTGTTGCACGGGCACCTCGCGACAGACTCTGACAGACAACGACAGACCCGCCGAAAAACCCTCGCCCAAACCCTCAGCTTCGAGAAGAGAATGCCGATGACCGAGCAGGCCACCGGGGCCCACCATCCGCAGCCACGGCCCCGTTCCGGCGGACAGCCCTCCGCCACCGTCGAGGACGTCACGGGCGCCCAGGCCCTGATCCGCTCGCTCGAGGAAGTCGGGGCCGAGACGGTGTTCGGCATCCCCGGCGGCGCGATCCTGCCCGCCTACGACCCGATGATGGACTCCGTCAGGGTCCGCCACGTCCTGGTCCGCCACGAGCAGGGAGCCGGCCACGCGGCGACCGGCTACGCCCAGGCCACCGGCAAGGTCGGCGTCTGCATGGCGACCTCCGGCCCCGGCGCCACCAACCTGGTCACCCCGATCGCCGACGCCCACATGGACTCCGTCCCGCTCGTCGCGATCACCGGCCAGGTCGCCTCCAAGGCGATCGGCACCGACGCCTTCCAGGAAGCCGACATCTGCGGCATCACCATGCCGATCACCAAGCACAACTTCCTGGTCACCTGCGCCGACGACATCCCGAGGACCATCGCCGAGGCCTTCCACATCGCCTCCACCGGCCGCCCCGGCCCCGTCCTCGTCGACATCTCCAAGGACGCCCTCCAGGCGAGGACCACCTTCAGCTGGCCCCCGCAGACGGACCTGCCCGGCTACCGCCCGGTCACCAAGCCGCACGCCAAGCAGATCCGCGAGGCCGCCAAGCTGATCACGTCCGCCAGGCGCCCGGTCCTGTACGTCGGCGGCGGCGTCCTCAAGGCCGGCGCCACCGCCGAGCTGAAGATCCTCGCCGAGCTGACCGGCGCCCCCGTCACCACCACGCTGATGGCCCTCGGAGCCTTCCCCGACACCCATCCGCAGCACGTCGGCATGCCGGGGATGCACGGCTCC
Organism: Streptomyces sudanensis; assembly: GCF_023614315.1. NCBI lineage: Bacteria > Bacillati > Actinomycetota > Actinomycetes > Kitasatosporales > Streptomycetaceae > Streptomyces > Streptomyces sudanensis. The sequence continues at coordinate 411,047 of NZ_CP095474.1, read as the reverse complement.
GTCACCGCCGTGACCGCCCTGCAGAAGGCCGACCTGATCGTCGCGCTGGGCGCCCGCTTCGACGACCGCGTCACCGGCAGGCTGGACAGCTTCGCCCCGTACGCCAAGATCGTCCACGCCGACATCGACCCGGCCGAGATCGGCAAGAACCGCGCCGCCGACGTGCCGATCGTCGGCGACGCCCGCGAGGTGATCGCCGACCTGGTCCAGGCCGTCCAGGCGGAGCACACCGCCGGCAACACCGGGGACTACAGCGCCTGGTGGAAGGACCTCAACCGCTGGCGCGAGACCTACCCCCTCGGCTACGACCAGCCGGAGGACGGCAGCCTCGCCCCCCAGCAGGTCATCCAGCGCATCGGCCGGCTGGCGCCCGAGGGCACGATCTTCGCGGCCGGCGTCGGCCAGCACCAGATGTGGGCCGCCCACTTCATCGACTACGAGAAGCCGGGCACCTGGCTCAACTCCGGCGGCGCCGGGACCATGGGCTACGCCGTCCCGGCCGCCATGGGCGCCAAGGCCGGGGCCCCCGACCGCACCGTCTGGGCCATCGACGGCGACGGCTGCTTCCAGATGACCAACCAGGAGCTGGTCACCTGCGCGCTGAACAACATCCCGATCAAGGTCGCCATCATCAACAACGGCGCCCTCGGCATGGTCCGCCAGTGGCAGACGCTGTTCTACAACCAGCGCTACTCCAACACCGTCCTGCGCTCCGGAGCGCAGGCGTCCGACGGGAACCCCGCCGCGGGCACCCGCGTCCCGGACTTCGTGAAACTGGCCGAGGCGATGGGCTGCGTCGCGATGCGCTGCGAACGCCCCGAGGACCTGGACGAGGTCATCGCCGCGGCCAACGCCGTCGACGACCGCCCCGTCGTCGTCGACTTCATCGTCCACGAGGACGCCCAGGTGTGGCCCATGGTCGCCGCCGGCACCTCCAACGACGAGGTCATGGCCGCCCGCGGCGTCCGTCCCGACTTCGGCGACGGCGAAGACGACTGAGAGAGCCGAGGCACCGCACCATGTCCAAGCACACCCTCTCCGTCCTGGTGGAGAACACCCCCGGCATCCTGGCCAGGATCGCCGCCCTCTTCTCCCGCCGGGGCTTCAACATCGACTCGCTCGCCGTCGGCGTCACCGAGCACCCCGAGATCTCCCGCATCACCATCGTGGTCACCGTCGAGGACCTCCCGCTGGAGCAGGTGACCAAGCAGCTCAACAAGCTGGTCAACGTCCTGAAGATCGTCGAGCTGGAGCCCGCCGCCGCGATCCAGCGCGAGCTCGTCCTCGTGAAGGTCCGCGCCGACAACGAGACCCGCTCCCAGGTCGTCGAGATCGTCCAGCTGTTCCGCGCCAAGACCGTCGACGTCTCACCCGAGGCGGTCACCATCGAGGCCACCGGATCGAGTGACAAGCTCGAAGCGATGCTGAAGATGCTGGAGCAGTTCGGCATCAAGGAGCTCGTCCAGTCCGGCACGATCGCCATAGGGCGCGGTGCCCGGTCCATCACGGACCGGTCGCTGCGCGCACTCGACCGCTCGGCGTAGTCCGCGCCCCGAGTTCCCCCGACGTCCCGATTCCCGCCCACCGTACGGTGGGACGCACCACCAGACCATCCAAGGAGAGACCCAGTGGCCGAGCTGTTCTACGACGACGACGCCGACCTGTCTATCATCCAGGGCCGCAAGGTCGCGGTGATCGGTTACGGCAGCCAGGGCCACGCCCACGCGCTGTCCCTGCGCGACTCCGGCGTCGACGTCCGCGTCGGTCTGCACGAGGGCTCCACGTCCAGGGCGAAGGCCGAGGAGCAGGGCCTGCGCGTCGTCACCCCGGCGCAGGCCTCCGCCGAAGCCGACGTGATCATGATCCTGATCCCGGACCCGATCCAGGCGCAGGTCTACGAGGAGTCCGTCAAGGACAACCTGAAGGACGGCGACGCGCTGTTCTTCGCCCACGGCTTCAACATCCGCTTCGGCTTCATCAAGCCCCCGGCGGGCGTGGACGTCGCGCTGGTCGCCCCGAAGGGCCCGGGCCACCTGGTCCGCCGCCAGTACGAGGAGGGCCGCGGCGTCCCGGCGATCGCGGCCGTCGAGCAGGACGCCACCGGCGGCGCCTTCGCCCTCGCCCTGTCGTACGCCAAGGCCATCGGCGGCACGCGCGCGGGCGTCATCAGGACCACCTTCACCGAGGAGACCGAGACCGACCTGTTCGGCGAGCAGGCCGTGCTCTGCGGCGGCGCCTCCGCGCTGGTCAAGGCGGGCTTCGAGACCCTGGTCGAGGCCGGCTACCAGCCGGAGATCGCCTACTTCGAGTGCCTCCACGAGCTGAAGCTGATCGTGGACCTCATGTACGAGGGCGGCCTGGAGAAGATGCGCTGGTCGGTCTCCGAGACCGCCGAGTGGGGCGACTACGTCACGGGCCCGCGCATCGTCACGGACGCCACCAAGGCCGAGATGCGCAAGGTCCTCTCCGAGATCCAGGACGGCACGTTCGCCAGGAACTGGATGGACGAGTACCACGGCGGCCTGAAGAAGTACCAGGAGTACAAGACGCAGGACTCCGAGCACCTGCTGGAGACCACCGGCAAGGAGCTGCGCAAGCTCATGAGCTGGGTGGACGACGAGGCGTGAGCCCACCGGCGGGCGGGGCCCGGCACACCGCCCGGCCCCGCCCGCCGCAGGCGCGCCCGCGCCGCCCGGCACCATGCGGGTGATCTCCCCGATGAGACGCGGGGACCGGCCCCGCCGCCACTAGACTGCACAGCAGTACGCGTCAGGCCCACAGCGTCGTGCGTCTTCCACGCGGCATGCCCCCTCCACCGCCTGCGGCCGTCGGGACGGCCGTCCGCACTGGACTTGTGAGGACCCACGTGAGCCCGAAACCCGTCGTACTCATCGCCGAAGAGCTGTCGCCCGCCACCGTCGACGCCCTCGGCCCCGACTTCGAGATCCGGCACTGCGACGGGGCGGACCGGGAGAAGCTGCTCCCCGCCGTCGCCGACGCCGACGCGATCCTGGTCCGCTCCGCCACCCGGGTCGACGCCGAGGCCATCGCCGCCGCGCGGAGGCTCAAGGTCGTCGCCCGCGCCGGCGTGGGCCTGGACAACGTCGACGTCTCCGCCGCCACCAAGGCCGGCGTGATGGTCGTCAACGCCCCCACGTCCAACATCGTCACCGCCGCCGAACTCGCCTGCGGCCTGCTGATCGCCACGGCCCGCAACATCCCGCAGGCCAACGCCGCCCTGAAGAACGGCGAGTGGAAGCGCAGCAGGTACACCGGCGTCGAGCTGAGCGAGAAGACCCTCGGCGTCGTCGGCCTCGGCCGCATCGGCGTCCTGGTCGCCCAGCGCATGTCCGCCTTCGGCATGCGGGTCGTCGCCTACGACCCGTACGTCCAGCCGGCCCGCGCCGCGCAGATGGGCGTCAGGCTGATCTCCCTGGACGAGCTGCTGGAGACCTCCGACTTCATCACCGTCCACCTGCCCAAGACGCCCGAGACGGTCGGCCTCATCGGCGACGAGGCGCTGCGCAAGGTCAAGCCGACCGTCCGCATCGTCAACGCCGCCCGCGGCGGCATCGTCGACGAGGAGGCGCTGTACGCGGCGCTGGAGGAGGGCCGCGTCGCCGGCGCCGGCCTCGACGTGTACGCCAAGGAGCCGTGCACGGACTCGCCGCTGTTCCGGCTGGACCAGGTCGTCTGCACGCCGCACCTCGGCGCGTCCACGGACGAGGCACAGGAGAAGGCGGGCGTCGCCGTCGCCCGCTCGGTCCGCCTCGCCCTCGCCGGCGAGCTGGTCCCCGACGCGGTGAACGTCCAGGGCGGGGTCATCGCGGAGGACGTCAAGCCGGGCCTGCCGCTGGCCGAGCGCCTCGGCCGGATCTTCACGGCCCTCGCCGGCGAGGTCGCGGTCCGCCTCGACGTCGAGGTGTGCGGCGAGATCACCCAGCACGACGTCAAGGTGCTGGAGCTGTCCGCCCTCAAGGGCGTCTTCGAGGACGTCGTCGACGAGACCGTCTCCTACGTCAACGCCCCGCTGTTCGCGCAGGAGCGGGGCGTCGAGGTGCGGCTCACCACCAGCAGCGAGTCGCCCGACCACCGCAACGTCCTCACCGTCCGGGGCACGCTCGGCAGCGGTGAGGAGGTCGCCGTGTCCGGCACGCTGGTCGGGCCCAAGCACCTCCAGAAGATCGTCGCCGTCGGCGACTTCGACGTGGACCTCGCGCTCGCCGACCACATGGTGGTCCTGCGCTACGAGGACCGCCCGGGCGTCGTCGGCACGGTCGGCCGGATCCTCGGCGAGGCCGGCCTGAACATCGCCGGCATGCAGGTCTCCCGTGCCGAGGAGGGGGGCGAGGCGCTGGCCGTCCTGACCGTCGACGACACGGTGCCGCAGCAGGTCCTCACGGAGCTGGCCGACGAGGTGGGCGCGACCTCCGCCCGCTCGATCAACCTCGTCTGACGCCCCCGCCGCCCCCGTCCGCACCCCGAGCGGGCGGGGGCGCCGCACGTCCGGCGCACCCCCGCCGCGCGCCGGGGCCGGGGCGCCACGGGCATCGGCGGGCGGCCCGGCGGCGCACGGAACACCCTTCCGTGGCACGCCGGTCGCGGTACCCGCCCGCCGCGGCCCGGTGCCCGGCCTCCCCGGCGCCCGCGGGGCCGGGTACTCACCCGTCCCCGGTGCGCAGCCGGTGGGCCTTCAGGGCCATGTGCAGCAGCAGCCGCTCCTCCCCGTCGCCGAGGTCCAGGCCGGTGAGCTGCTCGATCCGGGAGAGCCGGTAGTACAGGGTCTGCCGGTGGATGCCGAGCGCCGAGGCCGTGCGGCCCGCCTGTCCCGCGTGGTCGAGGAACACCTCGGCGGTGCGGGCCAGTTCGGCGTGCGACCGGTCCAGCAGCGGCCGTACCGCCGGGTCGCCGGCGGCGTCCGGGGGCAGCGCGGTGAGCAGCCGGTACGGGCCGATGGACGCCCAGGGCGCGACCGGGCCCAGGCGCGGCTCGGCCAGTGCCGCGCGTACCGCCGACGCGGCCTCCGCCCAGGCCGCGGCCAGCTCCGCCAGGCCCCGCCGCGGAGCGGCCACGCCGGCGGCGGCGCCCGGCCCCGCGGCGTCGCGCAGCCGGGCGGCGGCCGTC
>NZ_CP095474.1:397742-405861 GCF_023614315.1 Streptomyces sudanensis | reverse complement strand
GGGNCCCGCGGCGTCCTGCGTCCCCCGTCCGCCCGGCACCGGCCACGGCGCCGCGCACAGGGCCGCGGTGCCCGGGGCCGTACGGACCGAGGGCCCGTCGCCGCCCGGCCAGGGGCCGACGCACACCAGGGCGTGCGGCCCGTCCGCGTCCGGGCCGAGCGCCGAGCGCAGGGCGGCCACCGCCAGGTCGTACCGCCACCCCCGCTGGGCGGTCAGCACGGCGCGCAGTTCGCGCGACAGGTCGGCGCCGGCCCGCTCCTCCCCGGCGAGCAGGGCCCCGATCCGGGCGGCCACCTCCATGGCCGCGGCCAGCCGGTCCGGCGCCGGGCCGGGCGAGGCGTCGAGCAGCCACACGTATCCGAGGACGACGCCCCGGTGGCGCACGGGCAGGCAGAGGCGGTCCCGGTACACGCCCGCGTCCGGTGCGGCGGGGATGCGGACGGGGCCGGTCGCCCGGGCGATGCCGAACCCCTCGAACCAGGCCCGCACGGCGGGGGTGGACGTGCGGGTGAGGATCGAGCGCGTGCGGACCGGGTCCATGGCGGAGGCGTCCTCGCCGTCGTGCGCGCCGAAGGCGATCAGCCCGAAATCCCGGTCCTCCAGGGTGGCCGGGGCGCCGAGGAGCGCCGAGATCTCGTCGACCAGCTCTTGGTAGTCGCCTTTCACCCGGACATTCTGCCACCTCTTCAGACATGTGTCTGAGATCCGCGGCACGGATGCGTGACAGCTGTCGATGGCTTGTTCCCGGGAGGATCCTTAGGTTTCACGGTGGTTCTCCGTGCCGTTTCCGCGACACCGGATTCCGGCCGCCTTGTTCCGTTCGACCCCCGTTCGTGGAGGTGCCCCGTGCTGGGTCCCGTGATCCTCGCCGCCTCGCGCAGCGACAAGATGCGACGCATCGTGTCGGCGGCCCCGGTGACCAGGCCGGTCGTCGACCGCTTCATCCCCGGTGAGACCGTCGACCAGGTCCTCCCCGTCGTCACCGACCTCACGGGCAAGGGGCTCGACGTCACCCTCGACGTGGTCGGCGAGGACATCACCACCCCCGAGCAGGCCGCCGCCGCCCGCGACGCCTACCTGGAGCTCGTCCGCCGCCTGGAGCCGCTGGGCCTGGGCGGCAGGGCGGAGATGTCCGTCAAGCTGTCGATGTTCGGCCAGTCCCTCCCGTCACCCACCACCCCCGGCGGAGGGTCCTCCGGGCCCGCGGCCGGATTCCCGGGCGGCCACGAGCTGGCCCTCGCCAACGTCCGGCCCGTCGTGGAGGCCGCCGCCGCCATCGGCACCACCGTCACGCTGGACGCCGAGGACCACACCACCCTCGACTCGATGTTCGCCATCCACGAGGAGCTGCGGAAGGACTTCCCGCAGACCGGCTGCGTCGTCCAGGCGTACCTCTTCCGCACCGGGGAGGACGTGCGCCGCCTCGCCGCGAACGGCAGCCGGGTCCGCCTGGTGAAGGGCGCCTACAAGGAGCCGGCCTCCGTGGCGTACCAGGACCGGGCGGAGATCGACCGGGCGTACGTCCGCCACCTCAGGACCCTCATGGCGGGCGAGGGCTACCCCATGATCGGCTCGCACGACCCGCGGCTCATCGCCGTCGCGCAGGAGCTCGCGCGCCGCCACGGGCGCAGACTGGACGAGTACGAGTTCCAGATGCTGTACGGCATCCGCAGCGAGGAGCACCTGCGGCTGGCGGCCGAGGGCCACCGGATGAGGGTCTACACGGCGTACGGGACCGACTGGTACGGCTACTTCATGCGCCGCCTCGCCGAGAAGCCCGCCAACCTGCTGTTCTTCGCCCGCTCGATGATCACCAAGAACTGATCCGGAGCCCGTGGGGCCACGCCCCTGACCCCCTCACCAAAGGAGTTACGAGACCCATGGACGCTGTGACCCAGGTTCCCGCGCCGGTCAACGAGCCGGTGCACGGCTACGCCCCCGGCTCCCCCGAGCGGGCCCGGCTGGAGGCCAGGCTCAAGGAGCTGGCCGAGAACCCGATCGACCTGCCGATGACCATCGGCGGCGTCAAGCGCATGGGCGGCGGCGAGCGGGTGGACGTCGTCCAGCCGCACAACCACCGGGCCGTCATCGGCACCTTCGCCGCGGCCACGCAGCAGGACGCCCGGGACGCGATCGACGCCGCCCTGGCCGCCGCCCCGGCCTGGCGCGCGATGTCCTTCGACGACCGCGCCGCGATCTTCCTGCGCGCCGCCGAGCTGCTGTCCGGCCCGTGGCGCGAGACGCTCGCCGCCTCCACCATGCTCGGCCAGTCGAAGACCGCCCAGCAGGCCGAGATCGACACCCCGTGCGAGCTCGTCGACTTCTGGCGCTTCAACGTCAAGTACGCCCGCGACCTGCTCGCCGAGCAGCCCCCGGCGAACGCGCCCGGCGTGTGGAACCGCCTGGACCACCGCCCGCTGGAGGGCTTCGTCTACGCGATCACGCCGTTCAACTTCACCGCCATCGCGGGCAACCTCCCCACCGCCCCCGCCCTGATGGGCAACGTCGTGGTGTGGAAGCCGTCCCCGACGCAGACCCACGCCGCCGTGCTGCTGATGGAGCTGCTGGAGGAGGCCGGCCTGCCGAAGGGCGTCGTCAACCTGGTGACCGGCGACGGCATCGCCGTCTCCGAGGTGGCCCTGGAGCACCCGATGCTCGCCGGCATCCACTTCACCGGCTCGACCCGCACCTTCCGGCACCTGTGGAAGACGGTCGGCAACAACATCGAGAAGTACCGCTCCTACCCCCGGATCGTCGGCGAGACCGGCGGCAAGGACTTCGTCGTCGCCCACCCCAGCGCCGACCGCGCCGTCCTGAAGACCGCGCTGACCCGCGGCGCCTTCGAGTACCAGGGCCAGAAGTGCTCGGCGACCTCGCGCGCGTACATCCCGGCCTCGATCTGGAACTCCGGCTTCAAGGAGGAGTTCGCGGCCGAGGTCGACGGCATCAGGATGGGCGACGTCACCGACCTGTCGAACTTCGTCGGGGCCGTCATCGACGACCGCGCGTTCGCCAAGAACAAGGCGGCGATCGACCGCGCCCAGGCCGACCCGGCGTGCACGGTCGTCGCGGGCGGCACCTACGACGACTCGGTGGGCTACTTCGTCCGCCCGACCGTCATCGAGTGCGCCGACCCGGAGAACGAGGTCTTCCGGGAGGAGTACTTCGGCCCGATCCTCGCCGTGCACGTCTACGAGGACGACCGGTACGAGGAGATGCTGGAGCAGATGGAGGCGGTCTCCGCCTACGCGCTGACCGGCTCGATCATCGCCAACGACCGCGCCGCCGTCGCGTACGCGATGGACAAGCTGCGGTACGCCGCGGGCAACTTCTACATCAACGACAAGTCGACCGGCGCCGTGGTCGGCCAGCAGCCCTTCGGCGGCGGCCGCGCCTCCGGCACCAACGACAAGGCCGGCGCCCCGCAGAACCTGATGCGCTGGACGCTGACCCGCGCCATCAAGGAGACGCTGGTCCCGCCGACCGAGTACGGCTACCCGCACATGGGCTGACGCCCCCGGCCCGCACCGGCCGCCCCNCACCGNCCCCGCCCGGCCTCCGCGCCGGGCGGGGGCGGTGCCGCTTCGGGCCCCGCTTCGGAACCGCGCGCCCGCCCGCCTGCGGCGACGAGGCGTTCACGTCGCGTTCCCCCGGCCGCGGGCTCCTCCGCCGTCCGGGCACGGGGGCCGGCCCCCGGCAGCGCCGACCTCCGGGACGGGCGGCCCGCAGGGCGTCCCCTCCTCCGCCGACGCGGCCGCGCGGGCACCGACGGCCCGGCCGTCCGCCGGCCGGTGCGCGCGGACCCCGCCGCCCATGGCGTGAACGTGTGCCGAAGCCGGGCCGCCGCGCCCGCGGCGGTGCCACAGTGGGCGGTATGAGCGATCGTCTCCACACCGCCCACACCTACGCGTTGACGCCGGCCGTGCTCGCGGCGATCCGCGCCATGCTGGAGGACGCCTTCGACGGGGACCTGGGCGAGGAGGACTGGGAGCACGGCCTGGGCGGCGTCCACGCGTACGTCGAGGACGCCCGGGGGCGGATCGTCGCCCACGGCAGCGTCGTCATGCGCCGCGTCGTGCACGCCGGGCGCGCCCACCGCGTCGGGTACGTCGAGGCCGTGGGGGTGCGCCCGGAACGCCGCCGCCAGGGGCTCGGCGGCCGGGTGGTGGCCGCGCTGGAGGAGGTGGTCGACGGCGCGTACGACTTCGGCGCCCTGGGCGCCTCCGACGAGGGCGCCGCCCTCTACCGCTCGCGCGGCTGGCACCTGTGGAACGGCCGGATCGAGGGGTACGGCCCGCGGGGCGTGGCCCGCCTGGCGGACGGGGAGGACTGCACCTTCCTGCGCCCCGCCGCCGGACGGCCGCTGCCCGTTCCCGAGGACGGGCCGCTGCAGTTCGACTGGCGGGACGGCGACGTGCTGTGACCGCGCGGCGGACCGGGTCGCGGAGGGCGGGGCGCGGTGGGCCGTCTCAGATAGTAGGAAGTCCGAGCAATCGTGGAGACAGGGGACGCGCGCTCGCCTAGCGTGGAGGGAGCCGAACGTCTCGCTCCATCAGCGAACGGCGGACCAGAGCGCGGTGCCCTCCGGCAGGCCACCCCTGCGGCAGGCGCTCTCCGCCCCTTCCGGCGCCTCCCGCATCCGCCCTGCACGAGGAGCCTTCGCCATGAACACCTCCACCCCTGCCCGCCGTTCCCGCCGCGTCCGCCACACGGGCACCCGGCCCACCGAGGCCGAGCGCGGGAACGCCGCCGCCGCCCTCCAGCGCGCCCTGGACCGCCGGGACAACGGCGGCTCCACCGGCCGCTGACCGGCCCCGCACGGCGGCGGCACCCCGGTGCCGCCGCCGTTTTGTCTTCCCCCGGTCGGGCCCGGCCGCCCGGCCGGGCCCGACCGGAGACCGGTCCGCATTCCGGACGCTCCATGTCGGGGAATGGGACGAAAGGTAGGGTGCCGGCATGTCTCGCAGCCTCAATCTCGCAGTGATCCCCGGCGACGGCATCGGCCCGGAGGTCGTGTCCCAGGGACTCAAGGTCCTCCGCGCGGTCCTCCCGCGGGACGTGGAACCGCGGATCCGGGAGTACGACCTCGGCGCCCGGCGCTGGCACCGCACGGGCGAGACCCTCCCCGACGCGGACCTGGAGTCCCTCAAGGACCACGACGCCATCCTCCTCGGCGCGATCGGCGACCCCTCCGTGCCGTCCGGGGTGCTGGAACGGGGGCTGCTGCTGAAGCTGCGCTTCGCCTTCGACCACTACGTGAACCTGCGCCCGGCCAGGCTCCTCCCGCACGCCGCGACCCCGCTCGCGGGCCGCCCCGACATCGATTTCGTCGTCGTACGGGAGGGCACCGAGGGCCCGTACACGGGCAACGGCGGAAGCCTGCGCACCGGGACGCCGGCCGAGGTCGCCACGGAGGTCGGCGTCAACACGGCGTACGGCGTCGAGCGCGTCGTCCGCGACGCGTACGAGCGGGCGGCGGCCCGCCCCCGCAGGAAGCTGACGCTCGTCCACAAGGACAACGTCCTCGTCCACGCCGGCCGCCTGTGGCGGAGCGTCTTCGACAGGGTGGGCGGGGAGTACCCCGGGGTCACCACCGACTACCTGCACGTCGACGCGGCGACGATCTTCTTCGTCACCCGGCCCGAGCGCTTCGACGTCGTCGTCACCGACAACCTCTTCGGCGACATCCTCACCGACCTCGCCGCCGCCGTGACCGGAGGCATCGGCCTGGCCGCGTCCGGCAACATCAACCCGACGGGCGCGTTCCCCTCGATGTTCGAGCCCGTCCACGGTTCCGCGCCCGACATCGCGGGCCGGGGCGAGGCCGACCCCACCGCTACCGTCCTCTCCGTCGCGCTGATGCTCCGCCACCTCGGGTACGAGGCCGAGGCCGCCCGCGTCGAGGAGGCGGTCGCCGCCGACCTCGCCGGCCGTGCCGGGTCCGGCGCGCGCACCACGGACGAGATCGGCGACGCGCTCGCGGCGCGCGCGGCGGGCTGACCCGCCGGCCCGGGAACGCCGGGAACGGCCGCCGGACCGCGCGAGCGCCGGCGGCTCCTCCCGTGCGGCGACGGGTGCCACCATCGAACCCACGGACCACGACCCACCCGTTTTCCCGCCACGGTTCCTCCAGGCGATAATCGGACACAGGGCCGCGGCATGCGGTGTTGTTCGGACGCCCCGGCAGCGACAGCGGCCGGAGCGGCGGCATGGGCGCGGTCCGACCCACTCCACCGGTGAAGGACACAGCAGTCATGACGACGCCCACGACGATCGAGCTCAAGCCCTCCTCGACCCCGCTGTCCGCCGCTCAGCGCGAGGCGATCCTGGCCAACCCCGGCTTCGGCCGCCACTTCACCGACCACATGGTGACCATCCGGTGGACGGCGGGCCGCGGCTGGCACGACGCGCAGCTCACGCCGTACGCGCCGCTGTCCATCGACCCCGCCAACATGACCCTGCACTACGCGCAGGAGATCTTCGAGGGCCTGAAGGCCTACCGGCGCCCCGACGGCTCGGTCTCGCTGTTCCGCCCGGAGGCCAACGCCGAGCGCTTCCAGCGCTCCGCCCGCCGCCTGGCCATGCCCGAACTGCCCGTGGAGACCTTCGTCGCCGCCTGCGACGCCCTGGTCCGGCAGGACGCGGAGTGGGTCCCGCCGCACGGCGGCGAGGAGTCGCTGTACCTGCGCCCGTTCATGATCGCGACGGAGGTCGGCCTGGGCGTCCGGCCGGCCAACGAGTACCTGTTCATCGTCATCGCCTCGCCCGCCGGCGCGTACTTCCCCGGTGGCGTCAAGCCGGTCTCGGTCTGGCTGTCGGAGAACTACGTCCGCGCCGTCCCCGGCGGCATGGGCTTCGCCAAGACCGGCGGCAACTACGCCGCCTCCCTCCTCGCTCAGGCGGAGGCCACGGCGAAGGGCTGCGACCAGGTCGTCTGGCTCGACGCGCTGGAGCACCGGTGGGTCGAGGAGATGGGCGGCATGAACCTGTACTTCGTGTACGGGAACAAGATCGTCACCCCGGAGCTGACCGGTTCCCTCCTGGCCGGGATCACCCGCGACTCCCTGCTCCGGCTCGCCGGCGACCTCGGCTACGAGTCGGAGGAGGCCCGCATCTCCACCGACCAGTGGCGCCGCGACACGGAGAACGGCACCCTGACGGAGGTCTTCGCCTGCGGTACGGCCGCGGTGATCACCCCGGTGGGCACGGTCAAGTCCGCCGGCGGCGAGTGGACGCAGGGCGACGGCCGGCCCGGCGAGGTCACCCTGAAGCTCCGCAGGGCGCTGCTCGACATCCAGACGGGCGCCGCTGAGGACACCCACGGCTGGACCCACCGGGTCGTCTGACCCGGAGCTGCCCACCAGGCCCTCCGCCACGGCCCGCGAGCCGCGGCGGAGGGCCCCGGCGGTCCGTGCGGGGCGTGCGGAGCGACGGGCCGTCCCGCCGGGGCCCGCGGAAGACCGGGCCGTCCCGCCGCGACCCGTGCCGCCCGAGCGTGTCGGGCGGGAGCGGCCCCGGCCGCCCCGACCACATCGTGAGACCCCTGTCCACGGCGCGGCGCGGTTGTGGCACACTCCCCCCGTGCTCGCCCACCCGATGATTATCGGCAGCAGCGCGCCGGTCCGCAGTGACCGCTGAACCCCGACGCACCCCGTCGCGGCAGCGGACACCGTGTCCCAGACCCGCGCGCAGACCTCTCGCATCCCGCGAGGGGTCTTTTCGTTTTCCGGCCCCACCACGGGCCGGCGGCGAGCGCGCGAGAATGGGGACAAGCGGACCAATCCACCCCTATCCCCCCGAGTGGGTCCCCTCGCGCGGCCCCGGGAGCGGGGCACCCCCATCGAAGCCCAGCAGACAGGAGCAGGACGGCCATGACCACGGAGCAGCCCGTCGACGACGGTTTCCATGTTTTCGACACGACGTTGCGGGATGGTGCGCAGCGTGAGGGGATCAGTTTGACGGTCGGGGACAAGTTGGCGATCGCGCGGTATCTGGACGAGTTCGGGGTGGGGTTNGTGGAGGGGGGGTGGCCTGGGGCGAATCCGCGGGATACGGAGTTCTTCGCGCGGGCGGTGGGGGAGGTGGAGTTCCGGCATGCGTCGTTGGTGGCGTTCGGGGC
>NZ_CP095474.1:397585-397702 GCF_023614315.1 Streptomyces sudanensis | reverse complement strand
GGCGTTGGTGGAGTCGGGTGCGCCGGTGGTGACGGTGGTGGCGAAGGCGGATGCGCGGCATGTGGAGTTGGCGTTGCGTACGTCGTTGGAGGAGAACTTGGCGATGGTGCGCGAGCT
>NZ_CP095474.1:397483-397575 GCF_023614315.1 Streptomyces sudanensis | reverse complement strand
TGCGGGAGCAGGGGCGGCGGGTGTTCGTGGACTGTGAGCATTTCTTCGATGGGTATCGGGTGGATGGGGGGTATGCGCGGGCGGTGGTGGAG
>NZ_CP095474.1:387558-397108 GCF_023614315.1 Streptomyces sudanensis | reverse complement strand
GGGTGTCGGCGTTCGCGCACAAGGCGGGGTTGCACGCGTCGGCGATCCGGGTGGATCCGGATCTGTATCAGCATGTGGATCCGGCGCGGGTGGGCAACACGATGCGGATGCTGGTGTCGGACATGGCGGGGCGGGCGTCGGTNNTTTTAAACGTAAGGGGGCTGGGGGTGGAGCNGGGCCGGGACCGGGAGGTACTGGGCCGGGTGGTGGAGCGGGTCAAGGAGCGCGAGTTGCGGGGGTACACCTACGAGGCCGCCGACGCCTCCTTCGAACTCCTCCTCCGCGAGGAAGTCGAAGGCGGCAGGGAGCCCTGCTTCGAGCTGGAGTCCTGGAGGGTGATCGCCGAGGACGGGGCCGGCGCGCCGCGGGACGCCGAGGCGACGGTCAAGCTCCGCGCCCGGGACACCAGGGCCGTCGCCACCGCGGAGGGCAACGGCCCGGTCCACGCCCTCGACAACGCGCTGCGCCGGGCCCTGCGGTCGACGCACCCGGAGGTGTCGCGGTTCGAGCTGGTCGACTACAAGGTCCGCATCCTGGAGGGCCACCGGGGCACCGCCGCGAGGACCCGCGTCCTGGTGAGCGTCGCCGACGGGCACGGGACGTGGCAGACGGTCGGCGTCGCGGACAACGTCCTCGCCGCGTCCTGCGAGGCGCTGGTCGACGCCTACACGTACGGGATCCTGTACGTGCGGCGTGAAGCCGACGGGGACTCCGCCGCCGAACCGTCCCGGGAGGCTTCCGGGAGGGGGGACGAGGCGGCGTGCACGTTCACCGTGACCCTCCGGGACAGCCGCGGCGCGCTGGGCCGGATCGCCGCCGCACTGAGCAGCACGCCGGTGCTGGCACTGTCGTACACGGTGGCGCAGGCCGCCCGGGCCACCGCCGAGATCCGGGTGCCGCAGGCCCACGCGGTGCGCGCACGCGGCAAGGTGAACCGCATGGTGGACGCGCTGACCGTCACCGAGCCGCGGCCCGTCCGCCCGTAGGGCCGCGACGGGTGCCCGGGTCGCGGTGCGCGTCCCCGGGCACCCGCCGGGCGGTGCGGTGCGCGTCCGGCGGCGCCGCGTCCGTCCGGCGGTGCCGCGTCTATCCGGTGGTGCCGCGTTCGCCCCTCGGCCGCAGCGCTCGTTCCCGTGCGTACGCCCGGCGGTGCCGTGCACGTTGGGCAGCCTGGGCCCGACCCCGGATCGCCGCGCGCCTCTCCGGAATCCGCCCGGCGCGGGAGGCTCCCCCGCCCCGCCCCGCACCCCGGGATCGGCNCCGGAACCGGGCCCTGNCNNTTATANNCNNGNCCCNGNGCAGGAGGCTCCCCGCTGGAACCCGGCCGATTCCGGTTCGAACCCCGGGCCCGGTTCCGGACCCGATCCCGCACCCGATCCTGGGACCGATCCTGGGCCCGCCCCTGGGACTGGCCGACGCCGATGCCGGTTCCGGTTTCGACCGGTCCCGGCTCGGATTCCGGTCCCGGCTTGGATTCCAGCCCCGGCTCGGTCCGCGGCCCGGCCCCGGTTCCGGCCGCCCGGCAGCATCACGCCCGGCCCGGCCGTCCGGCCGCCAGGCCACCCAGGGCGACGGCGCCCCCGACGGACGGACGGACGGACGGGCGGGTCGGCGCGGCGACGCGTGGGCGGGGCGTCGTACCCGCTACCGCCGGATGAGGCCGAGCCGGGTGGCGACGGCGACGGCGGCGGTGCGGGAGTCGACGTCGAGCTTCGCGTAGATGCGGGCCAGATGGGACTTCACGGTCCCCTCGGTGAGGTGGAGCCGGTCGCCGACGGCCTGGTTGGACAGGCCCTCGGCGACCAGGGCGAGCACCTCGGTCTCCCGCCGGCTCAGGGCGGTGCCGGGGGCGCGCAGCCGGTTCATCAGCCGGTCCGCGACGGCGGGCGCCAGGGTGGTGCGGCCCGTCGCGGCGGTGCGCACCGCCGCCGCCAGGTCCTCGGGCGGGGCGTCCTTGAGCAGGTAGCCGGTGGCCCCGGCCTCGATGGCGGGGAGGGTGTCGGCGTCGGTGTCGTAGGTGGTCACGACCAGTACGCGGGGCGCGCCGGGGCGGGCGGTGATCAGGGCGGTGGCCTCGGCGCCGTTCATCCCGCCGCCGAACTGGAGGTCCATCAGGACGACGTCGATGTCGCCCAGGGCGGCGCGGTCGACGGCGGCCTCGGCGGTGGCGGCCTCGGCCACCACGTCGATGCCGGGTTCGGTCTCCAGCACGGCGCGCAGACCCGCCCGTACGACCGGGTGGTCGTCGGCCAGGAGCAGGCGGATCGGGGTCTCGGTCACAGGGGGGCCTCGGCAGTGGGGTCGGGGGTCCGGTGGAGGGGCAGCCGGGCGGTGAGGACGGTGCCCCGGCCGGGCGCGGAATCGACGGTGAGGGTGCCGCCGAGGGCGTGGACGCGGGCGCGCATGGAGGCCAGTCCGAACCCGCCGGCCTGCGGGTCGGGGACGGGCAGGCGGTCGGGGTCGAAGCCGCGCCCGTCGTCGGCGACCACCACGGCGACGTGGTCCTCGAAGTAGCCGAGGGTGACCTCGGCGGTGGCGGCCTCGGCGTGGCGGACCGTGTTCGCCAGGGCGGACTGGGCGATGCGCAGCAGCGCCACCTCGTGCGCGGTGGGCAGCGGGGCGGGGTCGCCGGCGAGGTGGAGGCGCGCGGTGAGCCGGTGGCGGGCGCTGGTGGTGGCGCACAGGCGTTCCAGGGCGCCGGCCAGGGTGGTGCCCTCCAGGGCGGGCGGGGCGAGGGCGGCGACGAAGCGGCGGGCCTCGGCGAGGTTGTCGACGGCCGTCTGCCGGGCCTGGTCGACGTGGCGGGCGGCGCTCTCCGGCGCGCCGGGCAGGGCGCGTTCGGCGGCGCGCAGCAGCAGCTGGATGCTGGAGAGGCCCTGGGCGAGGGTGTCGTGGATCTCACGGGCCAGGCGTTCCCGTTCGGCGAGCACACCGGCGGTGTGCTGGGCGGCGGCGAGGTCGGCGCGGGTGGCGGTGAGTTCCTCGATCAGGCGCCTGCGCTGCTCGCTCTCCCGGTACAGGGCCTGGTAGCCCCACACCACCGCCATCGCCACGGCGGCGCCGAGGGCCGGCCCGATCACCATCGGCGCGTTGAACGACCCGTGGTGCGCGGCGAAACCGGCGACGGACGCCGCCGCGGTGGCCGCCACGGCGGCGGGTCCGGCCCGGCGGGGCAGCAGGTGGAGCTGGAGGAAGTACAGCGGGAACGCCATCCACACCCCGTCGGCCGACAGGGCCAGCAGCACCAGCCAGGCGGCGCCCACACCGGCCAGCCACAGGGCGGCGGCCCGCTGCGAGCGGCCCACGCGGGGCAGCGCGGGGCCGGCCGCGTACAGCAGGCCGCACGCCACGGCCGCGGCGACCACCCACCCGGCGTGCGGACGGCCGCCGACCGCGGCCCGGACGCCGGCCAGGGCGAGCAGCCCGGCGACCAGCAGGTGCAGGCACCAGGCCAGGGCCCGGGTGGTGGGGATGGGGACGGGGGCGGCGGTGTTCACAGTCCCTCCAGCCTAAGGAGGGCTCCGCGGTACGGCTTCCATCGAAAGGTGGAACCGGAGTGCCGTCCTTCGGCGCACGGATTGCCGACCTGGGCCGGAAGCCGGGCCGGGGGGCCGGCGGCGAGGGTGGGACCCACAGTTTCCGTCCCGGGAAAGGGCCCCTCACACCGTGTTCGTCGCCTGGAGAGACCTGAAGTTCGCCAAAGGGCGCTTCGCCCTGATGGGCACCGTCATCGTGCTGATCACCCTGCTGGTCGGGTTGCTGTCCGGGCTGACCGCGGGCTTGGGCCGGCAGAACACCTCCGCGATCACCTCCCTGCCCGCCGACGCGATCGCCTTCGGCTCGCCCGGCGGTGAGGAGCCGTCGTACGCGAACTCCACCGTCGACGAGCGGCAGTGGCAGCGCTGGGCCAGGACACCCGGCGTGGAGGCCGCCGAGCCGCTGGGCATCACCACCACCAGGGCGAGCGCCGGAAGCAGGAGCGCCGGCGTGTCCGCCTTCGGCGTCCGGCCCGGCTCCGCGCTCGCCCCCGAGAGCGGCAGGATCGACGGCCGCGCGGCGGTCCTGTCCACCGCGGCCGCCGCCGACCTCGGCGTGGCGGAGGGCGACGGCTTCACCCTCGCCGGGCAGGAGGTGACCGTGGCCGCCGTGAGCGGCGACGCCTTCTTCAGCCACACCCCGGTCGTCTGGACCAGCCTGGACCTGTGGCGCAAGGCCGTACCCCCCACCGGGAAGGGCGGCGCGCCGACCGCCACCGTCATCGCCCTGGACACCGCCTCCGGCGTCGACGTCGGGGCCGCCGACCGGGCCGCGGGCACCAGGACGGTGTCCCGGGACGACTCGCTGTCCGCGATCGGCTCCTACACCTCCGAGAACGGCTCCCTGCAGCTGATGCGCGGCTTCCTCTTCGCGATCTCCGCCCTGGTCATCGGCGCCTTCTTCACGGTGTGGACCATCCAGCGCAGCGGCGACGTCGCCGTCCTCAAGGCGCTGGGCGCCTCCACCGCCACCCTGCTCAAGGACGCCCTCGGCCAGGCCGTGGTCCTGCTGGTCGGCGGCACCCTGATCGGCACCGGGGCCGCCGCCGGGCTCGGCGCCCTCGTCGCGGGCTCGGACGTGCCGTTCCTCCTCACCCCCGCCACCGTCCTCCTCCCCGCCGCCGTGATGATCGCGCTCGGCGTGCTCGGGGCCGCCCTGTCCATCCGCCGCATCACCTCCGTCGACCCGCTGACCGCCCTGGGGAGCGCCCGATGAGCCTGCACCTGAACGACGTCACCCTCACCTACCCCGACGGCGACTCCCGGCTGACCGCCCTCGACCGCGTCACCCTGGAAGTCCCCAAGGGCAGCCTGACCGCCGTCGTGGGCCCCTCCGGTTCCGGCAAGTCCAGCCTCCTCGCCGTCGCCGCCACCCTCATCGCGCCCGACAGCGGCACCGTCACCATCGACGGCACCCTGACCACCGGCATGACCCGCGGCGAACTCACCGACCTGCGCCGCCGCAAGGTCGGCATCGTCTTCCAGCAGCCCAACCTGCTGCCCTCCCTCACCGCCGTCGAACAGCTCCAGGTCATGGCGCAGATCGACGGCCGCAAGCCGCGCACCGCCCGGAAGCGGGCCGAGGAGATGCTGGACGCCGTGGGCCTCACCGCCCAGGCCGACCGGCGGCCCCACCAGCTCTCCGGCGGCCAGCGCCAGCGGGTCAACATCGCCCGCGCGCTGATGAACGACCCCAGGGTCCTGCTGGTCGACGAGCCCACCAGCGCCCTCGACCACGAACGCGGCGCCGCCGTCATCGACCTGATCACCCGCCTCACCCACCGGCAGGCCACCGCCACCGTCCTGGTCACCCACGACCGCACCCACCTCACCGCGGTCGACCAGATCGCCGAGGTCGACGACGGACGCCTCCGCCTCGCCGCCACCGTCCGGTAGGCCGGGCGCGGGGCGGCGGGGGCCGCCCCGCCGCGCCGGTCCGCCGCGCCCGTTCACCCACCCGCCCGGCCACGGGGCGCGTGCCTCCGGGGCCGGGCGGGGCGCCGCGCCGCCTGCCGGCCGTGACGCCCGCGAGCCGTGACGCCCACCGGGGCCGTCCGCCCACAGGCAGGTCGGCGGGGCACCGGTCAGGGGCGGTGCAGGTCGATCACGACCTTGACGTCGTCGTCGCGCGGGGCGAACGCCTCACGGAAGCGGCCCAGCGGCACCCTCCGGGTGACCAGGCCGTCCAGCCACGCCCCGTCGGCCCGGGCCAGCACCGCCGCGGCCTGCCGGTAGTGGTCGAGGTTGGCGTTCACCGAACCGACGACCACGTCGTTCTCCAGCACCAGATCCCGGTTGACCATCCCCGCGTCCACCGTGACGCGCCGGCCGGCGGAGGACACGCCGGTCAGGCACAGCACGCCGTACGGCGCGGTGCCCGACAGGGCCGCGAACACCACCTGCGCGGCGCCGGTCGCCTCGACGACGACGTCGGGCCGCACGCCGTCCATCACCTCGCGGGGCGCGCCGCTGTGGTACTCCGCGCCGAGGGACCGTACGAGCCGGGGCTTCGGCCCCCGCTCGACGCGGTCCAGCACGTGCACCTCCAGGCCCCGCTCCACGCCGACCAGCGCGGCGAGGAGCCCGATGGGGCCGGCCCCGGTCACCAGGACCCGCCGCGGCTCGAACCAGGACCGGCTCCCCACCAGATCGACCTGCTGCCACGCCTTGACCACGACGGCCGTCGGCTCCAGGAGCATCCCCACGGCCTCCAGGCGCGGGTCCAGGCCGACGGCGTAGTCGCACTCCACGGTCCAGTACTCCGCGCCGTAGCCGTCCAGTTCCTTGATGCCCCGCTCTTGGTAGCGGCCGTTGCGGCACATGTCGAAGTGCCCGCGGGCGCACGCCCCGCACGGGACGGGGTCGGGGCGGCGGACCACGCCGACCACCAGGTCGCCGGGGGAGAAGCCGCTTCCGGGCGGCGCCTGCTCGACCCGCCCCAGCGACTCGTGGCCGATCACCATCCAGTCCCGCCCGGCGGGCGCGGCGCCGTACTGGCCGTCGGCGATCTCCCGGTCGGTGCCGCAGACGCCCAGCGCCAGCCCCCGGACCAGCAGTTCCCGCGGGCCGGGGGAGGGCGGGGGGAGTTCGCGGACCTCCATCGAGGCCCCGGGGCCGGGTCGGAGCGTCAGTGCGCGCATGGACTGTCCTTTCCGTTCCGCGTCGGAGGAATGAGGGTGTTCCGCACCGGAGGTACGGGTTCCCCGGGCTGGGTACGGGCCACTCCCGTGCCGGGGTGCCGGTCGTGGCCCACCCCTCCGGCCCGCCGCTCCGGCCCACCGCTCGGGAGGCGGAGCCGTACCCGGCGGCGGGCNNNGGGGGTCGGGAGCCGCGGGCCGGGGCCGGGTCCCGGAGGAACGGCTTCCCCCGGCGCGCGTCCCGGTCGCCGCATGCCCGGTCACCGCGCGCCCGGTCACCACGCGCCCCGGCCGGTACGGGTCCGGTCGGCACGGGGTCCGGCCGGCATGCGCCCCTGCCGGCGGGGCCCGGCCCTACGGCGCGGCACGCGACAGCCCCAGGCCCGCCCCGATCACCCGGCGCAGCGCCACCACGGCGGCGGCGGCCAGGATGCCGCTCCACGAGGGCTCCCCGGTCAGCCGCATCAGCCCGGCCGCGGTCAGGAAGTCCAGCAGGACGGCCAGGGCGCGGCGGGCGTCGCCGGTCAGCCGGTAGGCGACCGCCGCGGAGACCAGTCCCGCGCCGGTGACCAGCACGGCCGCCGCCTGCAGCCAGGCGTTCACGACGGCGTCTCCCGGACGGGCCCCTCCAGCGGGCCCTTGCCGCCGTCGATCTCCACCCGCTCCTGGGCGATCTCACGCCCGAGGAAGTAGTTGAGCGCGGTGCGGATGGCCGCGATCGCCGCCAGTTGCCCGATCTCGGTGAAGCTCGGCGCGACCGCCGTGCGCAGCACGTCCCCCGCGAGCTGGAACTCCAGGCCCAGTACGAGGAAGCGCCCCAGACTGAGCCGGATGCGGTTGAACCCGGCCACCCGGTCGGGCCTGCGCGCACCGGCCCTGACGAACTGCACGAACGCCCAGACGGCACCGACGAAGATGATCAGCGCCCCGGCGGACTCGACGAGCCGCACCAGCAGGCCGATGACCTCGCGCAGGGTCGACTCGGGCAGGAGCTCCATCGACATGATCATGGCAGGCGGGTACCCCCGGCCCTCCTCGCCGATGCCCCGCCCGTACCGCCCTGCCGTAGTCCCCCNGTCCCTTATACNCGNCTGCCNNNGCCGNCCGCCCAGCACCGTCGCTGTCCGCCGGGTCCGCGCGCCGCAGCCGTACGGCTCCGAACCGGCCGCGCGCCTCACTGGGCGGCCCGCACCGCGGCGAGCGCCAGCGCGGTCGTCTCCTCGGGCGTGCCCTCCACGGACACCACCGCGCCGCGCTCACCGGGAGCCGGCGGCTCCAGGGCGTCGTACTGCGAGCGCAGCAGGCTCGGGGGCATGAAGTGGCCGCGCCGGGCGCCGAGGCGGGCGGCGATCAACTCGGCCGGACCGTGCAGGTGGACGAAGAACACGCGCGGGGACACGGCGGCGAGCCTGTCCCGGTAGCTCCGCCTGAGCGCGGAGCAGGCGACGACGCCGCCGCTGTCGAGGTGGTCGCGCAGCCATTCGGCGACCCGGTCCAGCCAGGGCGCCCGGTCCTCGTCGTCCAGCGGCACGCCCGCCCGCATCTTCTCGATGTTCCCCGGAGGGTGCAGATCGTCCCCCTCCCCGTACGGGACGCCCAGGCGCTGCGCCAGGGCCAGGCCGATCGTCGACTTGCCGGAGCCCGAGACCCCCGCGACGACGACCAGCGGAGAAGCGTGGTCAGGCATGTCCGTCCCCGTTCGCCACCCGTCTTCCGAGCGGACCGGGTACCCGCGCGGAGCGCCCCGCACGCCGGGGGATTGAGTCCGGCCGTCCGGGTGACCCGGCGGGAGTACGGCACACGACGGGATTGCGGCACACGAGGTGAGGAGCGGTCATGACCGGATCGGAGAACCACGAGAGCCCGCTGGAGCAGGTCACCGGCGAGAAGGACGTCACTCCGGAGGAGGAGCGCGACACGCAGCGGGAAGAGCGGGAGGGCACTGCCGAAAGCACGTCCGGCGACGCCTCCGGGGACGCCTCCGGGGACGCTTCCGGGGACGGGGAACCGGATGCCGGATCGTAGCGGGGACCGGCGGCGATCGACCGGATTCGCGCGCTGACGACCGGGCAGTGAGTCGACGTGGTCATTCCCGTTCATGACGCGAACCCGGCGCGGCGGCTCCCCTGGGTGACGTACGCGCTGATCGCCGTCAACGTCGTCGTCTTCCTGCGGACCCCGGGCATGGCGGGCTCGCTGGTCGGCGAGAGCAGCCTGGCCCAGGCGTGCCGGCTGGAGTCCTTCCTCGGCCAGTGGGCCGCCGTGCCGCGCGAACTGGTCCACGGCCGGATGCCGGAGCTGGTGCCCACGGGGCGGACCGCCGTGGGGCCCTCCGGCCCCGGCTGCCTCCTGGGACCGCCGGGCTACGACAAGTCGCCGCCGCTGTCCGTCCTGACGGCGATGTTCCTGCACGGCGGCTGGCTGCACCTGATCGGCAACATGCTGTTCCTCTGGGTGTTCGGCGACAACGTCGAGGACCGCCTGGGCAAGGTGCGCTACCTGCTGTTCTACGGCCTCTGCGGCTACGCCGCCACGTACGGCTTCGCCCTGGTCGACGCCGGTTCGGGCCGGCCGATGATCGGCGCCTCGGGCGCCGTCGCCGGAGTGCTGGGCGCCTACCTGGTGCTGTACCCCAGGGTGCGGGTGTGGGCCCTCGTGCCGTTCCTGCTCCTGCTGCCGCTGCGCCTGCCGGCCTGGACGGTGCTCGGGCTGTGGTTCGTCCTCCAGGCCGTGTACTCCTACGGGGCGGGCGTCTCGCAGGCCGGGACGGTGGCGTACCTGGCGCACGTCGTCGGCTTCGTGGTGGGGATGCTGTGCGCCTGGCCGCTGCGCCGGGGCACCCCCCAGCCCCCGCAGCCGCCGCGCCCCCTGTGGGGG
>NZ_CP095474.1:351521-387527 GCF_023614315.1 Streptomyces sudanensis | reverse complement strand
CGCCCCCACCCGGGCTGGTGACGGCCGGGCGCGGACCCCGTCCCGGGCGCGGACCCCGTCCCGGGCGCGGACCCCGTCCCCCACGCGGCTCGTCCCGCGTACCGCTCGTCCCGCGTACCGCCCCGTCCCGCGTACCGCTCGTCCCGCGTACCGCCCCGTCCCGCGTACCGCTCGTCCCGCGTACCGCCCGTCCCTCACGCGGCCCGTCCCGGGAGGAGCCCCGCCACCCCATACGGCCCGCGGCGCCCGCCGTGCCCCCGCGCGGCACAAAGGCGGCAACCTCCCCGGGGTGTGGGGTCAGGGGGCCAGTCCGCCCACCGCGAACTGGTCGATCGTGTCGCTCACCAGTGCCCTGCCCAGGCCGTCGGCCTTGACGAGCTGCGACTCGAAGACCCTGAGGTGGCGGAAGGCCTCGGCGTACGCGGCCTGCTTCTCCAGGGGGAGCTGGAGCACGTGCAGACGCCGGATGTCGATCCGAGAGGAACTGGAGGCGTGGGTACCGGCCTGCCGGCCGTTGGAGGGGGCCCGCAGGCAGCCGGCGAGGAAGTGGGCGTCCATCTTCGCCGGGTCCACCCGAAGGGCGTAGAGCTGGGGTCCCAGGGCCGTCGGGGGCCCTTCGTGGACCCAGGCCCTGAACGCGCGGACGACGCCGGCGACCACGACGTCGCCCCTCTCGACGACCACCGGTGCCGATCCGGTGGTGACGAGCCCGCTGGGAGCGCTGTCCGTCAGCAGGTCGGCGACGGTGAGGAGGGGCACGGAGTCCCTTCCGCTTCCCGCCGGCTCGTCCGGCGGCTGCTGCCCGGCGCGCAGCGACAGGGCGCCGGCTTTGACGAGGTCTCCCACGCTGACCGTGCTCTGCTGCCCGCCGGTTCCGAAGCCCAGTTCCGACAGGCGCTGGGCCCGGTCGGTCAGGTCGGCCAGCACCGTGCCCAGCTCCTCCCAGGAGGAGGCGAGTTCACGGCCGGTGGCCTCGGTGTTCACGGGAACGTGGCGTCCGGGGGTGACGTCGACCTCGTCGTCCAGGAGGTCGATGAGGGGAATGCGGGCGGCGCCGTCCGGCAGATCGGTGTCCGGCTGATCGAGGGCTTCCAGCGCGGAGAGGACGAAGGCGCCGAACGCGTCCCAGTCGGGGCCGGGTTCGCGTGTGCCGGATCTCGCGAAGCGGGTGGCGTCGACCAGGAGCACGTCCTGGCCGGGCAGCCCCGCGTCCGGGCCGTCCGGAGCGGTTCTGAGGACCCACAACTGGAGCGAGACGCTGTGTGGCTGCGCGCTGCCGGGGGGGAGGGCCACCACGGCCCGCAGCACGCCGCTGCGCAGCAGGGAGCTGCGGATGCGCCGGCCCGCCCGGCGGGAGGCGACCGCCGGGGGGAGGAGGACCACGGCCGCCCCGCCGGGCTTCAGGCGGGAGAGCAGGTGCTGCACCCACGCCAGTTCCGGCTCGGTGCGCGGCGGGAGGCCGTGGGTCCAGCGCTGGTCGGTGGCGAGCTCCTCGTAGCCCCAGTCGCGTTCGTTGAACGGCGGGTTGCAGAGTGCGATGTCCGCGCGCGCTTCGGCGAACGGGTCCTCGCGCAGGGCGTCCGCCGTCGCGATCTCCGCGCGGACGCCCGGGTGGGCGTCCGCGGCGAACGCCAGCCGCGCGGAGGCCAGTGCGGCGAGGGCCGGCTCCCGTTCGCCCGCGAGCACCACCGTCCTGCCCGCGGGCGGGCGCTCCCGGACGGCGGCGGCCACCAGGTGCCCCGTGCCGCAGGCCGGATCGAACACGGTCAGGTCCTCCTCCTGCCCGCCGGACCGGACGCGGAGGGCGATCCGCGCCATCAGCGCGGCGAGCGGCGGGGGTGTCGTGCTGAGTTGCCGGACGTGTGTTTCGAGCCATCGCTGGAGCAGGAACTCGAAGGTCTCACGCGTCCCCTCCTCCCGGCCCCGCTCGGCCGCCTCGCGCGCCAGCCTCCGCGCTTCCGGGGTGAGCCCGGCGGGCGGGCCGCCGGTGCGGGAGGAGCGCATGAGGCGGGCCGCTTCGGCGATCGCCAGCCCCGACTCGTCCCTGCTGCCCAGTGCCTCGAAGCGGGGCCAGAGGAACTCGCGGCCGCCGGCGTCCGCCAGCTTGCCGTTCTCCCTCAGCCACCGCTCGACCTCGGCCAGGGAGAACTGCGGACTGACGTCGGTGCCGCCGATGCGTTGGGGAAAGGAGTCGTGGCGTCTTCGCCAGTTGCTCACCGCGGCGCGGCCCACGCCGGCGATCCGGGCGATCTCGGCCAGACTGACGGGCACGGCGTCGTGTGTACTCATCGGCGGTCTCCGGTGGCTTGGTTGCCTGCGCTGGGGGGTGGCCGGCGGCGAACAGGTGACAGTGACACCCTTGCCGAGAGGCTACTACGCTCATTGACTGTGTTTACACGGTAAGTATTCGGATTTGTCGTGTGGAGAGTGTGGGGGAAGTGTGTAATGCGGGGACTTGGACCCGGAACGGTGCTCCAGGAGCGGTACCGGCTCACGTCAGTGCTCGGCCGTGGTGCGATGGGGCAGGTGTGGCAGGGCCGTGACCTGCGGCTGGAGCGGCCGGTGGCCGTCAAGACCGTCGCCGCGGAGCTCCTCTCCCTCCCGGGGGGCCGGGAGGAGGCGCTGGCGCGCTTCCGCAGGGAGGCGAAGGTCGCCGCGCGCCTCGACCACCCGAACACCACCACCGTCTTCGACGCGTCGATCACGGACGGCACCTGCTGCCTGGTGATGGAACTGATCGAGGGCGTCACCCTGGAGTTCCTCTTCGACCAGTGGGAGGGCGGGCGTCTCGACGTGCCCACGGCCGCTTCCGTCGCCGCGCAGCTGTGCGCCGGCCTGTCGGCCGTCCACGCGACCGGTCTGGTGCACCGCGACCTCAAGACCCAGAACGTCATGGTCCGGCGGGACGGCCTCGTGAAGATCCTGGACTTCGGGCTGGTGAAGGTACTCGCGGACACCGACCCTCGCCTGACCATGACCGGCGAGAACGTCGGCAACATCGTGTGCGCCTCACCGGAACTCCTCTCCGGTGAGGGGCGGATCGACGGGCGCAGCGACCTCTACGCGGTGGGCTGCCTCCTCCACCACATGCTCACCGGGGAGACGCCCTTCCCCACCGACCGGCCCGCGCTCCTGGTGACGCACCACCTGAGCTCGCCGCCGCCCGCGATCCCCGGTTCGGCGGCCGACGTCCCGCACGGCCTCCGGGAACTGGTCGCCGCCCTGCTGGCCAAGCGCCCGGACGACCGCCCCTCCTCGGCGGCCGAGACCTACGCGGCCCTGGCGCCGTACCTCCCGCGGCCCCGTCCGGAGCTGGCCGTCCACTCCGCCCCGCCCGAGGACCCCCGCCGGCCGTTCCTGGTTCCGCAGGGCCCCAGGCCCGTGTGAACGGTGCGAAAATGCCCCCACGGCCGGGTGCGCGACGCACTCCGGCCGTGCGGAAGCGAGGGGCGCCGCGGGCGGCGCCGGGACTGGGGACGGGCGCGATGCGGCGAAGCCTTGGGCGGTACGAGCTGAGGCGGGAGCTCGGCCGGGGCGGCATGGGGGTCGTCTGGGCGGCGTACGACCGGGAGCACGACCGCGAGGTCGCCGTGAAACTCCTCGCCCCGCGCGCGGGAGGGGCGGATTTCACCTCCCTGGAGCGCCGGTTCCTGCGGGAGGCCCTCCTGACCAGCCGTCTGACGCACCCGGGCATCCCCGCGGTCCACGACCACGGCTCCCACCGGGGCGAGCTCTACCTCGTCATGGACCTCGTCCCCGGCCGCGCCCTCGACGCCGTCCTCGCCGGTGAGGGGCCGCTGCCCGTCCGGCGGGCGGCGGGGGTCGCACGGCGTACGGCGGAGGTGCTGGCCTACGCGCACGGCCAGAGCGTCGTGCACCGCGACCTCAAGCCGTCGAACCTCATGGTCACCCCCGGCGGCGGGGTCGGGATCCTCGACTTCGGAATCGCGGCCGCCC
Organism: Streptomyces sudanensis; assembly: GCF_023614315.1. Classification (NCBI taxonomy): domain Bacteria; kingdom Bacillati; phylum Actinomycetota; class Actinomycetes; order Kitasatosporales; family Streptomycetaceae; genus Streptomyces; species Streptomyces sudanensis. Next base: position 383,570 of record NZ_CP095474.1, on the reverse strand, counting down.
TGGAACCGCAGCCCGGCGAGACGCGCTTCACCGCCGCCAACGCCGCTTTGGGCACCGTCCTCTACATGGCGCCCGAGCAGGCCGTGGGACGGCCCGTACCCGCCAGCGACCTGTACTCGCTGGGGTGCGTCCTGTACGAGATGCTGACCGGCGCACCGCCCTTCACCGCCGGAAGCCCGTTCCTGCTGTACCACCGGCACGCGCAGGACCCCGTGCCGCCCCTGTGCGACCGCCGCTCCGGCGTCCCGGCCGGGCTGCGGGAGCTGGTGGAGGCCCTGCTGGCCAAGCGGCCGGAGGACCGCCCCGCCTCCGCGGCCGAGGTGGCCGCGCGACTCGCCCACTGGGATCCGGCGCCCGCGCCCGCGGTCCCCCACCCGCGCCTGGCCGAGGCGGACGCGCTCCGCCGCTCGGGCCACCCGGCCCGCGCCCTGGAGCAGTACGAACGGCTCGCGGCGGCCGCCGGCCTGGAGCGGGCCGACGTGCTGGCCGCCCGGGTCGGGCGCGCCCTGTGCGCCGGCGCGCTCGGCCGCACCCGGGAGGCCCTGGACGAGCTGAGGTCGGTCCTCGCCGAGCAGCGCAGCCTGCACGGACCGGACGACCCGGGGGTGCTGGACACGCGGTACGAGATCGCCGTGCTCCTGGCCCGCACGGGCGACCGCCATGCCGCCGGCGAACTGCTGCGGCGACTGGCGGACGACGAGGACCGGCTCCTGCCCGGGAGCGACCCCCGGCACGGGCGCGCCCGTGCGCTGCGGGGCCGACTGGACCGGATCGTGTGAACCCTCCCGGGCCGAGTTTGGATGTGTGATCTATGTTCACGGATGGTGGCCCGTGTTACGCTCCGACCGCACCGTCCCGGCGGGGAGACAGGCCGCCGTCCGCGGACGGCGACAGGACACATCGAGGGGAACAGCGTCCATGACACCAGCGGTCCAGCGGAACACCGGGCGGGCGGGAGCCGAACGGCTCCCCGAGGACGGCAACCTCGTCGAGGTGCGCGGCCAGTCCTGGGTGGTCGCCGGGGTCGAGCCGGCCCCCGCCGACGGCCACCGGGAGCGCCCGCCGGCCACCCTCGTCCACCTCCAGTCCGTCGCCGACGGCCGCTTCGGCGACACCCTCTCCGTCATCTGGGAGGTCGAGCCCGGCCGCCGCATCCTCCCCGCCGGCTCCCTCCCGGACGCCTCCGCCGGGGCCTACGACCCCCCGCACCGCCTCGCCGCCTTCCTGGACGCCGTCCGCTGGTCCGCCGTGGCCTCCGCCGACGCCAGGACCCTCCAGGCCCCCTTCCGCTCGGGCGTCGCCGTCGAGCCGTACCAGCTGGAACCGGTCTCCCGGGCCGTCGGCGCCCCCCGCGTCAACCTCCTCCTCGCCGACGACGTCGGCCTCGGCAAGACCATCGAGGCCGGCCTCGTCGTCCAGGAACTGCTCCTGCGCGGCCGGGCCCGCCGCGTCATGGTCGTCTGCCCCGCCGGACTGACCCTGAAGTGGCGCGACGAGATGGCCGAGAAGTTCGGCCTGGAGTTCACCATCGTGGACTCCGAGCACTGCGCCCGCCTGCGCCGCACCCACGGCACGGCCGCCAACCCCTTCCGCGTCCACCCGCTGACGGTCGTCTCCCTGCCCTGGCTGCGCGGCCGGAAGGCCCAGCGGCTCCTCGACGAGGTCGTCGGCGCCCCCGAGGAGAGCCCCGACGGCGAGCACAGGCGCTTCTTCGACCTGCTCGTGCTCGACGAGGCCCACCACGTCGCGCCCGCCGCGCCCAAGCAGGTCTACGCCGTCGACTCCCAGCAGACCAAGCTGATCCGGCGCCTCGTCCCGCACTTCGAGCACCGCCTCTTCCTCTCCGCCACCCCGCACAACGGCTACCCCGAGTCGTACACCGCGCTCCTGGAACTCATCGACGACCAGCGCTTCGCGCGAGGCGTCGACCCCGACCGGGAAGCGCTCAGGGACACCGTCGTCCGCCGCCTGAAGTCGACGGTCGCCAACGCCGACGGCACACCCCGCTTCCGCACCCGCAGGACCCTCGAACTCCCCGTGGACTACACCCCGCAGGAGCGCGAGGTCCACCGGCTCCTCGGGGAGTTCGCCGCACTGCGCCGCGGGAAGCTCGCCCCGAAGGCCCGGGGCGGGCGCCGCGCCGCCGACCTGGTGACGCTGCTGCTGAAGAAGCGCCTCTTCTCCTCCCCGGCGGCCTTCCTCCACACCGTGCGGGTCTACCTCTCCCACCTGGAGGACACCGGACCCGTCCGGGGACGCTCGGCCGCCACCGAAGTCCCGGAGTGGCTGGAGGAGTTCACCGACCTCGTCGCCGACCTCGACGACACCGGCCTCGTCGACGCCGAGGACGACGCGCTGACCCGCTCCACCTCCCTCACCCCCGCCGAGGACGGCCGCGAACTCGACCTGCTCCAGAGCATGGAACGCTGGGCCCTCACCCACGAGGCCGCCCCCGACTCCAAGGCCGAGGCCCTGATCCGCGAACTCAAGGCCGTCTGCCGGACGTCCGACGGCAGGCACTGGACGAACGAGCGGGTCGTCGTCTTCACCGAGTACCGCGACACCCAGGAGTGGCTGTACGACCTCCTCCAGCAGGAGGCGCTCACCGACGGCGGCCGCGTCGAGCGCCTCCACGGCGGCCTCTCCGCCGAGGAGCGCGAACGCATCCGCCTCGGCTTCCAGACCGACCCCTCCCGCCCCGAGGGCAGGGTCCGCATCCTCCTCGCCACCGACGCCGCGGGCGAGGGCATCGACCTCCAGAACCACTGCCACCGCCTGATCAACTACGACATCCCCTTCAACCCCAACAAGCTCGAACAGCGCATCGGCCGCATCGACCGCTGGGGGCAGAAGCACGACCCGGAGATCACCCACTTCATCGGCTCCGGCTGGCAGGAGGCCCAGGCCGGCTCCTACGAGGCCGACCTGGAGTTCCTCTCCCGCGTCGCCAGGAAGGTCGCCCGCATGGAGCGCGACCTCGGCTCCGTCAACGCCGTCCTCGCCGACGCCGTCCAGCGCCGCATGACCGGCGACACCGCCCCCATCGACATCGAGAACGCCAGGCCCAGGCCCATCAAGGGCCGCCGCACCGGCGGCGAGGTCGCCCCCGAGCAGAACGTCACCGCCCAGACCAAGAGGCTCGCCGACCAGTACGACGAGACGGTCTCCGCCCTCGGCCTCACCCCCGCCAACGTCAAACGGGTCGTCGACACCGCCCTCGCCCTGGACAACCAGCCCCCGCTGCTGCCCTCCACGGTCCGCGCCGAGGACTTCGAACCGGGCGACCTCTTCGAGGTGCAGCCCCTCTCCGGTACCTGGGAGCGGGCCACCCGCGGCCTCGCCCACAAGCTCCGCGAGGGCGAGCAGCGCCCCCTCACCTTCTCCCCGGCCGTCGCCGCGCGAGGCGGGGACGACGTGGTCCTCGCCCACCTCAGGCACCCCCTCGTCGCCCTCTCCACCCGCCTGCTCACCGCGGCCGTCTGGAACGCCGACTCGGTGGGCCTCCACCGCGTCACCGCCGTCGTCACCGACGACCCGGCCGTCACCACCACCCTCGTCTCCGCCTACGCCCGCTACGTCCTCGTCGGCACCGACGGCACCCGCCTCCACGAGGAAGTCCTCTACGCGGGCGGCTGGTTCGGCGACACCGGCCGCTTCCGCCGCTGGGAGTCGGTCAACGAACAGGGCCGCGTCCTGTCCCGCGCCCTCACCGACGGCACCGAGGCCGCCCCGCACCTGCGCAAGGAACTCACCGAGGCCTGGCCCAGGCTCCGCGACCCCCTCTACCGCTCCCTGGAGGCCCGCGCCGCCGAACTCGGCCGCCAGCTCGAAAGCCGCCTCGCCGACCGCCGGGCCGAGGAGGAGCGCCGCATCACCGCCACCCTCGACCGCTTCGAGAACACCCTGCGCGCCAAGCTCAGGGAGGAGGGCGAAGGCGAGGGCGAACAGCTCGCCCTGCTGACCACCCACGAACTGACCGGCCACGAACGCCGCCAGTTCGAGGACGACCGCCGCCGCTGGCAGGAACGCCTCGACGGCCTGCCCGCCGAACGCGAACGCGAACTCGCCGCCATCGCCGCCCGCTACCGCGAGCCCCGCTCCCACCTCTTCCCCGCCGCCGTCGTCTTCGTCGTCCCCGCAAAGGAAGCCCGCCGATGAGCCCCCGCCGCCCCGTGAGCCCTGGAGTCGCCGCCGCCAAGGCCCAGGCCGCCGACGGCCGCCGGCAGCACCAGGAGTGGCTGGACCTCACCGAGGTCTCCGGCCCCTTCCTCACCATGCCCGTCCTGCTGCGCGCCTGGCCCCAGCTCGACACCCTGGAGAAGGACGAACGCGTCCGGCTGCGCGCCCGCCACGCCGACTGGCAGACCGACACCGTCGCCGGCCGCGACGAGTGGGTGGCCTACGTCCTGCGCCGCCTGCTCGGCTGGGGCGACGCCCTCGCCTTCCGCCAGGGCGACGCGGAGCACCACGGCCTGGACCGCCTCACCCTGCGCGTCGCCGAGCACAACACCGAGGTCCGCCCCGACTTCGCCCTCGTCGAACCGGGCACCGACCTCGCCGCCGAACCCGACGCGGAGTCCGCCGCCAAACACGTCCGCCTCCTCGGCCTGACCGTGCCCGCCGGCACCGCGCCCACCGCCCGCGCCGGCGCCGGCGGCGACTGGACCGCGTCCCCCGCCGACCGCCTGGCCCGCCTGCTGCGCCACCACGGCGTCCCCCTCGGCCTCGTCACCGACGGCCGCTGGTGGTGCCTGGTCTGGGCCCCGCTCGGCGGCGTCACCACCACCGCCGTCTTCGACTCCATCAGCTGGAACGAGGCCGCCGAACGCAACGTCGTCCGCGCCTTCGCCTCCCTGCTGAGCCGCCGCCGCTTCTTCGCGTACGACGAACCCGAGACGCTGGCGGGGCTCCTCAAGGCCAGCCTCGCCGCCGGCGAGGACGTCACCGAGGCCCTCGGCGTCCAGGTCCGCCAAGCCGTCGAACTCCTCGTCGACGCCATAGGGCGCGCCGACGCCCGCGCCGTCGAGCACGGCGCGCCCGGCCTGCACGCCTCCGGCGTCGGCGCGGGCGAGGTCTACCGCGGCGCGGTCGCGGTCATGATGCGCCTGGTCTTCCTCCTCTTCGCCGAGGAACGCGGCCTGCTCCCCGCCGACAACGAGGTGTACGCCCGCTCCTACTCGGCGCGCTTCCTGCGCGACGAGCTGAAGGCCCGCGCCGACGAGGAGGGCGAGACCTCCCTGGAGCACACCACCTCCGCCTGGCACCGCCTGATCGCCCTCTTCCACGCCGTGCACGGGGGAGTGGACCACCCCGGCTCCGGCTTCCGCCTCCCCGCCTACGACGGCTCGATCTTCGACCCCGACACCTACCCCTGGCTGGAGCGCACCACCCCGCTCCTGCCCATCGACGACCGCACCGTCCTGCACATGCTCCAGGCCGTGCAGGAGGTCCGCGTCGGCAAGGGCAGGCAGCGCGAGGTCCGCACCCTCAGCTTCCGCGCCCTGGACGTCGAGCAGATCGGCTACGTCTACGAGGGCCTGCTCTCCTTCGACGGCCGCCGCGCCACCGAGCACATGGTGGGCCTCATCGGCCCCGAGGGCCTCGAACACGAGGTCCCGCTGCGGGAGCTGGAGTCCCTGGCGGCGAAGGCGGGCGGCTCGCCGAAGACGCTCGCCAAGGCCATCCACGACACGTGGAAGGACCCCAAGCCCCCGGCGACGGCCGGCCAGCTGGAGAAGAAGCTCGCCCCGCTCGGGACGGAGGAGACGGCCGAGGCCCGGCGCCGCCTCAACGCGGTGACCAAGGACCCGGCGCTCACGGACCGCCTGCTGCCCTTCGTCGGCATCCTCCGCGACGACCTGCGCGGCCTGCCGACGGTCATCCCCAACGGCACCCTGTACGTCACCGAGTCCTCCCTGCGGAAGAACACCGGCACCCACTACACGCCCCGCTTCCTCGCCGAGGAGGTCGTCCTGCACGCGCTGGAGCCCCTGGTGTACGAGCCGGGCCCGCTCCAGACGGCGGACACGGGACAGTGGCGGCTGAAGTCCTCCGAGCGGATCCTCGACCTGAAGGTCGCGGACATCGCGATGGGCTCGGCGGCGTTCCTGGTGGCCGCCTGCCGCTACCTCGCGGACCGCCTCATCGAGGCCTGGGAGAACGAGGGCCGCACCGACGCGATGGTCTACCGGGCCGGGCGCGCCGTGGACGCCGTGACGGCGGCCGACGCCGAACAGGACCCCGTGGTCGTCGAGGCCCGCCGCCAGGTCATCGAGCACTGCCTGTACGGCGTGGACATCAACCCGATGGCCGTGGAGATGGCCAAGCTGTCGCTGTGGCTGGTCTCCATGGATCCCGAGCGGCCCTTCACCTTCCTGGACGACCGCCTGGTGTGCGGCGACTCCCTGCTGGGCGTGCACAGCATGGAGCAGCTCCAGTCCGTCCACATGAAGCCGCAGGGCCAGACCGACGTCTTGGCCGAACAGGCCCGGGACCTGGTCGACCAGCTGACGCGCGAACGCCTGGCGATCACCGCCATCAAGGGCGTCGACCTGTCGGCCCTCCAGAAGAAGCGGGAACGCCTGCAGGAGGTCAACCGGCACTCACGGCGCCTGCGACTGGTGGGCGACCTCATCGCGGGAGCGGCGATCGCCACCTGCGCCTCGGGGCGGGTGCCGTGGTACGAGAAGGAGGGCGGCGAGCGGATCCGGGACCTGTTCCCGCGGGCCGCGTGGATCGTCCAGCAGATCATGGAGGACGGGGTCGAGGACGACTCCGAGGTGGTGCGGCAGGCCCGTGCCACGGCGGAGGAGTGGCTGGCGGCGGAACTGCCAGAGGGGGCGCTGGAGCGGCGGCCGGTGCATTGGCCGTTGGTGTTCCCGGAGGTGTTTTCGCTGGGGGGTGGGTTCGATGCGGTGGTGGGGAACCCGCCGTTCCTGGGAGGAAATAAACTTACTGGCGTAGCGGGGGAGGCTTATCGAGAATATATGGTGGATCATGTTGCTTACGGGAAGAGGGGGAGTGCTGACCTCGTCGCTTACTTTGAATTGCGAGCTCATGAGCTTCTGAATTCGAATGGGCAATCTGGCCTAATTGCGACAAGTACCCTTGCTCAGGGTGATACGCGCGAGGTGGGGCTTGATCAACTTGCCGTCGCGAACATTGATATACGTCGAGCCGTTAAAGGGGAGCCGTGGCCGTCCGTATCAGCTACTCTAGAATATTGTGCTGTATGGACAAGTAAGGTGCCGCTCGCGGAAAATGCGGTACGAGTTCTTGATGGGATCGCAGTATCTAGTCGGATCTCTACATCTCTCATCCCTCAGACACGTCAGTCTCCCTGGGTGGCGCCTTTGTTTGAGAATAGCGGGATCGCGTTCCGTGGGGTCGTTCCGTTCGGTGCTGGGTTTATCATTTCGGAAGAGGTGGCTCGGGATTGGATCGCGGAAGACGAGCGCTATAGGGATATTCTTTTCCCCTACGTGAATGGGCAGGACGTCAATAATCACCCGCTGCATGGAAGCAGTAGATGGATCATTAATTTTCATGACTACAGTGAAAGTGAAGCGAGGAAATTTTCTAGGGCGTACGAAAAGGTTTTGCGAGAGGTAAAGCCCGAACGGGATCGGAATAAACGGGAAGCGCGGCGGCGGAAATGGTGGCAGTTCGCTGAGCGTGCACCGGGGCTTGAATCCGCCGTGGCACCTCTGCGGCAGTGTATTGCTATGGCGCAGGTCAGCAAGACGGCCATGCCGGTGCTGGTGGAATGCGGAAAGGTATTCGATCAGAAGGTTACCGTATTTGCTTCAGATGATGCGGCGCTGCTCGCTGCGCTGTCCAGCGCGGCGCATTATTGGTGGGCCATCGAACGGTCAGGGAAGATGCGTAGTGACTTGAGTTACTCGCATACGGATGTTTTTCTGACAATGCCCTTGCCGAATTTTAGTGATTCGCTTCAATGCTTGGGTGAGCGTCTCTCAAAATTTCGTCAGGAATTGATGTTGCGGAGGGGGGTCGGTCTGACTCCAGTCTACAATCTGGTTCATAACCCCGATTGTCGAGACGAAGATATCGTCGAACTTCGGCGCATCCATAGAGAGATTGATAAGGTCACCCTTGAGGCATATGGCTGGTTCGACCTCTTGGATGACTCTGGGAATACGCTACCCGCCGACTCGACCCACGAGACGTTTCCACTTGACCACGACTTCCACGAGACCGAGCAAGGCACCCGCTACACCATCGGTCTGCTTGCCCGGACCGAGATCATCGACCGGCTGCGCCAGTTGAACCACCAGGCGTATGCCGATGAGGTTCACCTTGGTCTGCACAAGGGCGTGACGGAGAAGAAGGCCAGGGAGAAGCACCCCGACTTGCCCCCGCCTTCTCCCGAAGCTGTTCGGAAGCGCAAGGAGCAGCTTGCTGCGCGAGGTGGGGCGGATTTCGGTGAGGGCGCTGAGGGCGCCCTGTTCTGAGTCGGCGGCATGACAACGGGCTGGTTCGCGTCACCCCAAGTGACGTGAACCAGCCCGTTGTTCCGCTCGAAGGTGCTGGTCGGCGCTATCCCGCCGTGAGTGCGACGAACGCCGCCCACTCGTTCCGGCCGACCCGCAGTACCGGCCCGGCGCCTGCGGCCTTGGAGTCCCGTACGTACACGGTGTCGGGACCGGCGGCCATCTCCACGCAGTTGCCGCCGTCCGATCCGCTGTAGCTGCTCTTGAACCAGTGCAGCTCGCCCGTGCGCTCGGGTACCTGCTTCACGCTCATGCTTCTCCCACCAGTCGTTCGATGAGCCGCGCGGGCTCGACGGCGTTCAAAGCCTGCGAGCGCACCTTGCCATAGCGCAACCCGGAGGCGCTGACCTCCGCCGGATCACGAACGACACACCCGACCTCCTGGGACTCGACGCCCCGAGGCGCCGGTGCCCTCTTGTCTCCACCATCACGAACGGACCGTCCAGACCAGTGTGGAACGCCGGTGATGTAGGCACGACCTATACCTCGACGTTGCACAACGAGCCTGCTGCGCCGTATCAGGGGGACGCAGCAGGCTCGTTGTCTCGTTCGGGTGCTGGTCGGCGCTATCCCGCCGTGAGCGCGACGAACGCCGCCCACTCGCCCCGGCCGACTCGCAGCACCGGCCCGGCGCCTGCGGCCTTGGAGTCCCGTACGTACACGGTCTCCGGACCGGCGGCCACCTCCACGCAGTCACCGCCGCCCGATCCGCTGTAGCTGCTCTTGAACCAGCGCAGCCCGTCCATGTTCTCGGTCACCTGCTCCATGCTCATGTCTCTCCCACCATCCGCTCGATGAGCCGCGCAGACTCCACGCCGTTCAGGGCCTGCGATCGCAGCTTGCCATACCGCAACCCGAAGGCGCTGACCTCTGCCGGATCACGGACGACACACCCGACCTCTTGGGACTCGATGTACCCGAGGCGATGGTGCTCGCCGGTCTCCAGCACCACGAACGGTCCGTTCAGTCCGGAATGGAACCCCGGGGCGGCAGGCATGATCTGGACCTCGACGTTGCGCAACGCACCGACCTCCAGCAACCGTTGCCACTGCCCGCGCATGACCCCCGCATCGCCCACCGGGTTCCGCAACGCCTCCTCGCTCACGATGAACGACAGTTCCGCCAGCGGCACCCGCGTCAGCAGCTTCTGCCGACTCAGCCGCGCCTCCGTGCGCTGGTCGATGATCTCCTCGCTCAGCGGCGGACAGTGCCCCGCGAACACCGCCCGCGCGTAGTCTTCCGTCTGCAACAGCCCCGGCACCAGCAGCGGGTCGTACGAGAACCGGCTCGCCGCATCCGCCTCGATCACCGCGAAGTTGCGGAAGAAGCGCGGGAGTTTCGCCCGGTCCATCTCGTCCTGGAGCACCTCCAGCACTCCGCCCGCCTCCAGTACCCGCTCCGCCGCCCGCGTGAACGCCGCCTTCGCCGGCCGCCGCCCCTGCTCGACCGAGGCGACCTGCTCCACCGAGTAGCCGATGGCCTCCGCCAGCGCCTGCTGGTTCAGCCCGGCGCGCTTGCGCAGGTGCTGGAGCAGCCTGCCGTACGCCGACCACGCGCCCGGCAGGTCGCCGCCGCCCTCCTTCGGCCCCGTCGTACGACCGGTCCGCTTCTCCCGCGTCTCCTGTACCACTCTGACACCCTTCCGTCCCGGACACTCCGCCCCCGCACCCCACCGCCGGGGCCATGTCCAACGCGGACCGCGAAGCCCGGGACACGTTCCCCGACCCGTACAAAGGCCGTACGGAATCCCGTACGGGCACGGGTGGCGGGGCCGCGCGCCCCCGTACCACCGGGCTTCGAGGACATGCCCTCCGGGGTGGCGTACGGGCGGTGCACGGGCACCACTGCCGCGCGGCTCCCGCCCCCGTACCAGAGCGCTTCCGCGCCCGGCGGGCCGCCGGTACCGGAGCCGCCGCGGCCCACCGGCCGATCGGCCCATCGGCGCGCCGGCGCGCCGGCGCGGTCCCGCGGCACGGGTCCGTACAGCCGCCGTGTGGATCCGCGCCACGGCCGTACCGCGCGGACGAGTACGGAAGTCCGACCTCGGCAGGGCCCGCGCGCCACGCGACGGTTGCCCCATGACACATCCCCATGCCGCCGAACGACCGGTTCGCCCCCCGCAGTTCACCATCCTCCTCAGCAGCACCAGGCGCGGGGCGCGCCTCGCCCGCCGCCTCGCCGTCCAGCAGCTCGCGGCCTGGGGGATCCCGTACGACACCGACACCTCGCGGATCGTCGCCCTCGTCACGGCCGAGCTGGCGGCCAACGCGGTCACCCACGGCCGGGTACCCGGCCGTGGCTTCCGCCTGGCGCTGCGCCTGGTGCCCGAACGCGACGCCGTCCGCGTCGAGGTGACGGACGCCCGGCCGGAACGCCCACCGCTCGCCCCGGGAGCCGTCCACGCGGCGCACGACGCCCCGTCGGGGCGCGGCCTGTTCCTCGTCGCGGCCTGTGCCCGGCGGTGGGACTGGGAGGCCCGGGACGCGTGCACGAAGACCGTCTGGGCGGAGGTGGCGCACCCCGCCTGACCCGCTCGGTACGTCCCGTTCCGACGACGTCGTGACCGCCCCGCCGCAGTGTGCTCCCGGGCCGAACGGCACGCCCCGGCGGCCCGGCCCCGGCCGCCCGCCGTCCGGCGGGCGCGATCCCGAACCGTCGCGGGGGATCGGCCACCCGAACCGGTCGCGTTCANACACNTNNNNATGCCTGACNACNACANCCGCCCGCAGGCGCCGCCCACCCGCAGGCGCCGCCCACCCGCAGGCGCCGCCTACCGGGAGGGCAGCCAGCCGATGTGCCGCAGGACGGGCACGACGCGGAGGCAGGTGAACGCGGCCACCGGGGTCTCGCCGTCCGCCGCCGGGAAGAACAGGGCGTGCTGGAAGGGCTTCCCGGGCGGGGGGTCGTCCAGGTCCAGCGGTACCCGGAGGGTGTCCGGCCGATCGTGCGCGGGCTCCACGGTGACGCCCTCGCGCGCGGCGAGCGCGCGCAGCCCGTCCGGCCCCAGGTGGGCGGCGAGGTCCGCCGTGGTCAGCGACTTCCTGATGCGCGGCCGCTCCTGGCCGTCGACGTACGTGGGGTACATCATGAGCCGCTTCTCCGGGCGGGAGGGGGAACCCGTTATGCCCGACCAGAGCCGGTTGTACAGGTTCGACAGGGCGGCCGACACCTGGGGCACGACGGCGGGCTTGTCGAGGACCACGTCCCGCTCGCCGTTCGCCCAGTGCCTGTCGTGCAGCGTCAGCGGGGGGCGTCCGGGAAGGCGGAGTTCCCAGACGACGGGACGCGTCGTGGAGAGCACCCCGGAACACGTGACGCCCTCCCTCCGCTCCGGTGTCCCGCTGCTTCGCAGGAGGGTCAGATCACGCGAGATGTGCATGGGGTTCGAATGCCTCCGGTGGTGGTGGGGACTCAAGGGCGGCGGGCCAGGTCCAGGGCGGCCGTGTGGACGAACCAGTCGAGCACCGCGCAGATCCCCTCGCCGTGTTCCGCGAGGACCCGCACCGGGAAGGACGGGCGCAGCTCCAGCTTCGCCTCGGGCAGGTCGATGCCGTCGATCTCGTTGAGGCGGCGCAGGAGTTCCCGCCGTGTCTCGGTGTCGTCGAAGGGGGTGCGGTCCTTGAGGTACTGGAAGACGACCTCCACCGTCCCGCTCACCGGGTAGATCCCGAACGGCCAGACGAGGTGCGGCCGGTGGCCCGTGCCGGCGTCGAGCACCGGGAAGCAGCTCGTCTCCCCGTGCCGGCCGTAGGAGACGCGGCCGCCCTGGAGGCGCCAGAAGTCGAGCACGCCCAGGACCCCGGTGCAGGCCTGCGGCCAGTGCTCCCGCAACTGCGAGCGGAACCGTTCGGCCGCCTCGGCGTCCTCGTCGTCGGGCAGCGGATCGTGCGAGACGGGCTGCGCGACGTCCTTGCCCAGCAGGACGGCCAGCTCCGCGGCGGTCAGGCGCTGCGACTCGTGGGCCCGGCCCGACGCGTCGAACCTCACCCCCTCGCTCGCCAGCAGCTCCCGCGGCGGCGGCCTGTCACTGCCGTCCGGCCAGCGGAAGCCGGCCGAGACCCTGCCGTCCGCGGTCAGGACGCGGTGGGCGCCGATCACCGACGGGTGGGCCCCCAGGTGCGCGCCCACCGGCATCGGGTGGCTGCCGATCAGCTCGGCGACGTCGCCGTACGTCGTCCACGTCCCGCTGGGCATCGCCACCAGGGCGGCGCGCATCTCGGCCCAGCCCGGCCACTCCTCACCGGTGGGCTTGACCCCGCCGATCGGCCCCGGCCACAGGTCCACCGCTCGCCGTGCCAGGCGGTCGGCGCGCTGAAGGATCTCGGCCCTGCCCCAGCGCTTCGCCGAGGCGATCTCCTGGTTCATGCGCAGGGCACTGGAGTCGAGGATCTGCTGCTTGCGCTCGAAGGGGTTGTTGGACAGCTTCGCGTTGTCCCCGGTGAGCGTGAGGTTGCCGAGGGTGTGCACCAGCAGGTCGTGCAGCTCCTGGGGGGTCTGGCCCGGCTCGGTCTCCTCCGCGAGCAGGTCGAACCAGGCGGCGACGGGGCGTTGGGGGAGGACGTGCTCCACGCTGAGGGACGCCTTGGCGAAGTCGACGGGTTCGCTCGCGCCGTAGCTCTCCTCCAGGCGGCGCAGGATGTAGCTGCGCTGCGGGGGGCGACCGCTCCAGTAGAACGGCTTGCTGCGGATCGCCTCGCGCAGCTCCTCGTCGCTCGGCCAGCGGCGGCGCCGGCCGGACAGGAACCGGCGGACCGCCTCGGCCGCCGGCCGGTCGGTCTCCAGCTCCTTCGGGGCGTCCATGAAGATGCGGTTGAGGCCCGTCGTCGGTGTCTGGCAGACGAGGCGCCGCACCAGGTACGACTCGACGTACAGGAGTGCCTCCGCCGCGTCCTCGGCCGTCGTGCCCCCCGCGTCGACGAGGTCCAGCAGGTGGAGGGCGAGCGGGTAGTGGGTCTGGCCGCCCCAGGCCGCGAGGCGCTCCAGGACCGCGCGCAGCGGGGGAGAGGGCTCACGCTGCGGGTCGAGGATGCGCAGGAAGCGCTTCCCGCGCTCGGCCAGCCGGGCCATCTCGCGCTGCAGGGCGTCCTCGTCGCCGGCCAGCGGCTGGAGCCGCTTCTGCTGCTCCCGGTAGATCTCGCTCTGCTTGGTCTTGTGGTGGCCGCGCACCACCAGGTCCAGCCAGACGAGGAGTTCGAGGTTCCTGGGGCCGAGGCTCTGCTGCATGGGCAGCCACAGCTCCTGGTAGACCCGCTCGCCCCGCTTGGGCAGGAGCATGAACACGTAGTTGCGCAGCAGGTCGCTCTGGCTGAGCCCGACACCCGTGTTGTTGATCGACTCGAAGATCCGGTAGACGTTGTCGCCGGACTCCGCGGTGATCTCCACGATCGACAGCAGGTCCTTGAGGACCGTCCCGACCGTCGCGATCCACCGGTCGTCGCCGGAGGCTTCCCGGCCCTCGGCGAGCGCGCCGAGGAAGAACCGGTAGGCGGCGCCGACGTTGTCGCTGCCACCGGCTTCCGCGCGGGACTGGACGCAGGCCGTGTACGCCTCGCGGTCGGCCTGCGTCGGCAGCAGGCGGTAGTGGTCGAGCCCCTCGTGGAACTCGTTCACGAGGATCTGCCGGTGCACCCGGTCCGCGCCGCGCGGGTCGCCGGTCTCCTTGAGGTGGTCGCGCAACGCGGTGAACGCCAGCATGAGCGTCGTCAGCCGCTGCTGGCCGTCCACGACCAGCCACCGCTGTACCCCGCCGGCCTGGATCTGGCCGGGGGCGAGCACCACGGAGCCCAGGAAGTGCGGGGCCGCGGCCTCTCCGGACAGGTGCTGGTCGACGAGTTCGCCGATGTCCTCCCACAGCTGCTTCAGCTGCTCCCTGCCCCAGCTGTACGTCCTCTGGTAGAGGGGGACCTGGAACTGCTTCTCCCCCTGGACGAGTTTGAGGAAGGTGATCTCCTGTGCGCGCATGCGCTTCCTTTCCCTGTGCACGGGGGCGGTCCGCCGGCCGGTCCGGCGGGTTCGGGGCCTGTGGTGCCCGCTGCGCTTCGCGTGAACTGGGTCAACGCGAAACGGTTTCCGGGTCGCTCACGGCCGCTCACGGCTGCTCACGGTCGCTCACGGCCGCCGGGGCGCCTCGTGCGCCGGGGACGCGGCCGTCTGCCGGGAGATCCGCGGCATCGTCTCGTTGGGGGAGCGGCGCAGCAGCTTGACGGAACGGCCCTCGGCCCACGCGTTCCACGCCTTGAGGTAGTAGAGCAGGTGCTCGCGTGAGTCGTCACGGCGCCGGTGGGCCTTGCCGGTGGCGAGACTGAGCATCGTGTTGCGCAGGGTGAGGCGGGGGTCGCCGGGTTCGAGCCGCGCGCCGGTGACGATTCCCTCTTTCCAGGGGGTCTGGTCGATGTCGGGCCGGGCCTCGGTGGTCACGTACCAGCCGATGGTCGCCGCGGTGACGGTGACCCGGCACGCGCGGTTGAGCGCGATGCCGTGCTGCAGCGCGTCACGGATGCCGGGGTGCCGGCCGAGCAGGGTCAGCAGCTGGTCGTTGCTGGTGACGGACGAACCTCCGCTCCAGGCCGAGTTGGGGGCGTTCAGGTACAGGTGGAGGCCGCGCAGGGCTGCCGCCAGGTGGGCCGAGTTGGCCTCGCCCGCCAGCGCGAGCGTGTCCCGGCCGGTGCGCTTGCGCCCGGTGTCCATCACCGTGAAGGAGGCGCGGGGGACGCCGTGGGTGACGGTCAGGGGCACGGACGTCCCCGCCTTCGCGATGGCCGCCAGGCGGTGCTGCCCGTCGATCAGCACGCCGTCCTCGTCGAACGCGATGCCCTGGTGCGTCAACTGCCATTCGCCCCGCTGGATCCGACCGGCCAGCTGCTGCACCGCGCTCTTGCTGAGGGGGCGGTTGCTGGTGTTGCGGGTGAGCCATTCCGCTGCCAGCTCGGGGCTGACGTGGACTACCTCCATGTGCACGGGGTGCGGCCTTTCTCTCTCGGACGGCCAGACGGGAACCCGCTCGGGCGGCTCCGGGGGAATCATGGACCACACTTGTGAACTTAGTCAATTCATCTGTCGCTCAACTCGTTGGTCTTCGTGCGGACTTGGCGGCCGACGGGCCGGGCGTCCGGGGCGGCTTCGGGGCGCGGTGCCCCGCGGCCGGATCGCCGCCCCGCGGAATGGGGATGCGGCCCGGCTGATATTCTCGCCCTGTGTGCTGAGTTCACACTCAAGTCGTGGCGTCGAGGGGTGCGTTATGTGCGCACTCGGGGTGGCCGGGGCGGAATGACACCGAATGGCCACCAGGTGGCCCTGAACAGCAGTGGGGTGGCGTGTGAGCCAGGGCGAGAGCGGCTTCGGCGGAGGCGTGCGGCCGGTCGGTTCCGGCTACCGGTACGACGACGGACTGCACGTCCGCGTCGATGACGTCGTGCCCTACGAGCTCGTCGACCCGGAGGGCTCGGAGGGGTACCGGCAGGGCGACGACCTCATCCGGTGCACGCTCCACCTGGACAACGACACCGCCCGGCCCGTCGACGTCGACGGGATCGCCCTGCTGGTGCGCGGCGGACCGTACGGCAAGACCGGGCGCCGGGTGGTGGACCGCGAGTCCTCCGTGCTCGACGGGGAACTCCAAGGCACCCTGCGCGAGGGGCGCCGGACGTCCGCCACCTGGGCCTACTGCGTTCCCGCGGGCACCGCCGCGGACCTGGACATCGAGGTGAGGTTCCCCGGCCGCCACGGCCGGCGGGGCGTCACCTTCACCACCGCGGGCGCGCCGGCCTCCACGGCCCCCGGCGGCCTTCCGCGCGCCGGGCGCCTCCGGGTGGGATCGCTTCCGGACCAGGCGCCGCTGTTCGGGGAGCGGCAGCCGTCCCTCTTCACGGACCCCGAACCGGAACCGGTGGACGGCGGCGGCCGGCCCGGCCCGGGCACGATCCCCGCACCGGCCCGGCCCGCGTCCCCGCGGCCCGCCGGCCCCGACCCCGCCGGGGCGCCCCCGACGCGGCGGGCGCGCNGGCCGGACCCGCCCGGCCGCAGGAGACCGCCCCCGGCGATCCCGACGCCCTCCGCGTCCGCCAGATCTTCCGGTTCCTCGCCGAGGCGGAGGAGTCCAGGACCCGCCCCGTGCGCACCCTCGACGGTGCCGCGGGCGTCGTGTGGTTCGAGGAACTGCCCCACGCGCCCGAGGTCTCCGTGATGCTCGACGGCGCCCTCGCGACCGAGGAACCGGCCTGGGTGACCGTCGCCCGCCCCGAACGCCAGGACGCCCCCCACCTCCCGCCCCTGCTCGCGCCCTGGGTCGACGAGACCCGCATCCGCGACTTCAAGCAGAACCGCGCCCCGCACCTGCGCCGCCGGATCGAACCGGAGTTCCCCGACTGGTCCCGGGGGATCCCCCTGGAGAAGACGTACCACGAACTCGACCGGCACCCCGAGCGGGAGAGGATCGAGAAGCGGTACGCGGCCTGGGAGCAGGAGTGGCTGGCGTGGGCCGAGCGGCGCCGCGCCATCGACCCCGTCGTCAGGCTCTACGACCGCATGCACAAGATGCACGAGGACGCCGCCAACCTCGGTGAGGCCTACGAGCTCGTGCTGGGACTCGGGCGCCTCACCTGGCAGACCGCCGGCGGCCAGCGCGTCGAGCGCCACCTGGTCACCCGCCGGGCCGTCATCCAGCTCGACCCGGCCACCGGCACCCTCACCGCCGCCCCCGACCCGACGGCCATGGGGCCGGAACTGGAGGAGGGCATGCTCGAGGGGGCCCAGCACGTACCCGGCCCCGTGCGTGAGCGGATCATCGACGTGCTGGACGGCGCCTCCGACGTGACCGACCCCGCGCACCTGGAGGCCGTGCACACCGCCCTGCGGAGCTGGACCAACGCGGCGCACAGCGCCGGCGGCTACTCACCGGGCGTGGAGCGCCTCCGGCCGCGGACGCTGGAGGTGCCCCACGTGGGACTCACTCCCGCGCTGGTCCTGCGGGAACGCAACCGCCGTTCGACGCTGGACGCGCTCAAGGCCATCGCCCGCCGGATCGACGCGGGCACGCCCCCCACCGAACTGCTCGGCCGCATAGCCGGCCGCGGCGGGACCCTGACCGCCGCCGACCTCGCGGCGGCGGAGGACGACGGGACGCAGGCCGGCGACGCCGAGATGTACTTCGCGCTGCCGGCCAACGAGGAGCAGCGCACCATCGCCGAACGCCTGCGCGCCAACCGGCTCGTCGTCGTCCAGGGACCGCCCGGAACCGGGAAGACGCACACGATCGCCAACCTGGTGACCGACCTCCTCGCCCAGGGCAAGCGCGTCCTCATCACCAGCCACACCCCGCGCGCACTGCGCGTGCTGCGGGACAAGCTGCCGGAGTCCGTACGCGACCTGTGCGTGAGCCGGACCGAGGACGGCGCGGCCGCCCAGCGGGAGCTCGAAGCGTCCGTCCAGAGGATCCTCAGGGAGTACGCCGGCTACGACCCGAAGGCCTCGCAGAAGGAGATCGGCACCCTCCAGGCGAGGCTCGCCGCGGCCCGCTCCTCCCAGCAGGCCATGCTGCGCGATCTCGCGGTGCTGCGGGAGCAGGAGACCCACCGGTTCGAGGCGGAGATCGGCGACTACCACGGCACTCTCCAGGAGATCGCCGAACGCCTCACCGCCGAGTCGGAGCGCTACGACTGGCTGGGCCCGGTCCCCCGGGAGCAGCCGGCCCTGAGCGCCGACGACGCGTTGCGCCTCCTGCACGCCACGCGGGCCTTCACCCCGCACCACCGAGCCCTCGCGGCCGATGTCCCCGGCCCCTCCGAACTGCCGGGCCCCGCGGAGTTCGAAGAAGCCGTGGCCGTGGTGCGCGCCGCGGAGGACGCGCACACGGTGGTACGAGAGGACCCGCTGAGCAGGCAGTACGACGCAGCCGTGCACGGCCTCGGGGACACCGGGCGGCAGCGGCTCGCCCTCGCGCTCGACGCCTTCTCCGCCGCCCGGTCCCGGGCCGCCTCGCTCGCCGCCTCGGCCGGGGACTGGGCCGCGGCCCTGCTGCGGGAGGCGACCGCGGGGCAGGACTGGCAGGCACGCAGCCGCCACACCGCCGTCACCGAAGCCCTGACCGCGGTCGACGCGGCCCTCGCCACGCTGGGCACCGCGATGGTCAGCGGCCTGGAACAGCACGACCCGGCCGATGCGCTCGCCCAGGCGACCAGGCTGCACGACGGGCTCCTGCAGGGACAGAAGCTGCGGGGCGCGCTCGGCACCCGGACGAGGCTGGCCAAGGCCGTCGGCGGGTTCGTGCAGACCGTGCGGGTCGACGGCCGGGCCCCCGAGGACGCCGCGACCGCGGCCGTCGTCATCGCACGGATCCGGCTCGAACTCCGCCTGGCCCAGGTGGAGGCCGAGTGGGGCACCCCCTCGGGCGCGTGGCAGGGGCACGGTCCGCGACTGGCCCGCCTGCGGCAGGACGCCGACGTGCTCGAAGCGCTCCTCGCCGTCACCGCCGCCCGCACCGACGTGCTCACCGCCGCCGCCACCTCCCCGGCGCTGTCCACCGCCCCCTGGCACGAGCCCGCCGTGGAGAACGCCGTACGCGACCTGCTGCGCGCGGCGGCCACGCTCCGGGCGGCCGAACAGTCGCGCGAGGTCATCACGGCCGCCGAGGAGCTGCTGCGCTCCTGGAGCGACCGGCCCGGCGTCTCGCCCGCCGTCGCCCGCGCCCTCGGCACGGTGCGGGCCCGGGACCCGGAGGGCTACCGCGAGTTCAGCGACGAGATCGCCGAGGTGCGCGAGGCGGCCCGGCTGCGGGCCGAACAGGACGACGCGCTCACCCGGGTGCGGGAGGCGTTCCCCGCCCTCGCCGACCGCATCGCCGGTTCCGCCGAGGACACCGTGTGGGACACCCGGCTGCCGCTGCTCGCCGAGGCGTGGGCCTGGTCGGCGTGGCGCGACCGCATGGAGCGGCTGACCGCCCCGCAGGCCGAGCGCGACCTGCGCCGCCGGCTGACGGAAGCCGACGACGAGGCACGCATCATGCTCGCCCGGCTCGCCGCGGCCCGGGCCTGGCACCGCTGCCTCGGGCTGCTCACCGGCGACCAGTCCCGCGCCCTCAGCGCGTACCAGCAGGCCGCCCGCCGCATCAAGGGCAAGTACCAGCACCGCTACCGGCGCGACGCCCAGGCCGCGCTGCGCAAGGCGCAGACGGCGGTGCCGGCCTGGATCATGCCGCTGCACCAGGTGGCGGAGACCGTGCCCATGGACCGGCCCGGCATCTTCGACGTCGTCATCGTCGACGAGGCCAGCCAGTCCGGCCTGGAGGCCATGCTGCTGAGCTGGCTCGCCGACCGGATGGTGGTCGTCGGGGACAGCAAGCAGGTGAGCCCGTCCAACGTCGGCCTCAGGCAGGACGAGTACTTCCACCTGAGGGACCGGCTGCTCACCGCGCTCGAACCGGACGTCCGGAGCCTCTTCGGGCCCGACTCCAGCTTCTTCGACCTCACCGAGGCCCTCTCGGCGGGCCGCGGCACGCTCATGCTCAAGGAGCACTTCCGGTGCATGCCGGAGATCATCTCCTTCTCCAACGAGCTCTGCTACGACCGGCAGCTCCAGCCGCTCAGGCAGTACGGTGCGGACCGGCTGCCCCCGGTGCGCACCGTGCACGTCGAGGGCGGCGAAGCCCTCGGCGGCAACGACCGGCTGGTCAACACCGCCGAGGCCGAGGCACTCGTCGAGGCGGTGGTGCGCTGCTGCGCCGACCCCGCGTACGAGGGCAGGACCATGGGCGTCGTCAGTCTCCGCGGCAGCAAGGGACACCTGACGGAGCTGGAGAACCTCCTCGCCGAACGCCTGGACTACGAGCAGCGCGAGGCACGCCGGATCCGCGTCGGCGACGCCGAGGACTTCCAGGGCGACGAGCGGCACGTCATGTTCGTCTCGTGCGTCAACTCCGCCACCACCGCGGCCGGAACCGTGCCCGGAGGCTTCAACGGCAAGTCGTACGAGCAGCGGCTCAACGTGGCCGCCTCCCGCGCCCAGGACCAGCTGTGGGTGTTCCACAGCGCCCGCCCCGAGCAGTTCCACGAGAACGACCTGCGCCGGAAGTGGCTCGACCACCTGACCCGGCCCACCGAGGAGGAGACCGAAGAGGTCAGGGGCGAGGTACGGCCCGACGTGCGCCACGAGGCGTTCGACAGCCTGTTCCAGCAGAGGGTGTACCTGGAGCTGAAGGCCCGCGGTCACCGCGTGCGGCCGGGCTACCGGGTCGGCCGCCACACGATCGACCTGGTCGTCGAGGGCGGGACCCGCCGGCTCGCGGTCGCCTGCGACGGCGACGCCTTCGCGGACGGCGAGGACGCGTCCACCGCGGCAGCCCGTCAGCGGGAACTGGAACGGGTCGACTGGACCTTCGTGCGGATCCGCGCCAGCCGCTTCCACCTCGACCGTGAACAGGCCCTCGCCCCGCTGTGGGCGGAACTGGAGCGGCTCGGGATCGAACCGCTCCCGGAGGCGGAAGCGGAGCCCCCCGCGGAGAAGGAGGCCGCCGGTGCCCCGCCGGCCGCCGGCCGCGCCGGAGACGGCCGGACGGCGGCTCCGCGGGAACACGCGCACCCCGCCGGCCCGGTGCCCCGGACCGCGGTGGCGGACACCGCGCCGGGCATCGCACCGGACACCGCACCGGACGGTGCGGCGGCGGCCCCCGGGGGGCCGGCGGACCCGCCGGGAACCGGGGAACCCCTGGAGGCACCTGTTCCGGATCCGGCTCCCCAGCCGGCGCCGCAGGCCCGTGCCTCCGCGCCGGCCGCGCCCCCGGCACCCCGGCCGCGGCCGGCGCGGGCGGCACACCGCACCGCCCGCGCCTCCCTGCCCGTCCAGGAGATCCCGGCCGCCGCCTTCCACCGGCTGGTCCGCGAGATGCAGGAGCTCCAGGCCGCCATCGACGCCCCTGACGGGACGCCCGACGGCATGGACGCGGCGAACCTCGTCTTCCTCAGGAAGACCCAGGCCGACCAGCGCGACCGCCGGACGAAGCGACTGGCCTTCCTGCGCACGTTCGTCGATGCGGTCCGGGTCGGCCCGGAGACGCCGGAGCTCGTCTTCCCGGGCGCGCTGCTCGTCGTCGAGTTCGACGGGCAGGTCGACGACGCCCTGTACACGATCGCCGAACTCGCCGGCGACGAGGCCGAGATCATCTCCCCCTCGTCTCCGCTGGGCCACGCGCTGATGTGGCAGCCGGCCGGCCGGAAGGTCTCGTACGACGCGTCCCAGGGCAAGGCGCACACGGTCGTCGTCCGGGAGGTACGGGCCTGAGCCCCACGCGGACGCGGCCGGAGGACGCCACGAGCGACGGCGGCCACGGGCCCCGCCGCCCGGATCACGGGAGATCCGGGCGGCGGGGCCCCGTGCGTCTCAGCCGAGGACCGGGTCCAGCATGCGGCTCCGCTCACCGCTCCACGAGACCGCCAGCGCGTCGCGGGCCCGCGTGCACGCGACGAACAGCAGGCAGTGCTCGGCCAGCAGGTCCGACCGGTGCTGCAGGGGGTCGACCTCGGCCGGTGTCACCTGCGGGGCGAACGGCAGCACGCTCGCCGTCACGCCGACCACGGCCACGCACCGGAACTCCAGCCCCTTCATCGCGTGCATGGTGGCCACACGGACACCGGACACGCCCGGCCCGGGATCGTCCCTGACCGCCACCGCCGGGACGCGCTCGCGGCGCAGACGTGCGACGACCGCGTCGACCAGGGTGTTGAACCGGGCGCACACCGCCACCTCGGACGGCTTGACCCCGTCCTGCTCGATCCAGGTGCGGACCTGCTCGACCAGCGCGCGCAGCTCCTCCTCCTGACCGCCGTACCCGCGCGCCACCGGGACACGGCCGTGGAGCTCGGAACGGTAGCCGCGCAGGGAGTCCCGGCCGCCGTCGTCGTCGTCCTCCCCGAGCCGGCCCACCGGCTGGCCGTCGAGGAGGGAGGCGGACCAGCGCAGGATCTCCTCGGTGCTGCGGTAGTTGAGGCGGAGCCGCGACGTGCGCCCCCGTACGTCGATGCCCAGCGAGCGCAGCGAGACGCGGGAGTCGTAGATGCGCTGATGGGGGTCGCCGACGAGGAACATGTCGTCGGACTGGGGGGCCACGCACGCACGCAGCACCCGCCACTGCGCGGGATGCAGGTCCTGGGCCTCGTCGACGACGACATGGCGGTAGCGCGGCGCACTGCCGGCCAGGATGCGCGCCGCCTGGTCGCACACCTGCGTGTACGTCGCCGCGCCGCGCGAGGCGAGATCCGTCGCGAAGCGCTCCATGACCCGCCACAGCCGGGCCCTCTGCACCCGCCCGACCTGTGTACCGCGTCCCCGCCGCACACACCGCAGGTACTCCTCGGGGGTGCGCAGCCCCTGCGCCAGGACGACGTTGCGGAACTCCTGGGACAGGAACTGCTCGGACCAGGGAAGCTCCTCGCGCGCGCCGGCACGGGTCCAGGCGCTCTTCTCGGCGGCCGCCGACAGCGGCTTCGGGGAACTGCCCCTCGCCTCCCGGATCACCCTGGCGGCGAGGGCGTCCACCGTCGTGACGTCGACGCGTTCCAGCAGACGGGCGTCGACGTCACCGAGCAGGAGCGCCAGACTGTCGCGAAGCGCGGCCGCCATCGCGTTGGTGAAGGTCGCCAGCAGGATCCGGTCGCCCTCACGTCCACCGCGCAGCAGGTGCCGGACCCGGTGCAGGGCGACCACCGTCTTCCCCGTCCCCGGACCGCCGGTCACCTGGGCGGGACCGTTGAAGCCGGGGTGGTACGCATAGCGGCGCTGGGCGGGGTGAAGGAAGATCCGCCACCGGGTGAAGTCCTCGGTGACGATGCGCTCCAGCTCACCGGGCCCCGTGACTTCGACGATGTGGTGGGAGGTGTTGAGGACCGCCTCGCTGAGGGTGACGGCCGACCGGTCCTCCGCCGCGCGGACGGTCTGCCCGCGCGGCGCGATCAGCTGCTCCCAGACTTCTTCGGGGGAGTAGCCGGCGGCCAGGAACTCCAGGACCTCGTACTGGTCCGCGGGCATCATGGGAGGCGTCATGACCGTCAGGTCCTCCACGGTGACGCACACGCGGGCGAGCCGCAGCACCTGGTCGTCGATCCCGAGGTCACGCAGGACGGTGTCGGAGTGCTCCTCGAAGAGACGGGTGGGGGCGGCGCCGGCCTTCGTCTCGAAGTAGGTCTCCATCTGCTCGAGCGCCTCGACGTTGCGCACCTCCAGGCCGCCGGTGGCGCTGTTGACCGAGTAGGCGCGCTTGCAGGCCCAGTTGATCGCCTCGTCGTGCGGCGCGACCCGCAGGAGTGTGAACAGCCCGCTTCCGTCGTCGGGAGCCAGGAGGACGCCCCGGTAGGCCCTGGTGACCCGGATCGTGCGGATCCGGGGATCGCGGGCCCGTTCGAGCTTCTCCAGATGCATGCCCTTGCTGGCGTGGAGCTGGGGGACGCTCATGCTCTGGAACATCCGTATCGCGTCGTTCACTTCCTTCTGGACGGGCCTCTGCAGCGAGATGAGGTCCGCGACGAAGTCGTCGGAGAGAGCGAGTCGGGGCATGGGCATCCTCGGGTCGCGGATGGACGGTGACGGCGGGGACCAGCCTAGGGACTTCCGCCTCCGGAGGGGGAAGTACCACCGGGTTATTGTGTGAACTGAGTCAACAATTTATCCTTCTGTGGTGTTGCGCGGCCCGCTCCGGCTCGTGCTCCTCCGGACCCGTCCGAAAGGACCCTCCCATGCCGGCCCAGACCGCCGTACCGCACCCGCTCGAGGAAGTGCCCCAGACGTTCCGCGCCGGAGACTCCTACGAGGTGCGGGACGGACTCGTGGCCTACGTCCGCCGCGACCTGCTGGGGCCGTGGGACGGTGAGACCGAGAGCCTGCCGACCGCCTCCTCCGGCCCCCGTGACCGGTACCTGGTGGGCATGCTCGGCCCGCGACCGCGGACCGTCACCGCGGACCGGATCGCGCTCGCGGCCGCCCAGAGCACGGACGGGGAGTCGGGCGACGAGCAGGAGGGCGACGACACGGGCCTGCAGGACCGGCTGACCCCGCAGGCCGCCGGTCACATCTGGGCCTCCTCCATGGGGCTGTCCTTCACGGTCCCCGCCTCCGTCGGCACACTCAGCGCCACCGTCCGCTGGGGGCGGTACACGCAGTCGGAGGAGGCCACCGACCGGGGCGGGACCCGCAGGGTCTGGTCGCGTGAACCCGTCGAGCACCTGGTGGACGTCGACGTGACGGGCGCGGCGGACCGGACCGTCGAACTCGAAGGAGCGGGAGTCGTCCTCGACGTGCAGGTGCGGCGGCACACGGGACGGGACGGCGCCGAGGACCTGCGGATAGTGGAACTGGCCCTGGTGAACCGGCAGCAGGACAGCCGCGAGGCGCGCGACGCCCACTGGCTCTTCCAGACCGAGATCGACGTCAGCGCCTTCCCGGACGGCCAGGCCGCGGTCTTCCTCCCGGTCGACGACCCGCTCGACCCGGCGAACCGGGACAGGGCCCCGGAAGACGCCGAGGACCGCCGGCTCCGGCTCCTGTACCGGGACAGCCTCAGCCACGCCAAGGGCCGCAACGTCGCCGTCCACGCGCACGTCCGGGACGGGGAGCGCAACGCGCACCGTCTCACCACCACATGGCTTCCCGAGTACGACGTCCGAGCCACCACCGCTCCGAGCACGGACGAGCAGGAACTGCTGCGCGGCCTCGAACTCGGCATGGACGAACTCGCGGCACTCGCGGTGCCCGCACGCCGGACCGAACTCGGCGACGCCCTGGCCCCGCTCGCCGACGGGTACGCCTCCTGGCTCGAACAGCAGCGGCAGAAGGCCCGCTCCCTCCCCGACGACCTCCGCGAGTCGGCCGACGCCGCCATCGGCCAGGCGATGGAGGTCTGCGACCGCATCACCTTCGGCATCGACCGGCTCGCGGCCGACGACGCGGCCCTGGAGGCGTTCCGGTTCGCCAACCGCGCCATGGCGCTCCAGCGCCGCAACACCGCGATCGCCGCCGCCCGCACCGGCCGGGAGGACGATCACGCCTCCTACCGGGAGGCGTACGACGAGGTCCACGCCCAAGGCAAGGAAGCCGCCAGCTGGCGCCCGTTCCAGCTCGCCTTCGTCCTGCTGAACATCGACTCCCTGACCCGGCCCGGGCACCCCCATCGCGGTACCGGCCGCGAAGCCCTCGTCGACCTGCTCTTCTTCCCGACCGGGGGTGGCAAGACCGAGGCGTACCTCGGCCTGGCCGCCTACACGTTCGCCCTGCGGCGCCTGCAGGGCACGGTCGGCTCGGGCACGGAGGCCCGGAGCGGCGAGGCAGGCGTCGGCGTCCTGATGCGCTACACCCTGCGCCTCCTGACCGCCCAGCAGTTCCAGCGCGCCGCCGCGCTGGTCAGCGCCTGCGAGGTACTGCGCCGTGAGGAATTCGCACGCGACCCCCGCTGGGGCGCCACCCCGTTCCGTATCGGGCTGTGGGTGGGGACCTCCGTCTCGCCGAACTGGTTCGACGAGGCCAAGGAGCAGATCGCCGAGGCCCGGGAGAACGCGACCGACAAGCACGCCCGTGTCCTGCAGGTCCTCACCTGCCCCTGGTGCGGCAGCGGGCTGACGGCCCGCTCCCACATGGAGTACGACGAAGGCCGCCGCCGGATCCTGCTGTACTGCCCGCGCGGGGAGGGCGAGGACCGGTGCCCCTTCTCCCGGCGCGAGTCCCCCGGCGAGGGCATCCCCGTCCTCACCGTCGACGAGGAGATCTACCGGCTCGCCCCGGCCCTGCTCATCGCCACCGTGGACAAGTTCGCCCAGCTCCCCTGGAACGGGTACGCCGGCCTGCTGTTCGGCAGGGTGACGGAGCTCTGCCCCCGGCACGGCTACCGCCACGACGACCTCGACACCAGGACCGGCTGCGCAAGGCGGCACAACACCAGGGGCGACCTGCCCGCCGTCACGGCACAGCCGGTCACCCGCCTGCGCCCCCCGGACCTGATCATCCAGGACGAGCTGCACCTGATCTCCGGCGCCCTCGGCACCACCGTCGGCCTCTTCGAGTCGGCCGTCGACCAGTTGTGCACCTGGAGCCTCACCGACACCCGAGGGCGGCGCCACGAGGTCGGCCCCAAGATCGTCGCCTCCACCGCGACCACGAAGCGGGCCGCCGACCAGGTGCTCGGTGTCTTCGGACGCAAGGTCGCCGTCTTCCCGCCGCAGGTCCTCGACGTCGGGGACACGTTCTTCTCCCGGCAGGTCGAACTGAGCCGCGAGAACCCCGGCCGCCGCTACCTGGGCGTGTGCGCGCACGGAACACGCCTCAAGGCCGCGGAGATCCAGGTCGCCGAGACCCTGCTCCTGGCCGGGCAGCAGCTGTTCGACGACTACGGCAAGCCCGCGGACCCGTACATGACGCTCGTCGGCTACTTCAACGCGACCCGCGAACTGGCCGGCATGCGGCGGTACATGGACGACGACATCACCACCCGGGTGCGTTCCAACGGCAGCCGCAAGGGCCGGGAGACCCTGTCGGACCGCATCGTCAGCCGCACCGGCATGCTCAGCATCCAGGAACTGACCTCACGTATCTCCTCCGCCGACATCGGCGCGGCGCTCAAGCGCCTGGAGACCGGGTTCGACCCCGAGCGGGACACCTCGGAGCGGCGGCGCGCCTTCCTGCGCGAGTACGCGGCGGCCCTCAAGGAGAAGCGCGTACCACGCGCCGCCATGACACCGAGCGCCAGGCAGGCGGTCGACGTGGTCCTCGCCACGTCCATGCTCCAGGTGGGCGTCGACGTGTCGCGGTTCGGCCTGATGCTCGTCGTCGGCCAGCCCAAGAACACGGCCGAGTACATCCAGGCGTCCTCGCGCGTCGGCCGCGACGCCTCGCGCCCCGGCCTCGTCGTGACCCTCTACAACTGGTCGCGCCCGCGGGACCTGGCCCACTACGAGGACTTCGAGCACTACCACGCCACCTTCTACCGCCAGGTCGAAGCGCTCTCCGTCACCCCGTTCACCCGCCGTGCCCTCGACCGGGGCGTCGCCGCCACCTACGTCGCGGCCCTGCGCCAGGCGGCCTACGAGAACTCACGCAACCTGGACGCCCACGACGTGGACCTCGACGGCCCCCTGGCGCGGGAGGTCGAACGCCGACTGCTGGAACGAGCCGAACGGGTCGGAGGCGAGCGACCCCGCCAGTACCTCGGCGAACGCCTGGACCGGCTGAAGGACGAGTGGCGGCGGAAACGGGACGAGAACAGCTCGGCGCTCGGCTACCGCAAGGAGAAGCACAAGGCGGCCGTCGTGAACGGGCTGCTCAGGCGGGCGGACGGATCCCGATGGACGGAACTGACCGTCGGCATGTCGATGCGTGAGACGGAGAACGAGATCAACCTCCTGCTGCCCGGCAGCGGAGACTTCGCCGAGAACCCCTCGGGCGGCGGCCCCCACTGGGACTTCGGGGCGGCCGGCACCGGGACCGACGACGAGCCGGCGGCCACCGCGGACAGCGACGCGTACGGACCCGCCCCCGCGGACACCCCCAGGAAGGCGCAACGATGAAGAGCAGGAGCCACCGCAGGGTCGGCGCCGTCCGCCCCAGCCACCTCATGTTCACCGCAGGCGTCGGCTCCCTGGTCGACCTGCCCAACTTCTCGGTCCTCGTCAAGGGGATCGACTCGTGGAGCTACTCCGGTGTCACCCACTACGACATCGACGAGCCCCGGCTGCGTGCCGCCGTCAACCGGTCGCTCCAGCGCCACGGGCGCGGACGGATCGACCAGTTGCGGGCCGCCCCCTGGCTGGAGGGCGGTGACACCGACCCCAGGGGCTGGGCCGCACAAGGAGTCGGAGTGCCCGTCACACCGTTCCCGCAGTGGCTGCGCTGCACCGCCTGCAACGTCCTGGCCGCCGCCGACTCCGACGAGTTCGCCTTCGTCAACGCCAATCCACGGGCGCCGCACGAAGCGAAGTTCGTCCACGACTGCAGGCGGGGCAAACCCCTCGCCGTGGCCGCCCGCTTCACCCTGGTGTGCACGACCGGTCACCTCGACGAGTTCCCCTACACCCCCTACGTCCACCACGGACGGACGTGCGACAGAACCCCGCACCCCAAGCTGCGCATGAAGGACCACGGCGGCAACCAGGCCGCCAACGTCACCATCGAGTGCGTCGCCTGCGGGACCAAGCGCAACATCCGCGAGGCGATGGGCGAACGAGGGCGCCGCCACCTCCCCCGGTGCCGCGGCCGCCACCCGCACCTGGGCACCTACGCCCCCCACGGCTGCGACCGGGAGCCGGTCCTGATGGTGGCGGGCGCCTCCAACCAGTGGTTCCCGCTCACCCTCAGCGCGCTGGCGCTGCCCAGGAGCCGGGGAAGCGACATCGAGAAACTCCTCGACGACCACTGGCCGGAACTGGAGAAGATCGAGGACCGGGCCGAACTCGCCTTCCTGTCGCGCCTGCCCCGGTTCGGGTTCCTCAAGGAGTTCGACGCCGACGCCGTCTTCGCGGCGATCGGAGCCCGCAAACGGGGAGCGGAAGGCCCCCTCCCCTCCGCGCCCGACGTCCAGGCGGACCTCTTCCGCCCCGAGTGGGAGGCCCTCTCCGGGCCCNTNCNCCGCCCAGCGACGACTTCGCCCTGCGGCAGGTCCCCGTCCCCGCCCCGCTGGACGCGTTCTTCTCGGACGTCCGCCAGGTCGAGCGGCTGCGTGAGGTGCGCGCCCTGATCGGTTTCACCCGGCTCGACGCCCCCGACCCCGAATCCCCGGAGATCGCGACCCGCGTGGACCTGTCCCGGGGAGCGCAGAACTGGGTGCCGGCCAGTGAGGTCCGCGGTGAGGGCCTCTTCCTGAGGGTGCGGGACGACCTGATGGCCGACTGGGCGTCCCGCATGGAGAAGTCGCCGCAGATGGAGGCGCACAGGGAGGCCTACGGGCGGTTCCGCACCAACCGGAAATCGGACCGCAAGACGAGCGACTTCGACCCCTTCCACGCCTGGCCCGGGGCACGCTACATCGCCCTGCACACCCTCTCGCACCTGCTGATCCGCACGATCGCCCTGGAATGCGGTTACAACTCGGCCTCGCTGGCCGAACGGGTCTACGCCGGAGACGAACAGAACCCGAGAGCGGGAATCCTCATCTACACCGCCGTTCCGGACTCCGAAGGCACCCTCGGAGGTCTGGTCTCCCTCGCCGAGGGGCGTGACTTCGAGCGGATCGTCCGCCGCGCCCTGTCCGACGCGGAACACTGCTCAGCCGACCCGCTCTGCTCCGAGCGCCTGCCCCACGACCCGGGCGACTACCTGCACGGCGCCGCGTGCCACGTCTGCCTCTTCGTGTCCGAGACCACCTGCGAACGCGCCAACCGGTTCCTGGACCGCCGCTTCCTCGTCCCGCTGTCGGGAGACGGGGAGCAGGTACTGACCCCGGCCGGTCTGCGCCCGTGAGCCGGACGGGGTTCGGGGCCGCGGTCGAAACCGCCGTCGCGGCACTCGGCCTGTCCCGCAGCGAGGACCTCGCCGCCCTCCTGGCACAGAGGCACAGGAGGGAGAGGGCGCTGGCCGAACTTCCGACACCCGGGGTCAGTGATGCCGTCACGGCGCTGTACGACGCGATGGAGGCCGAGTCGGTCCCCTTCCCCGAAGCAGCCGCCTATGTGCGGGGCTACGCCGCGGCCATGGCGAACGCCCGGGACAGGGTGCGGGTCCGCACCGTGTGGAGCGGCCCCTCGACGCCGATGGTGCCGGTACGGGCGACCGCTCAAGTACTCGTCGACGTCATCGGTGACGCCCATGAGGAACTGCTGGCCATGACGTACGCGGCCCGTCCGTACCCGGCTCTGACACGGGCCCTGGCCGCCGCCGTGGAACGAGGCGTGAGGACGCACGTCGTCGTCGAGACGTTGGCCGGGGCCGGAGGACTGCTGTCGGGCCGGGAACCCGCCGAGGCGTTCACCTCGGTGCCCGGGCTGCACCTGTGGCACTGGGCACGCGACCCGGTCCGCCACCCCCGTTCGCGCCAGCACGCCAAACTCGCCGTGGCCGACCGCCGCACGCTCTTCCTGGGCAGCGCCAACCTGACCGAGTCCGCGATCCACCGCAACATCGAGGCAGGAGTGCTGGTGAGTGGTGGCGAAGCGCCGCGACGGGCGGCGGAGCACATAGGGGAGCTGCAACGCCTGGGCGTCCTGAAACCGCTCGGACCGTGAAGCAGCGGCGCCCCCGCGCGCCGCCGCTCCGGGCACCGGGAAGACCCCGCCCGGCCGCCTACGGCCCCCGGCATCCTTTTCCACCAAGGCGCCCGCCGCCCGNGACNCCNCNCCTCCCGCCTGCCCCGAAGCCGGCCTCCTGCCGCCTCCCGCGTCCCGCGTCCAGCCGGGCAGCCGTGTCTGCGGCCGGCTTCGGGGCAGGCGGGAGGGGTGGTGCCGCTGCGACATCCGCCGACCGGGGTGCCGGTTCGCACGGACTGCCGGCCCGGTGGCCCCCGCGGAAGGGCGCGGGGCCGCCCCGGGCCGGCGGGCGTCGCGGGCGGCGCGCCGACGAGGACGGGAGGTTCGGGTCGTGTTCGAGGGCTTCGAGACCAGGCGGGTCCGGACCGGCGGGGCGTCGATCCTCGTCCGCCACGGCGGGGAGGGGCCGCCGGTGGTGCTGCTGCACGGCCACCCCCGGACGTCCGCGACCTGGCACCGGGTCGCCCCGCTCCTCGTACGGCGCGGGTTCACCGTGGTCTGCCCGGACCTCCGGGGATACGGCCGGTCCATCGGCCCGGCACCCACGGCGGACCACACCGGGCACTCCAAACGGGCCGTCGCCGGCGACGTGGTCGAGGTGATGCGCGCCCTCGGCCACACCCGGTTCGCGCTCGCCGGGCACGACCGCGGGGGCGCCGTCGCGCTGCGCCTCGCGCTCGACCACCCCGACGCGGTGTCGCGCGTGGCGCTGATCGACTGCCTGCCCGTCTCCGAGCACCTGTCCCGCATCACGCCGGAGTTCGCCACGCAGTGGTGGCACTGGTTCTTCTTCGCCCAGCCGGACATCCCCGAACGGGTCATCAACGCCGACCCGGACGGCTGGTACCGCGGCGACCCGCGGAGCATGGGGCGGGAGAACCACGACGAGTGGCGCGCGGCCATGAGGAACCCCGACGTGGTGCGGGCGATGCTGGAGGACTACCGGGCGGGCCTGACCGTCGACCGCCGGCACGAGGAGGAGGACCGCGCCGCCGGAGTGCGGATCGGGTGCCCGGCACTGGTCCTGTGGTCGCTCCGGGACGACCTGGGGGACCTGTACGGGGACCCGGTGGAGATCTGGCGGCGGTGGGCGACGGACGTGCGGGGCCACGGCATCGACTCGGGGCACCACGTGGCCGAGGAGGCACCGGAGGCGCTCGCGTCCTCCGTCGCGGACTTCTTCGCCGGACGCCCCGGGTAGGGGGCGGCCCGGACAGGGGACCTCCGGGCCGCCCGGTCCTGGCACACGGTCCCGGCACCCCGCCTTCCGCCCCCGGGTCCCGGCACCCCGCCTTCCGTCCCCGGACCCCGGGCCCGGCACTTTGCCTTCCGTC
>NZ_CP095474.1:341468-351461 GCF_023614315.1 Streptomyces sudanensis | reverse complement strand
GTCCCGGCACCCCGCCTTCCGTCCCCGGGTCCCGGCACCCCGCCTTCCGTCCCCGGTCCTGGTATCGCGCCTTCCGTCCCCGGTGTCCGTCGTGGCCCCGACCGCCACCGCCCCCGACGCCCCCGTGGGCCCCGACAGGCGGCATAAGGTCGGGGAGTGAACCGAACCGATCGCCTGTACGCCCTGGTGGAACACTTGCGCGCCGCCGCCCCGCGGTTCAGGTCCGCACGGGACCTGGCCGCCCGGTTCGAGGTCAGCGTCCGCACGATCGAGCGTGACATCGCCGCCCTGCAGCAGGCCGGTGTGCCTGTCTACGCGCAGACCGGCCGCCGGGGCGGATACGCCCTGGACAAGGGGGCCAGCCTGCCGCCGCTGAACTTCACCGCCGAGGAGGCGGTCGCGGTGGCGCTCGCGCTCGTGCCGCTGTGGCGGACGCCCTTCGCCGGGCAGGCGGCGAGCGCGCTGTCGAAGCTGCTCGCGGCCATGCCCGACGCGTCCACGGCGGGAGCCCGGGACCTGGCCGGCCGGGTCAAGTTCATGGGGCGGGCCGACGGACCCCCGGCGGCCCCGACGGCCGTGTGGACGGTGATCGGCAACGCCATCCGCCGCCGGGAGTGCGTACGGATCGACTACGCCGACGCCCGCGGGCGCCCCTCCACGCGGGAGGTGGAGCCGGGACTGCTGCTCACCGCGGGGGAGGGCCGCCACCCGGCCGACTGGTACCTGGCCGGCTGGTGCCGCCTGCGTGAGGGCGCCAGGGCCTTCCGCCTGGACCGCGTCCGCCACGCGGAGGGGACCGGCCGGCACTTCCCGCCCAGGCCCTCCCACGCCCTCGTCCCCCAGGAGGTCCGCCTCACCCTCCACGACCTCACCCTGGAGTGACGCCGATCACGCGGAAACACCGACAGGGGGTTGTCGCGAGGCTCCCTCATCGTGGAGTCCGGCGCCGAAACGGCGCTCCTGAAACACCATCGTGAGGACGAACCATGCAGCCCGCTGCCATCGAGGTCGTACGCTTCACCGTCGACCCGGCCGACACCGACAAGCTCCTTGCCGAACACCCCCGGTTCGCAGTCGCCGTGCGCGAGAACTGCGAGGGGCTCCGCAGCCTGAAGCTGCTGCGCGTGGACGAGCGCACCTGGATCGACGTGGCCGAGTGGGAGACCAGGGCGCACGCCCTCAAGGCGGCCGAGGCCCTGCCCGAACTGCCCGCCTGCCGGCCGCTGTTCGCCCTGATCGACGAGGGCCTGTCGATGGACGTCGGCGAGATCGCCGCCCAGGACTGACGCACCCGCCCCCGCCCGGGGCCCCGCACCGCCGGGGCCCCGGGCCCGCAACCGTGGAAGCACCCATGCCCAAGCCCTTCAAGGACGAGATCAACCCCGCCGGCATCGGCGCGCTGGCGTCCGCCGTCACCCGGGTGCACCCGGGCTTCGCGGCGGCGGACTTCGAGGCCGCCGCGGCCGACGGGCTGGAGGCCCTGGAGCTCAAGCAGCGCGTCGCGCACGTCGCGGCCTGCCTCGCGCGGTGCCTCCCCCGGTCGTTCCCGCAGGCGGCGGAGGTCCTGCGCCGGGCGGTCGCCGGGACGGACCTGGACCTGTGGAGCGCCTGGCCGGCCACCGAGTACGTCGCCGGCCACGGCCTCCACCACCCGGACGACGCCCTGCGGACCCTGGCGGCGCTGACGCCGTACGCCTCCGCGGAGTTCGCCGTCCGCGCCTTCCTCGCCGCCCACCCCGAGCGGACCCTCGCGCAGCTCCACACCTGGGCGGCCTCCTCCGACGTCCACCTGCGGCGCCTCGCCTCGGAGGGCTCGCGCCCCCGCCTGCCCTGGGCCACCCGCGTCCCCCTGCTCGCCGACCCCGCGCTCACCCTCCCGCTCCTCGACCGGCTCCGCCACGACCCCGAAACGTACGTGCGGCGCTCCGTCGCCAACCACCTCAACGACATCGCCCACGACCACCCCGAGACCGCCGTGGCCACCGCGCGCCGGTGGACCCGGGAAGGCGGCCCCCACACCGCCGCCGTCCTGCGCCACGGACTGCGCGGGCTGATCCGCCGGGGCGACCTGGACGCCTTCGCCCTGGTCGGCGCCGCCCCCGACATCCCGGTACGCGTCACCGGCCTCCGCCCCACCGGCGGCCCCGTCCCCGCGGGGCAGCCGCTGGCCTTCACGTTCGACCTCCACCTCGACCCCCGCCGGGCGGCCGGCGAACTCCTGATCCTCCACTACGCCCTCACCCCGGCCCGCGGCGGCACCGGCAGGACGCGCCTGCACTTCCTCTCCCAGAGCACCCCCCGGTCGGCGGGGCGCCGCACCGTCGAACGCAGCCACCCGACGGGGTCCCTGCGGCCCGGCGAGCACCACCTGACCGTCCTCGCCAACGGCACGCCCCACGCCCGTACCACGTGCACCATCACGCGGTAGGCGGCCTGCGGCGGGGGAGCCCGGCGGAAGCCCCGGAGCGGGCGGCGAAGGCCCGGGCTGCCCGGCGGAAACCCGGAGTGATCAGGCCGTTCGAGGAACACCGGCCCGTAGGCGGCCTGCGTGACCGCGATGCGCATGCGGGTTTCGCCGGTACTGCCGCCGGTGCTCTGCGACGCGATCGCCGCGACCGGGGCGGCCGGTCGGTTCGGTGATCCTCGACGAACGGCGGCTTGCCCGGAAGCACCGGCCCCCCGCCGCCGACGCGGGCGACCTCGCGGTCAGCCGCGCTCGAAGCAGTGGGAGCGGCCGATGGCGGAGAAGCCGCGGCGCTCGTACCAGTGCCGTGGCCAGTCCGTCGCATCGGCGGTCAGGAACCGGATGCCACAGCCCTCGTCGGCGGCCAGGCGCAAGGCGGTGGCCAGGACGGCGTCGGCGTAACCGCGTCCGAGGTGGGCCTCCGAGGTGACCAGGTCCTCGATGTGGGCCGTGCCGTTCGCCCGGTCCAGGTAGAGGTCGGCCCATGAGGCGACCTCACCCTCCTGCGTGCGGGCACCGAGGAAGTGGACGACGTCGGCTCCGCGGCGGCGGGCCTCGCGCCGGTCGACGAGATGGCGCAGGACCTCGTCGTCGACGTCCGGAAGGAAGCCCCGCCACCGCCGGGTGAGGGGGACGCGTATCGCGTCGAGATCCACCTTCTCCGCATTCCCGCCGGTCGGCACCGGTCCCGTGTGCAGCATGACCAGATAGGCGGAGTGGGTGTACCCGGCCCGGATCAGCGGCTCCGCGCACGCCCTTCCGGCTTCGTCGTCGAGCACGGAGATCAGCCGGTGCGGCAGGTGCCCCAGTGCCTCCTCCGCGATGGCCGGTAGCGCTTCGGGATCAACGGCCGTGTCGACGATCACCTGGTTGTTCGCGCGGGAGTGTGCGAAGGCGTCGTCGTACACGGCGAAACCGCCCGGCAGGTCGACGGTGCGCGCGGCCTGGCGACGGGCGAAAGCCGACAGGAAGGAGTTGATCCGCTGCAGGTGTGGGCTCGGCACAGGGGGAGCCTAGGCGGCTGTGGACCACGACCGCATACGGGAATGACCTCCGGCGGGGCGAGGACTTCCCGGGGCCGTCGGGCCGGCTGGCCACTGCGCGGACCGCCGGGGTCCGCCCGTCCTGCCCGCGAAGACGGAGGCCCATCGCGGCAATCCGACAGGCGGGGTTGACCCTCGACCTTGTGGAGGGCCCAGAGTCCCGGGTGTGGAGAGCGAGATGCGCAGCATTGGCGAGATGGCCCGGGACAGCGGACTGGGCGTGAGCACCCTGCGGTTCTACGACAGGGCCGGGGTGCTGGTCCCGGCCAGGGTGGACCCGGTGAGCGGCTACCGCTGGTACGCCGGGGAGCAGGTGGCGGAGGCGCGGCTGCTGGCGCGGCTGCGCCGGGCCGCCATGCCGCTCGCCGACATCCGGCTGGTGCTGGCCGGCTGGTCCAACGAGGACACCGACCTGGTGCGCGGGCTCCTGGAGGCGCACCTGCGCCGCCTCGAACGCGGACTGGCCGACGCCCGCGGCGAGTTCTCCACGCTCCGAGCACTACTCGACGACAGGGAGAACCCCATGGCCTCGCCCCGCACCACCGCCGGCACCGCCCGGCTGACGGTCCCCGCCCCCGAACTGGCCGCCGCCCTGGACGCGGTTCGCTTCGCGGCCGGCTCCGACCCGGAACTGCCGATGCTCGACGCCGTCCTGTTCGACGCGGAGGGCGACGGGCTCCGCGTCGTGGCCACCGACCGCTACCGGATGGCCGTCGCGCGGGCGGGCACCGCCGGGCACGGCGGCCCCCGCGTCCAGGCCCTCGTCCCCGTCCCGCTCGCGGACGCGATGCGGGCCCTGCTGGACGGCGAGGGGACGGCCGAACTCGCGCTGGACGGCGCCCGGATCACCCTGGAGACCGGGGACCGCCAGGCGGCTGGCCAGTGCCTCGACCACGCCTTCCCCGACTACCGCCGCCTGGTCCGCCTGCCGGCCGGGCGCCGCGCCGTCGTCGACGCGCCGGCCTTCCGGGAGGCGGTGCGGACCGGCCCCGTCCGTACCGGCGAGGCGCGCGGGGAGGACGGCGCGTCCCACGACCTCAGCGTGCTCGGGGTGGCCGACGACGGCACGGTCGTCCTGTGCGAGGACGGCGACGACGGCCCGGGCGACGTCGCCGTCAACCGCGCCTTCCTGCTGGACGCGCTCACCGCCGGAGCCCGGGACCGGCTCGTCCTGGAGCTCGGTTCCCCGACGACGCCACTCGCGGTCCGCCGCCCCGACGACGAGGAGACCTTCTCCCTGCTGATGCCGGTCCGCCTGGAGAACTGACCCGGGAACCCGTCCACCGCCCGCCCCGCCCTGCCCCGCCGGACACCGCGACCGGCCGGGTGCGGGGCGGGCCCGCGGCCGGACCCCCGGTCAGTGCGGGGCGGGGCCGGTTCGCTGGTAGATGTCGGGGATGCCGTCGTGGTCGTCGTCGCGGGTCTCCTCCTCGTACAGGCGCCGGTAGAGGGCGTTGCGGCGCCGGATGAGGAGGGCCGCCGTGGCGGCGGCGATCAGGGAGCCGACGAGGACGGCGGCCTTGATCCGTTCGGTCGAGGCCGGGTCGGGGAAGGCCAGCTCGCCGATGAGGAGGGCGACGGTGAAGCCGATCCCGGCCAGTACCGCCAGGGCGAGGACGTCCGCCCAGGCCAGGTCCGGGTTGAGCCGGGCCCGGGTGAAGCGGGCGGCCAGGTAGGTGCCGGCGAAGATGCCGAGGGTCTTGCCGACGACCAGGCCCAGGACGACGCCGAGCGGTTCCGGCCGGGTGAGGACCTCGCCCAGGGCGGTGGCGGAGACGCCGACCCCGGCGGCGAAGAGGGCGAACAGGGGGACCACGACGCCCGCCGAGACCGGGTGGAGCAGGTGGGAGGTCCGCTCGGCCGGGGAGGCGGCCTCGCCCTCGTCGCGGGTGGTACGCAGGATCAGGCCGATGGCGACCCCGGCGACGGTGGCGTGGACGCCGCTGTTGTACATCAGCGCCCAGGTGGTGACGCCGAGGGGGACGTACCACCACCAGCCGCGCACGCGGAAGCGCTGGAGGAGGTGGAAGAGGACGAGGCACGCGAGGGCTCCGCCGAGGGCGGCGAAGTCCAGGTCGCCGGTGAAGAACACCGCGATGATGAGGATCGCGCCGAGGTCGTCGACGACGGCGAGGGTCAGCAGGAAGGCCCGCAGCGCGGCGGGCAGGTGGGTGCTGAGCACGGCCAGGACGGCGAGCGCGAAGGCGATGTCGGTGGCCATGGGGACGGCCCAGCCGCCGAGGCGGCCTCCGCCGGCCGCGGCCGTCGCGGCGTAGACGGCGGCGGGCACGGCCATCCCGCAGAGCGCGGCGATGACCGGGAGGGCCGCGGTGGCGGGGGTGCGCAGTTCGCCGACCACCAGTTCGCGCTTGAGCTCGATGCCGGCGACGAGGAAGAAGACGGCGAGCAGCCCGTCGGCGGTCCAGTGCCCCACGGAGAGGTCCAGGCCGAGCGCCGGTATGCCGAAGTGGAAGTCGCGCACCGCCTCGTAGGCACCGCTCCACGGGCTGTTCGCCCACACCAGTGCCACCACGGCCGCCGCCAGCAGCACCAGCCCGCCGACCGTCTCGGTCCTCAGCGCCCGGACGACGGCGCCGCGCTCGGGGAGCGGCAGCAGGCCGAGGAAGGGGGAGCGGTCGCGGGGAGCGGTCACGGGTGGGCCTCCGGGGGGATCGGATCGAGGGCGTACGAGCCCTGGGACGCCGACCAGACTTCCCGGCACACCGCGCGTCCGCCGGCCCCGTGCGAGGGGTGGTCCTGACGCGTTGCCCCCACGCTAACCGCCCGGCGCCCCTTCTGGCCACCCCTGATTTTGCCTGGTGGGAGCGGGTGCGGGCACGACGGACGGGCCCGTCCACACCAGGCGCGAGGTGTGGGCGGGCCCGCTCGGGGCCGGGCCGCGGGGGCGGTCAGACGGTGGTCTTCACCGGCTCCCGGTCCTCGTCCTCGTCCGCCTCGCCGGCGTCGCGGCGGCGGACGAACTCCAGGAAGGAGTTCAGCTCGCGCTTGACGACGGGGGCGAGGAGGTACAGGCCGATGATGTTGATGACGGCGAGCATGAAGAGCACGGCGTCGGCCATGTCGATCAGGGTCTGCAGCGTCAGCAGGGAGCCCGCGATCGCGAACAGCGTGTAGAGGGCCTTGTAGGTGGTCTCACTGGCCCGGCTGCGGCCGAAGAGGTGCGTCCACGCCTTGAGGCCGTAGTAGCCCCAGGTGAGCACGGTGGAGATGGCGAACAGCAGCACCGCGACGGTGAGGATGTACGGGAACCAGGGCAGGACCGTGGCGAAGGCGTCGGAGGTGATGGTGACACCGCCGATGGACTCGCCCGCGCGGGCCTCGGCCCAGCTCGCCGGGTTGGCGATGACGATGGTCAGCGCGGTCATCGTGCAGATGACGACGGTGTCGATGAACGGCTCCAGCAGGGCGACCAGGCCCTCGCTGGCGGGGTGCTTGGTCTTCACCGCGGAGTGCGCGATGGGGGCGGAGCCGAGACCGGCCTCGTTGGAGAACGCGGCCCGCTTGAAGCCGATGATCAGCGCGCCGAGGATACCGCCGGCGACGCCCTGCGGGTTGAACGCGCCCTCGATGATGGTGGCGATCGCGGCCGGCACGGCGGAGACGTGGACCAGGATGACGACCAGGCAGGCCGCGATGTAGATGCCGGCCATGGCGGGGACGAGCTTGCTGGTGACGTTGGCGATCGAGCGGATGCCGCCGAGCAGCACGACGCCCACGAGCGCGGCGACCAGGATGCCGAAGAACAGCGCGCCGGCGGACGAGCCCATCAGGCCGTCCTCGCCGCCGGTGACCGAGACGAGCTGGGCGTAGGACTGGTTGACCTGGAAGAGGTTGCCGCCGAAGAGGCCGAAGAACAGGACGAAGACAGAGGCCAGGATGGCGAGGACCTTGCCGAGCTTCTTGCCGTTCGCGCCGAAGCGGTCGGCCAGGCCCTTGGGCAGGTAGTGCATCGGGCCGCCGGAGACGGTGCCGTCGGGGTGCACCTCGCGGTACTTCACGCCCAGGGTGACCTCGACGAACTTGGTGGCCATGCCCAGCAGGCCGCACAGGATCATCCAGAACGTGGCGCCGGGGCCGCCGATGGAGACGGCGACGGCCACACCGGCGATGTTGCCCAGGCCGACCGTGCCGGAGACGGCGGCGGTCAGTGCCTGGAAGTGGTTGACCTCGCCGGTCGAGCCCTTCTCGTCGTACTTGCCCCGGACCACGTCGAGGGCGAGCTTGAACTTGCGGATCTGGACCAGCCCGAACCAGGCGCTGAAGACCAGACCGGCCACCACGAGCCAGGCGACGATGAGCGGCAGCTCCGTCCCGGCGACGGGGACGGAGTAGAAGACGATCTCCCCGAGCCAGGTGGCTATGGGCTCGAAGAACCCGCTGACGGCTTCGTCGACGGAGGTGGTGATGGAGTCGAGTGACACGGTGGCTACCTCGATGGCGCAGTACCGGCGCACAGGAGGTTGCGCCGGGAGGATGTGCGGTCTGTGAGCGAACGCCGTTGTCCGATCGGCGGCCCTGGGATCGCGATCCGTGGACTCGGAACGTGATCGCCCTGGCTGTGACGCCGGTGCGTGCCGGCGCTCCACATCGTGGCGAGGGGTGGTGCCACCTGTGGAGTTGCGTAGTTGTACCACGATCGGCACCACCCCTTTAGTGACGCAGGTCACATAACGGTGGGTAGCTTTCGAGAATGCGAGCGAACGAAACAGGACTGTTATCGGAAGGGCGGAGTACGTGCATAGGGCACCTTTTGCCCGGGTGGTGGAGGCGGCCCCCGCCTGACCGCGCTCCCGTCACCTTCCGCGATCGCCCGCGCGCCCCGGCAGGCCGGGCGGCGGTAGGTCCCTGCCGTCTGCCGTCTGCCGTCTGCCGTCTGCCGTCTGCCGCTCGCCTTGAGGGGGCCGGAGCCGGGGCCGGTCGGCCCGCTCGCCTCGCCCGGCGGGCCGGGGCGGGCGCTTCGTTCCCGGCCGGGGCCGGACGACCGGCGGGCGGGAGGAATCGGAGGGCCGGACGACCGGCGGGCCGGGCGTGGGCCGGGCCGGGCACGCGCCGGGTCAGGCCGGAAGGGCGGCCCCCTCCGGACACGGACACGGACGCGGACGCGGACGCGGACGCGGACCCGGGCTCCGTATACTTCCCGGCCCGGGAGGACGGCCCGGAGCGCGGCGGTCCGCCGCCGGGGCCGGAGGGGGACGCCTGTGATCACCACCCGCGAGTACGCGGCCCTGTCGGCGCTGGACGTCGCCGGACTGGTGGGACGCGGCGCGCTGACGGCCGTCGGGGTCGTCACCGCGGCGCTGGCCCGCATCGGCGAGCGCGACCCGGGAGTGCGGGCGTTCACCGAGGTGTGGCCCGAGCGGGCCCTGGCCGAGGCGGCGCGGGTGGACGCCCGGATCGCCGGCGGCGCCCGGCTGCCGCTCGCGGGCGTACCGCTCGGGGTGAAGACCGGCGAGGGGCCCGGCTCCTACCAGAACACCCGCCTGGCGGCGGCCGGGTGCGTGCCGGTCGGCGCCACGTCGGCGCCGCGCACCGGGCGGGGCTGGCAGACGTACGGGCACACCGACCGCGGCCCCACCCTCAACCCGTTCGACCCGGCCTGGTCCCCGGGGGGCTCCTCCGCGGGCTCGGCGGCGGCGGTCGCCGC
This sequence comes from Streptomyces sudanensis, assembly GCF_023614315.1. NCBI lineage: Bacteria > Bacillati > Actinomycetota > Actinomycetes > Kitasatosporales > Streptomycetaceae > Streptomyces > Streptomyces sudanensis. Next base: position 342,289 of record NZ_CP095474.1, on the reverse strand, counting down.
CGGACTGGTCCCCCTCGCCAGCGGTTCGGACGGCGCCGGATCGGTGCGCATCCCCGCCGCCTGGTGCGGTGTCCTCGGCCTCAAGCCGACCAACGGCCTCCTGCCCGCCCGCGACCGCGCCGGCCTGAACTCGCCCGGCGTCCTGGCCCGCACCCCCGCGACGCCCTCGCCTACCTCGACGCGGTCGGCGGCACGCCCCCCGCGGGGNGCNCCCGGACCCCGCGCGCCCGCCCACCGCGGCCTGGTCGGCCACCCTGGGGTACGCCGACACCGACCCCGCTGTCGCCGCCGTCGCCCGGCGCGCCGCCGACGCGCTGGCCGGCGCCGGACTGGTCGCCGTGGACGAGGACGCCGACCTCGTGCTCGTCGACCCCGCCCCGGCCTGGACGGCCCTCCGGGCGGGTTCGCCCTCCCGTGACGACCTCGGGAGGATCACCGCCAACGAACGGCGGCTGACCGGTTTCTTCCGGCGGACCGACCTCCTCCTCACGCCCACCACACCGAACCCGCCGCACGGCCACGACGGCCCCGGGGACCGGATGAGCGTCGCGCTGACCTGGGCGTTCAACATCAGTGGGCACCCGGCCCTCAGCCTGCCCGCCGGGACCACCCCCCAGGGGCAGCCCGTCGGCCTCCAGCTGGTGGCTCGGCCGCACGGCGAACGGCTGCTCCTGGGCCTCGCCGACCGCGCCGCCCGGGCGGGGGTCCTTCCGCCCGCCGCGACGGGCTGAGCGGCCGACCGGCGCAGACGGTACCCGTACGGCCCGTGAGGCCCGCCCGGCAGGCGGTGCCGTCCCCGCCCGNCCCNACNCANCNCCGTT
>NZ_CP095474.1:335295-341458 GCF_023614315.1 Streptomyces sudanensis | reverse complement strand
GACATGTACATGTGACCTGCGCCTACCGCACCGCCCGCCCCGACCGCACCGGCCCGTGCGNCCCCTGCCGTCCGCGCCGCCCGTTCCGTCCGCGGCGGTCGCGGCCCGCCCGTCCGACGAGACCGGAAGACGGTGGGGCCGGAGGGCGACGAGACCGGAAGACGGTGGGGCCGGAGGGCGACGAGACCGGAAGACGGTGGGGCCGGAGGGCGACGAGACCGGAAGACGGTGGGGCCGGAGGGCGGCGAGACCGGAAGACGGTGGGGCCGGAGGGCGACGAGACCGGAAGACGGTGGGGCCGGAGGGCGGCGAGACCGGAAGACGGTGGGGCCGGGCGGATCCGGTGAGGGCCCAAGCCGGCGCCCCGCCGCCGGCCGGGTCGCTCCACCCGGTCGGCGGCGGGGCCGCGCACGTGCCGTACGGGCCCGGCCGGCCCGTCTCACATCCGGGCGTACGGCTGGGGCGACAGCGTCTCGAACGGGAGCCGGACGGTGGTGGCCGTCCCGGTGTCCGCGTTGGACGTGCGCAGGGCGGTCAGTTCCTCCGCCGTCAGCGCCCGCCGCACCAGGCGGAACTCGTCCAGCGACCCCTTCAGCCGGTTGGCGCCGTCCGGCCTGGCCCCCAGGTGGAGCCCGAGCACGGCGAAACCGTCCTGGTGGGTCACCGAACCGGCCGGGGCCGCGGCCTCGCCGGGCGTGCCGCCGTCCACCGACAGGCTCAGCCTCCCGCCCGAGCGCTGGAGCACCACGTGGTGCCAGGCGCCGTCGCCGAAGGCGTGGGCCGCGCTGCCGTCGACGGTGTGGACGGTGGTGGTGGCCGTGTCGGTCTGGAGGTGGGCGGTCAGCCGGTCCTGGCCCGGCTGGGCCCGCAGCCACACCTGCCGTTCGGAGGCGCCGAAGCCGTACGCCCAGAAGACCACCTGGTCGGCGCTGGTCTGGCCGGCCGTGTAGCGGAGCCAGGTCGCCACGGTGAAGTCACCGGAGCCCAGGGCCTCGTCCGCGCCGTACGGCAGTTCCACCGAGTCGTCCGCGCCGTCCAGGGGGAGGCCTGCGCCGAACCTGCCGCCGCCGGCCAGGGCCGTGGGCCGGGCCCCGCCCCGTACGAACGAGTGGTTGCAGTGCACCGACGAGTCCGGCGTCGCCGGGCCCGCGGCGGGCCTGACCACCTGGTGGACCTCGGTGTGGCCGCTCTCCATGGACCACCACAGGGCGGGCCGGTCGGCCGGGTAGCCGCCCCCGGAGCCGACGGCGGACTGCGCGACCTTCGTCAGCTCGGCCGCCGTGAGCGCGCGCCCGTAGAGCCGGACGTCGTCCAGGGCGCCGGTGAGCACGTCGAAGTTGCCCGGCTTGGAGCCCACCCGCAGGCCCTCCGGCGTCCCGGCGGAGGTGAGTGCGCCGGACAGGCCGGTCGCCTCGGCGGACGCGGTCCCGTCGACGCTCAGCCGCAGCGTGTTCCCGCTCCGGGTGAGGGCCAGCAGGTGCCAGGCGCCGTCGCCGAAGGCGGCCGACGAGCCGGTGTCCCCGAGCGCCACCTGCACCGGGCCCGCGGGCGTCTCGGCCCAGGCGAGCAGCCGCCGCTGGGAGGGCTGCGCCCGCACCCACAGCGAGGGCTCCCCCGAGACCGACCCGTACGCCCACAGCAGGGCGGCGTTGGCGTCGGTGCTGGTCAGGGTGTGCCGGAACCACAGGGTGTACGTGAAGTCGCCGGAGCCCACGTCGAGGGCCGGCAGGTACGGCACCTCGACACCGGGCCGCGAGGCCGAGACCGACACGGCGCCCCTGCCGATCCGGCCGGCCACCTCGCCCGGCAGCCCGCCCAGCAGGGTGCCGTCCGCGCAGTGGCCCGAGACGTCGTCCTCGATCGCGACCGGGGACAGCGCGGGTACGTCGGCGGTGTCGACCACCTGGAACGGCAGCCGCACGGCGAGCGAACCGTCCGCGGCGGGGGCCGCGTTGGACGCGCGCAACTCGCCGAGCTGGGCGTCCGTGAGCGCCCCCCGGTACATGCGGAACTCGTCCAGGTCGCCGCCGAGGACCTCGCTGGCCGTGGTGCCGGGCAGGGCCCCGAGCCGGATGCCGTCGACACCGGCGGCGCGGTCGGGGGCGACCGGCCCCGCCACCCCGGTGGCCTGCGCCGAGGACGTGCCGTCCACCGAGAGCGTGATCCGGTCGCCGCTGCGCACCAGGGTCAGGTGGTGCCAGGCGCCGTCGCCGAAGGCGGTCGACGCGCCCGGGTCGGCCAGGGCGGCGGAGGCCATGCCGCCCGCGCCGTGCACCCGGGCGTAGAGCCGGTCCTGGCCGGGCTGGGCCCGCACCCACACCTGCGGCTCCGTCGCGCCGTACCCGTAGGCCCACATCAGCACCCGCTGCCGGGTGTCGCCGGACTGCGCCTGGTACCGGAAGAACAGCGAGTAGGTGAAGTCGCCGTCGCCCGGGTCGGTCTCCGGCGTGTACGGCACGTCGGCGTGCTCGCCGGCGGTGTCGAGGGCCAGGCCCTGGCCCCAGCGGCCCGCGCCGAGCGCCGCGCCACCGCCGAGGTAGGCGTCGTTGGCGTTCGCGGTGGCGTCGGGGGTGGTGCGGCCCGCCGCCGGGGAGGGCTGCGGGTGCACCTTTCCGGTGAAGGTGCCCGGCACTCCGGCCGCCGCCGGGGTGAAGCGGTTGAAGTAGACGTGGGCCGCGGAGAAGCCGTCGCCGCCCTCGTAGACCAGGCCGATCTCGCCGTCGGTCAGTTCCACCAGGTCCGAGTAGCCCGCCCGCTTGGCATTGATCTGCGCGGCGTCGCGCCAGGTGGTGCCGCGGTCCGTGGAGTAGCGGATCCTCATGTCCTGGCGGTCGGTCGGGTGGGAGGGCGCCGAGAGGATCAGCGTGTCGCCGGGCGTGGCGCGGTAGGTCCGCTCCAGCGCCAGGACCGACGCCTGCACCTGGGGCACGGTGAGCGAGGGCACCACCTGCTGCGCGGGCACGGTCGTGCCCGAGTCGGTGCTGACGGCGTGGGTGCGGTGGCCGGAGGAGGTGCCGCTGTTGTTGCGGGCGTTGATGTAGACGTGCCCGTTGTCGAGTTCGGCGACGGTCGGCTCGCCCGGCATCAGCCCGGGGCCGAAGGAGTCGGCCGTGGTGCTCGCGAACCACTCGTTCCCGTCGTCGCTGTAGAGCACCCCGACGAGCTGGGGGTCCTGGCCGGGCCGCGAGGGGGACTCGTACGCCCCCACCACCAGCCGGCCCGCCTTGTCGCCGCGCTTCAGCTGGATGCCGTGCGCCGGGCCGGTGCCGAACCAGCCGTCCTGGAGGCCGGACAGGCGGGGCAGCGGCTTCGGCGCGCCGAAGGTCAGCCCGTCGTCCGTGCTGCGCTGGACGTGCGGCAGCCTCTTGCCGCCCGGCTGGGCCGGTTCCGACGTGGAGAGCAGGTGGACGTCGCCGGTGCGCAGGTCGGCCACGGGGGAGGGGTTGCCGCGCGTGTAGGGCGCCTCCGGGTCGGTGTCGCTGCCGGCGAGCACCACGCGGATGGGGCTCCAGGTGCGGCCGCCGTTGGTGGAGCGGCGGACGACGGTGTCGATCGCGCCCCGGTCGGCGCAGGAGGGCGAGCGGCGGGCCTCGGCGAAGGCGAGCAGCGTCCCCGCCTTCGTGCGGATGATCGTGGGGATGCGGAAGCAGCCGTATCCGGCGGTCCCGGAGCGGAAGAGGACCTGCTCGGTCCCGATGAGGCCGTCGGTCGACGGCTGCGTGCCGCTCGCGGCTGCGGGCGGGGCGGCGACCCCGAGGAGGAGCAGGGTCAGGGCGAGGAGCGCGGCGCCGAGGCCGCGCGGACGTGGTCGGGGCACGGTGTGCAGACCTTTCCGGTCCGGTGGGGACCTGGCCGTGGGGAGAAGGCCGGCCGTCCCCGTCCCGCTCCGTGCCGGGAGGGCGGGAGGAGGGGANCGGGANCACNTNCCNNNCNGNGGGNGCCCGGCGGCGGTGCCGCCGGGCTCCCTCGGGGGTCGTCAGGTCACTCGGCGGGCGGGGCGGGCAGCCTGCCGCCCCGGAAGCTCGGCGCGTCGGCGCGGGTGCGCGTCACGCTGAGCGCGGACGTCTGCTGGACCTGGTAGATGCGGGTCTGGTTGTCGGCGGTGCGGAAGGTGTAGGCCCAGGTCGGGCCGGTGGGGCTGGTGTAGGTGAAGGCGGTCGGCTCGGTGGCCGAGGTCTCGTACCCCACCTGCTGCCAGGTGCGCCAGACGGCGCTGCCCTGGGTGGTCTCGCCGGTGTTGTGGACGTAGCCGTCGGTACCGCGGACGACGATCTCGGTGAGGCCGGTCAGCGGGGAGATGACGGCGCTGGGGGAGCCCTGCGCGGTGACCCCGGCGACGGTCTCCCACGCCTCGTACGCGCCGCCCTCGACGGACTGGCCGGTGGTGACCACGTTGCCGTCGGCGTCCGTGGCGAAGACGCGCATGCGGTAGCCCGGGTAGATGACGACGGACGGCGTGCCGGCGACGGTCTGGGCGCCGAGGGACGCCCACGCCGAGAGGGTGCCGCCCTCCTTGAACAGCGCGGTGGCGAGGGTGCCGTCGGCCTTCCTGCCGAACAGCTGGATGCCGTCGCGCACGGTGACGGCGGTGAGGGGGCCGGTGAAGCCGCTGCCGGAGAGCTGCGACCAGCCCATGAAGTCGACGTTGGCGCGCTGCTGGATGCGGTACCAGGGCCTGCCGTTGGCGTCGAGGGCGAACTGGGTCATCAGCCCGGTGGGGGTCTTGCCGGTGACGGGGTGGTGCGGCATGGCGCCCGCCAGGTCGATCCAGCCGCCCCAGCCGGCGGCGCCCTTGGCGGTCTGGTTGCGCTGCCAGACGCTGCCGGAGGTGTTGTGGGCGGTGACGACGACGCGGCCGTCGGTGTGCTCGGACAGCGAGGGCCGGCCGGCGAACGCCTCCTGCTCGGAGATCACCGTCCACTGGGCGCCGTTGATGTCGGCGGGGTCGGTGCGGCCGTGGACCAGGCGGCCGATGTTGTCGGTGTAGGCGAACTCCAGCTTGCCGTCGGACGCCTGCATGACGGAGTTGGGGGTGTACGACTCCAGCGGCACCGGGGTCGCCGCGGGGGTGTGGTTGACGTTGAGCCGGCAGATGTCGGGGCCCGCGGAGACCGAGACGAAGCCCGCCCAGCCGGACGCCTCCACCTGCTTGTTGTAGACGGTCCAGTCGCGGACGTCCTCGTCGAAGCGGTAGTACGCGACCGCGCCGCTGCCCTTGACGCGGAACAGGGTGTCGCCGCCGTACGACGGCATGAACTTGGTGTCGCTCCAGTCGGCGAAGGACTCCGGCACGTGGCGTTCGATCCAGCGCTGGCTGGTGTAGTCGTAGCGCGAGCGGTAGAGCTTGCCGTCGGTGGCGTCGCGGCCGTAGATGACGCCGCGGTCGGCCGCGTAGATCGCGTCGTAGTTCCAGCCCTTGTCGACGATCTTGCCGCTGCCCTGGACGAACTGGTCGGCGGCCGCGTCGTAGCGGTACCAGCGCAGGTCGTTGGTGGCACCGGAGAGCGTCCAGATGTAGCCGCCGCGGTCGATGGTGATGTCGTCCTTGCGGTCGGCGGCCGTGAAGGCGGTGAAGCTGGGGCTGATCTTCCGGTGGTGGACGTCCCAGGTGCTGCTGGAGCTGACCCGGTGGCTGTAGTACAGCCCGTCCGACTTGATGCCGTAGAAGGTGGCGCTGGGGCCGGCGAACATGTGGCCGTAGCCGGTCCAGGTGGTGTCGATGGTGGTGCCGGCGGGCAGCGCGTTGCCGGTCGCCGGGTCCGGCATGTCGGCTCTGTTGAGTTTGCCCGCCGAGTCCAGGGTGTACGTGGCCCCGCCGGAGCCGCAGGTCAGCGAGACGGCGGCCGCCGCGGGAGCGGAGGGGAGGGCACCGGTGAGCGGGAGCACGGTCGCCAGGGCCGTGGCCAGGGCGGTGGCGGAGACGAGCACACGGGGTGAAATCCGATTCATGGCGTGGACGTTAAGCGTCTGAAGGTGAACGCTGCCGTTTCAGTCGAGTGAACAAAAACCCTTGATGGGGATCTTGGAAGTAAACGACGAAGGCAACCGGCCACAATCGGAAAATGGTTGACGGAATGTCGACTTGACGATTCGTCGGGGGAGGGGCAAGTGCCCGCGCGAACACCGCGCCGACCGCCCGCACCGCGGGGGCGGGAGGGNNCGG
>NZ_CP095474.1:319850-335290 GCF_023614315.1 Streptomyces sudanensis | reverse complement strand
GGCGGTGGNCCGGGCACCCCGGGGTGCCGCCCCCGGAGGCGTCGAGCCGCACGTCCGGGCCGGTGGGAGCCCTGCCGTGCCGCTGCCGTCCGCGCGGGTCCGGTCTCCGCGCGCCGGGGATGCGCGCCGTCCGCGCCGCGCCCGGTCGTACGGCTGCCGGCCGGGCGCGGACGGCGGGGCGGTGGCGGAACCGGCCGCCGCGCCCCCGCCGCCACCGGGCTCGCGTCCGGCCCGGTGCGGGCGACGCCCGGCGCGAGGTGAACAGTGCGCGGACTCACCCCGTCTTCCCGGTGAAGTGAATTGCCTGAGGCGACCTCTTTCCCGGTCTCCCGCGGAACCCGGCCCTCGCCCCCGGTTTTCGAGCGCTCGCAAGGAAACGCGCGTTCGATGCCGGAGGGAGGGGGTCACGGTGGAATAACGCTCAGATGAATGAACCTGTCAACGAGTCGACAAAGAGCCCGACGAACCGTCAGGCTCCCCCCGATCATCCGCTCGTCCCGTGGGGGGAACCGTGCCGGCGTACCGGAAACTCGCACGCAAGTTCCTGATGCCGAGACTCCTGCGCTCCCGCTGGGGCAAGGCGATCGCGCTCGCCCTGGCGACGGTCATCGCCGTCGGCTCCCTCGCCGGGGCCGAAGGGGGCATCCCGTCCTTCCCGGACAGGCCCGCCGAGGCCAGGGGACCCGGCCAGCGGTGGGGGAGCGCCGAGGGGCTCGGCCACCTCGCGGGCGGCGCGCGCAACGACGACCCCCCGCGGTCCCTGCGCGCCAAGTACCCGCTGAAGGGCCCCGCCACCACCCGGCCCGCGGTACGCCGGAACACGGCGGAGGTCACCACGCCGGCCCCCGCGCGGGTCAGGGGATTCGACCGCAGGACGAGCAAGGAGATCGTCTCGGAGCGGGACGCCCTCAGCCGCACGTACGCGAACCAGGACGGCACCCGCACCACCGAGGTCTCCACCAGCCCCGTCAACTACCGCCGCGAGGACGGCTCCTGGCACCCCGTCGACAACCGCCTGGTGGAGCGGGAGGGCGGCTGGGCCAACGCCGCCGGCCCCGTGGCCCTGCGCCTCGCGGACCGGGCCGACGCCGGCGAGCTCGCCTCCCTCACCCTGCCGTCCGGCGAGTCCTTCGGCTACGGGCTGAGCGGCGCCGCCCCCGCGGCCGGCACCGCCGACGGCACCCGCGTCGCCTACGGGCAGGTGCTCCCCGACACCGACCTCTGGCTCGACGCGCAGGCCGGCGGCGTCAAGGAGACGCTCGTCCTGAAGTCCCCCGCCGCCCCGAACAGCTTCGTCTTCCCGCTCCGCCTCAAGGGCCTGACCGCCCGGATCGACGGCGGATCGATCCTGCTGGCCGACGCCCAGGGCCGTACCCGCGCCGTCGTCCCGGCCGGGTTCATGGAGGACGCCGCCCAGGCCGTCTCGCACGCCGTGACGTACGAACTCGTCCGGCAGCCGGACGGCGGCCAGGCGCTGAAGGTGACCGCCGACCGGGACTGGCTCGCCGACCCGGCCCGCGCCTACCCCGTCCGCGTCGACCCCTCCGTCGACGCCACGTCCGCCTCCACCTCCATGACCGTCCGCAGCGGCGGCTCCGTCGTCGGCTCCAGCGAACTCCACGTCGGCAGGGGCCCGGACGGCGCCTCCGCCGCCTACCTCGGCTTCCCCGGACTCGACGAGGAGCTCAGGAACCACCAGATCTTCGGCGTGCAGCTCCAGGTCGTGAACTTCGACTCGGCCTCCTGCAAGCCCCGCCCGGTCTCCGTGCACCCCGTGACCGGGCCCTGGACCGCCGGCACCGGCACCGCCTACCCCGGCCCCCCGGTGGGCGGGGCCCTCGCCTCGAAGTCCTTCGCCTACGGCCACATCGGCCTCGGCCAGTCCAGGTCCGCCTGCCCCGCCGCCGGCGAGCTCTTCGACCTCGGCAAGGGCGGACGCGACCTCGTGCAGCGCTGGGTGAACGGCACCCAGGCCAACCACGGCCTGTCCCTGCGGGCCTCCGCCACCGACCCCCTCGGGTTCAAGAAGCTCACCGGCCACGCCACGGCCAACCCGCCCAAGCTGTACGTCACCCACTCGCCGTACAACGCCTCCTACGGCTTCCCCAAGCCCGTCCCCGACCCGCCGGTGCTGCAGAACCAGGACGGCAAGGTCAAGGTCACCGTCACCAACAAGGGCGCCGAGACCTGGACGCCCTCCACCTACTACCTGGCGTACCGGGCGTACGACGGCAAGGGCAAGCTCGTCACCCAGCAGCGCGCGGGCGCCCTCACCGCCAACGTGGCCCACGGCGCCAAGGCCACCGTCGACGCCACGATCAAGGCGCTCCCGCCGGGCGTCTACCTGCTCGACTTCACGATGGTCCGCCAGGGCGGCAAGGTCTTCACCGACGAGCACGTGCCGCCGGGCCGGCTCACCATCCAGGTCTTCGACATCGCCCCGGTGGTCAAGGAGCAGTTCCCGCCCAACGGCTACCAGGCCCAGACCCTGACCCCGCAGCTGTGGGCGGCGGGCACCGACATCGACGCGCCGCCCGGCTCCACCCTCCAGTACAAGTTCGAGATCTGCGAGTCGGACAAGGACGGCAAGCCGACCGGCTGCACCACCTCCGCGTACCAGACCAGTTCGGCCTACCCCGTCCCCTCCGGGCGGCTGAAGTGGGGCAGGACCTACCTGTGGCGCGGCTTCGTCAAGGACGCGACCAACGAGGTGCCCACCGCCCAGGTGGCGCTGATCGCCGCCGTGCCGCAGCCCGAGATCACCTCGCGGCTCTCCGAGGCGCAGGGCAGGGAGTTCGACCCCAACGTCGGCAACTTCACCTCCAGCGCGGTCGACGCCTCCCTCGCCGGCGTCGGCCCCGAACTCACCCTGATCCGCACCTACAACAGCCTCGACCCCCGACGCGACCTCGCCTTCGGCGCGGGCTGGACGACCCGCTACGACATGCGGCTCACCCCCGACGACGACGGCACGGGCAACGTCGTCATCCGCTACCCCGACGGCCAGGACGTCCGCTTCGGCAGGAACGCCGACGGGACCTTCGCCCCGCCGCCCGGCCGCTTCGCCAAACTGACCCTCGACCCGGCGACCGGCACCTACCGGCTCCAGGACAAGTCCGGCACGACGTACGACTTCAGCTCCTCCGGCCTGCTGGCGAAGATCACCGACCCGTACTCCAACACCGTCACCCACACCTACAGCGCCGGGAAGCTCGCGACCGCGACGAACAACCGGACGGGCCGCTCGCTGACCTTCACCTGGACCGGCGCGCACGTCACCAGGGTCCAGACCACCGCCGTCGACGGCGCCCCGCTGACCTGGACGTACACCTACAACGGCGACCTGCTGGACAAGGTCTGCAACCCGCTGGACGGCTGCACCCAGTACACCTACGGCACCGGCAGCCACTACCGCACCACCGTCCTCGACTCCCGCCCCGAGTCCTACTGGCGCCTCGGCGAGGAGGAGGGCACCACCGCCGGCAGCGCCAACGAGGCCAACCTCGGCAAGGACCGCGGCACGTACCGCGACGTCACCCTCAACGCCGCGGGCGCCATCGCCGGCGACCCCGGCACCGCCGCCTCCTTCAACGGCACCACCTCCCGGATCGACCTGCCCGCCGGCACGGTGAAGAAGAGCCGCGACGCCGCCGTGGAGGTCTGGTTCAAGACGATCGCCTCCGGCGTCGGCGGACCCCTGGTCGGCTACCAGGACAAGGCGTGGGGCACCGCCCCCGGCACCGGCGTCCCGATGCTGTACGTCGGCACCGACGGGAAGCTGCGCGGCCAGTTCTGGACCGGCGCGGTCGAACCGATCACCGACATCACCAAGAACGTCAACGACGGCCGCTGGCACCACGCGGTGCTGTCCCTGTCCGGCTCCACCCAGAGCCTCTACCTGGACGGCAGGCTCTCCGGCACCCTCACCGGCAAGCAGCCCCTCCAGACCCACCTCACCCACAACCAGATCGGCGCCGCCCACGCCACCGCCCCCGCCTCCTGGCCCGGCTGGGGCTCTGCCGCCGCCAGGTCCTTCGCCGGCACCATCGACGACGTCGCCCTCTACCACCACCCGCTGGGCTCCGCGGCCGTCGCGGCCCACCACCGCGAGGGCGGCCGGACCGCCGACGTCCTGACCAGGACGACGCTGCCCAGCGGCCGGATCGCCTCCGAGGTCCGCTACGACGCCTCACGCGACCGGGTCGACGAGTACACCGACCGCAACGGCGGCACCTGGAGGATCGGCGCCCCCGCCGTCTTCGGCAACGACCGCGACCTGCGCCGCACCGTCGAGGTCCGCGACCCGATGGACGCCCCGTACTTCTACGAGTACGACGGGCTGTCCTCGCGGCTGCTGCGCTACGGCGAGCCGATGGCCCTCGGCGCGCGGGAGCCCGCCACCGCGACCCNNTCCCCGTCGCCCACCGGCCCCGACCAGGTCTGCACCCAGCCCGACCCGGGCGACCCGGCGTTCTGCACCAACCCGCCCGGTGACGGCGGCAGCGAACCGGACTTCATCCGGCACCCCGCCGACGGCGTCGCCATCCGCCTCTTCGAGTACGACGACAACGGCTTCCAGACCGGCATCACCAGCGAGAACGGCGACAAGGTCACCCTCGGCTACGACGACCGCGGCAACGTGACCAGCCGCACCACCTGCCGGGCCGCGGGCGACTGCCAGACCTCGTACACCACCTACCCGGTGGCGACGGGCGACTTCGACCTGCGGGGCGACCAGCCGTCGGAGACCCGGGACGGCCGCTCGTCCGGCCCCACCGACAACCGCTTCCGCACCCAGTACACCTACAACGCCAGCGGCGCCCTGCTCACCCAGACCGCCCCCGACGGCGGCACCGCCAGGAACACCTACACGACCGGCGCCGAACCGGCCGTCGGCGGCGGCAACACGCCCACCGGGCTCCCGCTGACCACCGCCGACCCGCGCGGGAAGACCACCCGCTACCAGTACTACCGGAACGGCGACCTGGCCTGGGTGACCGAGCCGTCCGGACGGGTCACCAAGTACACGTACGACGCGCTGGGCCGCAAGCTCACCGAGACCGTCGTCACGGACGCCAACCCCTCCGGCACCACCTCGACGTTCGCCTACGACAAGCTCTCCCGGGTCACCACCCTCACCGACCCGGCCGCCACCAACGTCGTCACCCTCGGCAGGCACCAGCAGCGGACCACCACCACCTACGACGCCGACGGCAACGTGGTGCGCACCGAGGTCTCCGACCTGCTGGGCGGCGACGCCACCCGCGTGATGACCTTCGAACTCGACGACCGGGGCCGCCCCGAGCGGGTCACCGACGCCGAGGGCAACGAGACGACCTACACCTACGACGTCTTCGGCAACAAGACCTCGATGGTCGACGGCAACGGCAACCACTTCGACTACGTCTACACCGCGCGCAACATGATGGCCGAGGCCCGGCTGCGCGACTGGGACGACGACGGGGGCGACCCGGACCACACCGTCCTGAACTCCTACGCCTACGACATGGGCGGCCGGCTCGTCCGGCACACTGACTCGATGGGCCGCTCCCTGGTCTACCAGTACTACGGCGACGACCTGGTCAAGTCGATCACCCTCAAGGGCTTCCGCGACCCCGACGGCACCAGGCGCGACATCGTCGTGGAGTCCAACACCTACGACGGCGCGGGCAACGTGCTGACCGAGACGACCGGCAACGGCAAGGTCGTCACCCAGTACGCCTACGACGCGGTCGGCCGCGTGAAGTCCGAGGTCACCGACCCCGGCGGGCTGGCCCGGCGCACGACGTACACCTACGACCTCGCCGGCAACGTGGAGACGACCGCCTCCGGCGGCTCCCCCTCCAACGTGCCCTGGCCGGTGAGCGTCACCGGCGACTCCGTCCGCTACCAGTACGACGACGCGGGCAACGTCACCCACGAGACGGTCGAGAACGGCACCGACTCGCGCACCACGCTCTACACCTACGACGACCGCGGACTGACCACCTCCAGGACCGACCCGGCCGGCAACACGACCGAGTACGGCTACGACGAGCTGGGCCGGCCGATCTCCGTCACCGCGCCCGCCGTCACCACCGAGTCCGGCGGCGGCACGCCCACCACCTCCCGGCCCACCACCTACACCGGCTACGACACCTTCGGCGCGATCACCGAGTCGGTCGACGCGCTCGGCCGCACCCACCGCACCACCTACGACCGGCTCGGCCGCGCGGTCACCGCGACCGCACCCGCCTACACCGCGCCCGGCTCCGCGCAGGAGGTCGTCCCGACCGTCACCCACGCCTACGACGCGCTCGGCAACGTCACCGAGACGACCGACCCGCTCGGCCGCGTGACCCGGTTCCAGTACGACCGCCAGAACCGGCTCACCGTCAAGGACGTGCCCGTCGGCACCGGCGACGAGCGCGGCCAGTGGAGGTACGCCTACACCCGCACCGGGCAGGTGCTGTCGGTCACCGACCCGAACGGCGCCCGCGCCGAGACGACCTACGACGACCTCGACCGCCCGGTCACCACCACCCAGATCGAGCGCAGGCCCGCACCCGGCGCCTTCACCACCCGCAACGAGTACGACGACGCGGGCAACGTGGTGAAGCAGACCTCCCCGAGCGGCGAGGTCAGCCAGTACGCCTACGACGGGCTCGGCCAGCTGACCAGGCTGCAGGAACCGAGCGGCGCCGTCACCCAGTTCGGCTACGACGCCGCGGGCCGCGAGGTGCGCCGCACCGACGGCATGGGCCGCACCTCGGCGAAGATCTACGACCAGCTCGGCCAACTCGTCCAGGACCAGGACCTGGACCCGGCCAACAACCAGCTCCGCAAGGTCGGCTACACCTACGACAAGGCGGGCAACCTGGTCACCTCGACCAACCCGCTGAACCGCACCACCACCTACACGTACGACGCGATGAACCGGCTGACCAGCCAGACCGAGCCGGTCTCCGACACCAGGTCCATCACCACGTCCTTCGGCTACGACGCGCTCGGCAACCGCACCCGCTACACCGACGGCCGGGGCAACACCACGATCTACACCGTCAACACGCTCGGCCTCGCCGAGTCGGTGATCGAACCCCCCACGGCCCGCGACCCGGCACCGGAGGCCCGCACCTGGACCACCGCGTACGACGCCGCCGGCCAGCCGGTGAAGCTCACCGCGCCCGGCGGGGTGGTCCGCGAACGCACCTACGACAAGGCCGGCCAACTGGTCCGCGAGACCGGCACGGGCGCCGAGGTCGCCACCCCCGAGAAGCGGTTCCGGTACGACCCGGCGGGCCGCCTGGTCGGCGCCTCCTCCCCGAAGGGCGACAACACCTACGAGTACAACGACCGGGGCGCCCTGCTGAAGGCGACCGGACCGTCCGGCGACGCCACCTACGAGTACAACGCCGACGGCCTCCTCACCAGCCGCACCGACGCGGCCGGCACCGCCCACTTCACCTACGCCAGGCAGCAGCTGACCACGGCGACCGACCCGCTGACCGGCGTGCGGCAGAGCTACGCCTACGACGGCGCGGGCGCGGTCAGGAAGGTCGACTACGCCTCCGGCCAGTCCCGCTCCCTCACCTACGACGACCTCGGCCGCCTCGACACCGACACCCTGAAGAACGGCACCGGCCAGACCCTCGCGTCCGCCGACTACGGCTACGACGCCGACGACCACCTGACGTCGAAGACCACCACCGGCACCGCCGAGTCCGGCACCAGCACCTACGGCTACGACCACGCCGGCCGCCTCACCTCCTGGACGGCCGACGGCACCACCACGGAGTACGGCTGGGACGACAGCGGCAACCGCGTGCGCAACGGCGACAAGACCGCCGTCTTCGACGAGCGCAACCGGCTGCTGTCCGACGGCGACTACACGTACGACCACACGCCGCGCGGCACGCTGGAGACCCGCACCAGCTCGGGCCTGACGGAGCGGTTCACCTTCGACGCCTTCGACCGGATGGTGAAGGCGGGCGAGTCGGGCACCGAGTACACCTACGACTCGACGGACCGCGTCGCGGCCCGCAACGGCGTGGACTTCGCCTACGCCGGCCTCACGCCGGACCCCGTCAGGGACCAGACGTCGACGTACGGCCGCGGCGCCGCCGACGAACTCATGGCGGTCGCCGAGAACGGCGGCGAGGCCCGGCTCACCCTGCAGGACAAGCACGGCGACGTCGTCGGCAGCATGTCGGCGACGAACGGCGCCGCGACGGCCCTGGACCGCTCCACGGCCTTCGACCCCTTCGGCGGGGTCCGCGGCACCGCGGCCGCCGGGGACACCGACGGCAACATCGGCTACCAGGGCGACTGGACCGACCCGGACACCGGCCAGGTCAACATGCACGCCCGCTGGTACGACCCCGGCACCGGCGCCTTCGACTCCCGCGACTCCTACCAGTCCACCGCGGGCGCGTCGATCCTCGCCAACCGGTACACGTACGGCGCCGGCGCCCCGATGGACTACACCGACCCGGACGGCCACTTCCCCTGCTTCGGCTGGGGCGCGTGCGAGAAGAAGGTGAAGGCCGTCGTCAAGAAGGTCAAGAACTCCTGGGTCTACAAGAAGGCGCGGTCCGTCTACCACGGCGTGCAGTGGGCGGTGCGCAACCCGGGCGCCGCGCTCGGCAAGGCGCTGAACTACGCCGGCAAGGCCGCCAACTACCTGTACCGCAAGTCGGGCCTGAAGAGGGTGGTCGACGCCACCGTCAACGCCGTCAAGTGGGTCGGGCAGAAGACGGGCGTCACCCAGTGGGCCCGCGAGAAGGCCAGACAAGCCGCCCGGATGGTCCACCAGGCCAGGGTCTACATCACCAAGAAGGCCAAGGCGGCGGCCTCCTACGTGGCCAAGCACAACCCGATCCCGCACATCGTCGCCGCGGCCAAGCCCCTCATCGCGGTCGGCAAGGCCATCGTGACGGGCGACCCCAACCTCCCGGCGATCATCGTCGGGGCGGCCGTCCAGGTCGTCGCCGACGTGGCCAAGGTCGTGGACACCATCCGCGACGAGGTCGTCAAGCAGGTCGGAAGCGTCGTGGAGACCGTCTCGGAGGCGGTCGACTGGGGCGCGGTCTGGGAAGGCGCCAAGACGGTCGGCAACGTCATCGGCGAGGTCACCGGCTTCAACGACATCAAGAACTGCGTCACCAAGGGCGACATGGAGGCCTGCGCCTGGGCCGCGGCCACCGTCGGCGGAGTCGTCCTCGGCGGCGCCGGCGCGGCGGCGGTGCGGGCCGCGAGGGCCGGGCAGACGGTGTCGAAGGCGGCGAAGTACGCCGACGACATCGCGAAGGCGGCGGAGAAGGCCGAGGACGTCGCCGACAAGGTCGAGACGGCCGCCCAGTGCACCAGGACGGCGGTGGACCTGGCCTCGGCGGCCTCCTCCAACAGCTTCGCGCCGGGCACCGAAATCGTCATGGCCGACGGCAGCCGCAAACCCATCGAGGAGGTCGAGGTGGGCGACGAGGTCGTCGCCACCGACCCGACGACGGGCAAGACCTCCCAGCGGAAGGTCACCGAGACCATCGAGGGCGGGGGCCTCAAGGAGCTCGTCAGGATCACGATCGACACGGACGGCGACAGGGGCCGCGCCACCGACACCGTCACCGCGACCGCGGGCCACCCCTTCTGGGTCCCCGACCTGGAGGAGTGGCTGGGGGCCGGCGAGCTCAAGCCCGGCCAGTGGCTCCGCACCGGCTCCGGTTCGAAGGTCCGGGTCGAGGCGGTCAGCGCGTGGACCCAGCAGGCCGCGGTCCACAACCTGACGGTCGACGCGACGCACACCTACTACGTGGCCGTGGGCGACAGCAGCGTCCTCGTGCACAACATGGGGCGCGGCCGGAAGCCCGGACAGCGACCCAACTACGACGCCGAAGGCCCCCACACCACGTTCGTGCGCCACGGGACGACGGGGCAGATCAAGAAGTACGCGGAGTGGGCCCCCCAGTCCAACCCCCGGAACCCGGCGCCCTTCGAACTCGTCAAGAGGTTCGACCTCGAAGGCCCCGCACACACGAACGCGGACGGTACGGTGGTGGAAACGCCCCACATCAACCTTCCGAACGGGGGTGACGCACGTGCCCCGGAGGACTGGGAGAAGCCCATCGGCTGCCCCTGACCGGAACAGGGGGACGCGTTACATCCAGTCGTGGTACGCGTCCAACTGCGACGGCGAGTGGGAGCACGAGTTCGGCATCAGGATGGTCACCACGGACAACCCCGGGTGGCACATCCGGATCGACGTGGCCGAAACGGACCTGGAGGGCGTCGTCCTGCCCCGCGAGAGGCGCGATCTCCCCGGAGGAGGGTGGATGATCGCCTGGAGTGACGGAGAGGTCTTCCAGGCGGCCTGCGACCCGGGCTCGCTCGGCCACGTGGACGCCCTCTTCGAGAAGGCGGCCGAGAACGCCGCCGAGGACGCCGCCGACGACGCCGACGACGAGGCGGAGGGACCCGGCCGCCCGGAGTGAGACGGCGAGTCAGACAGGGGGCCTTCCCGCACGGTCGCGGGAAGGCCCCCTGCGTCCGGGCCGCGCCCGGCCCGCCGCCGAAGGGGGGGGCCGTGGCCGGAGCGGAGTGTCACGGCCGCGGGCGCGGCGGGTCAGGCCCGGTGGCGTCCCAGATCGGTGACGAAGCCGGACCACGCGTTCCGGGTGAACGCGAGCCGAGGGCCGCCGCGTTCCTTGGAGTCCCGTACGTGTACGGCGGTCGCGTCGGCGGCGACCTCGACGCACTCGCCGCCTTCGTCACCGCTGTGGCTGCTCTTGAACCAGCCAAGCCGTATGGGCTGTTCGGTGTTCATAGGTCTCCCAGCATCTTCTCGAGCAGGCACAGGGACTGGCATGGGGTGATTGCCTGCCCTCGGATGCTGCCATGCTTCGCGGCCAGGACGCGCACCTCTTCCCGGTCAGTGACGAGGCGGCTGACGTGCTGGACCTCCAGACAGGGGTGAGGGGCAGGGCCGCACGCCTCGCCCTCACCCTGACTGGGAAGCAGCGTGCCGTCCACGAGGGGCCCGGCGTTCCCGCGAAAATGCCGCCGGTCCGTCCCCGGCGGGGGCCTACGATGCTCGGGTCGGCCCGCGTACACGACCGGGGGAGACGGATGCGTCAGGTGACCCCCCTGGGGATCTTCGGCCGGATCGCCGACCAGTCCGCCTTCGCCCGGCTGGTGAAGGACCTCGTGGAGGGCTCCGAAGGGATCCCGAAGGGCGAGCGGGCGGCGATCGGCGCGTACCTGAGGGACGCTCCTGTGATCCTCGCCCTCATGGGCTACACGGAGGACGTACTGGAGGGGCGGTTCGCCGTCACCGGCGGCTCCGCCATCCACAGCGACGGCACCTGGTTCTGGCGGCGCGACACGGCCGAGTACGTCGAGACGTACGGCACGGGCCTCCCGGAGGACTTCCTCCGGGCCGGCCGGGCGGCGCAGTGGAGCACGCCCCGCCTGACGCGGGAGGAAGTCCAGGACATCGAGGACTACTTCGTGTGGGCGCGCCGGCAGCGCACCTGACCGGCCCCGGGCGGGGGAACCGTCCGGGCGCCTGCGGTCGGGACCCCGTGTGAGACCGGCCGTGCGACTCGCGCTCCACCTCACCGGCCCCTTCGGGGGCCGTGCTCGTGCGTAGTGCTTGGCGTGTGCGGGGATCGGTGGTGCGGTCGTCGGCCACGTGGCTGAGGCGCTGGGCGGGTTCGGGTGGTCGTGCAGGGCGGCGGTGATGACGGTTGTGGCTTGGTCCGGTAGGGCTTGCAACCGGGAGGCTACCCGTCCCGTGCCCCCCGCCCGCCCCGGGTGCACGGGGTGCGATCGGCCTCATCATGGACCGGTGATCACATGGATGCGCTGCCACTGGGATGAGGAAGACATCTGGTTCTACTTTGAGGTCGACGCTGAAGGCCGGGTGGTCCGGCAGGTCGAACTCGAAGGGCCTGAGCTGACCCCGATCGCGGCTGCCTCCTTCGTCGAATGGCAGGAGGCCTGTAACGCAGGCCGCCTTGACGAGTACGACAGCAGGTTCGGGAGCACAGCTGAACTACCCGTCTCCGAATGGGAGGGCCACGATCCGGAGCAGCTGACCTCCGACGAGTTCGAAGAGGTGTGGAACTCCGCCCGCCGACAGATCGCAGTCCGGCCGTGATGGCATCGACGGGCGGGGAGCCGCGAAGGCTGTCGACCGTTGGCGGTGCCGGCGACCGCTGGTCCGCGGTTCGCCGGAAGTCCGCCCACCACCGAAGCGATCGCGTGCTCGGCGGTGTCCGCCTCGCCGATCACTGTTCCCCGCGCGGGGCCGCAGGAGCCGGGAGCCGTCTCGCCTCCTCACTCGTCGGAAGAGAAGACCGGGACCTCTTCCCCGATGTGGTCCCGCTCCCTCAACGCGGACGGGTGGTCGACCGCTCCTGCCGGGCCGTGGTCCGACCGGATCTGGTTTCGGGAGGCACGGGGACCCTTGGTGTCGGCGTGGGGGCCGTGGCCGAGCCGGTCAGGCGCCGGTGGTCCGCAGGCGGACGGGCAGGGCCTGGTGGCCGTTGCTGATCAGGGACTCCAGCGGTCGGAGTTCCGTCGCCGGTACGGCCAGTTCGAGGTTCGGGAAGCGCTCGAAGAGTCCCTTCAGCGCCGTCGTGACCTCCAGGCGGGCGAGCGGGGCGCCGAGGCAGTGGTGGACGCCGTATCCGAAGGCCAGGTGCTCCTTCGAAGGCCGGGTGGCGTCGAAGACGTCGGCCGCCTCGTGCCAGTCGGGGTGCCGGTTGGCGGCGCTGTAGGAGGCGAGGATCGCCTCGCCCTTCGCGATGACCTGCCCGTCGGGGAGGGGGATGTCGGTGACGGCGTAGCGCAGGGGGAGGTGCTTGGCGGCCGGCTCGTGGCGCAGGGTCTCCTCGACGACGTCGCCCCAGTCGGCCCGGCCGGCGTGTACGTGGGCGAGCTGGTCGGGGTCGGTGAGGAGGGCGGTGACCGCCTGGTCGATGACGTTGACGGTGGTCTCGTAACCGGCGCTGATCATGAGGAGGAGGGTGTCGCGCAGTTCGGCGTCCGACAGCCCTCGTCCGTCGCCCTTGTCGTCGCGGGCCGCGATGAGCAGGCTCGTCATGTCGTCGCCGGGCTCGGCCCGCTTGACGGCGATGAGCTCGTCGAGGGCGCGGTAGAGGGCCTCGGTGTTGGCGGCGGCCTCCTCGGCGGTGAGGGTGGTGGAGAAGACGCCGTCGACGGTGCTGCGGAAGCCGTGCTGCCGGCCGGTCGGGACGCCCATGAGGCGTCCGATGACCGCGATCGGCAGCGGGTAGGCGAAGCGCTCGCGCAGGTCGACGGTCTCTCCGGGCGGGACGCCGTCGAGGCTGTCGAGGAGCCGGGCGACGACGTCCTCGATCTCCGGCAGGAGGGCGGACACCCGGCGGGCGGTGAAGGCCGGTGCGACCAGGCGGCGCAGACGGCGGTGGTCGGAGCCGTAGGCGGTGAACATGTTCTCCACGGCGACCCACAGGGCGAGGGGCCAGGTCGGGACAGTGGAGGAGAAGGCCGGCCAGTGGGCGCGGCCGTCCTTGGAGACGTTCGGGCTGGTGAGGAGGGTCTTCAGGAGGGCGGGGTCGGTGACGGACCAGGCGTTCACGCCCAGGATGTCCACACGGGTGGCCGGTCCGCGCTCGCGCAGCAGGCGGTCCTCGGCGTGGTGGTCCCGGGCCTTGGGGTCGAGTACGTGCGGTGCTTGCTCAAGCATGTTCCGGGCTCCTCGGTGAGCGGTCGGGAAGACGACGGGAAGCGGTTCGGGAACGCGGTGGAGAAGGCCGGGGGCGCCGGCGCGGTCGGTCGGCGGGGACGGTGAGGCCCCTCCGCGGGAGGGCGTCGGGGAGGCGGCTGGCGGCGGTCCCGGCGATCAGGCAGGCGTACGGCTCGGCAGGGCGGGTGCGGGGGCCGGCGCTCCGGGCGAGGTGGGCGCGGCTGCCGGCGGGTCCACCCTGAGGAAGGCCCGGGTGAGGTGGGGGCCGCCGGTGCGGGCCGCCCGCCGGGACGACGACCGGCTTGCGGGCGGGAGCACGACGCCGCCGTACGTCCGCGGGGTGCGGGGTGGAAGCGGCGGACGGATGGAAGGGACGGCTGATGGAGTGGTTCGCCGGGCGGCGAGCGGCGACACCGTGATCGCCCCCTTCCCGGGCCGGGGCCGACGGCATGCCGACGGCCGATTGGGGAGCGCCCATACCGGTGAGTCCCTTCCCGCCTGACGCCCACGTCCGGCCGCTGAGCTGACAACGTGGTGAAGCCCCTGGTAGATGGGTTTTCGACCAAGAGAACCGTCTACGCCAGAGGCTTCATGGGCCTGTCTACCCGTCAGGCGTCGACGTGTCCAGCTCCGCCTTCCGCTTCCTCACGCAGCAGGCGGGGCGGCCCTCCCGTGCGGTCGGCTCCCGCCGAAGGCGCCCGGCCCGCTCCCGACCGGCCGCCTCCGTTCCCGACCGCACCCGGGCCGCCGGGGTGACGGTAATCACAGGCGTCCTTCGGGGGGCGCTGCGTAGCCTTGTGCCGCCATCGCGGTGAGGCCCGAGAGAGGCCCGAGAGGGTGGGTGAAGGTGCCCTGCCGGTCGCCTGACGGTGTGCCGGGAAAGCCGGCGAGCGGGCGGCGCGGGTTCTGGGGGACCCGGGGGCACTGTCCGGGCATGCGGCTCGTTGTAGGCTAGGGGAACCGCCCTTGACCTGCAAAAACGCGGGCAGGGAGCCTATCCGTAGGAGTTCCCCGATGATGCGCACGATGTTCAAGTCCAAGATCCACCGGGCCACGGTGACCCAGGCCGACCTGCACTACGTGGGATCCGTCACCGTCGACGCCGACCTGATGGACGCCGCCGACCTCCTGCCCGGCGAGCTCGTCCACATCGTCGACGTCGACAACGGCGCCCGCCTGGAGACGTACGTCATCGAGGGCGAGCGCGGCTCCGGGGTCATCGGGATCAACGGCGCCGCCGCGCACCTGGTCCACCCCGGCGACCTGGTCATCCTCATCAGCTACGCCCAGGTGGACGACGCCGAGGCCCGGACGCTCGTGCCGCGCGTCGTCCACGTCGACGCGGCCAACCGCATCGTGGAACTCGGTTCCGACGCCTCCGCCCCGGTGCCGGGCGGCGACACCGCCCGCAGCCCCCACGCCGTACCGTCCGCCCGCTGAGGCGAACGGCCGCCGCCCCGTCCGCCCGCCGGCCCGTTCGGTGGCGGGGCCGTTCGGTGGCGGGGCCAGGCGGGTCGGCGGCCCGGCGGTGACCGGCCCCGGAAGCGGCACCGCCCCGGGCAGCCGCCCACGGGGCGGGCGCCGCTCGGAGCCGCGGTCCGGCGGCGGCCCGGCGGCGGCTGCGATGCCCCCGACGGGCGCAGCGGGCATGGTCCCGGTGTGCGGGGGAAGGCGGGGCGCGAGATCCTCGACAGGGAGTGACGAGCCCCAGGNGAGAGGCCATGACCCAGCCCCGACC
>NZ_CP095474.1:306351-319720 GCF_023614315.1 Streptomyces sudanensis | reverse complement strand
TAGTAATACTGCGTCTGTCNCGAACTGTANGCCGACCCGGCCCCGGGCCCCGTCGGCCGCGCCTGACACCCCGGTCCGGTGCCCGCGCGCCGGACCGGGAGGGACGTACCGCGCCGGACCGGGAGGCGCCCCCTCCGGACCCGGGAGGGGCGCCCGCGCCGGACGCGCCGCGTGGCGCCCGTACGCGGAAGCACGGATTCCACCCGGCCCCGCGCGGATTCCACCCGGCCCCGCGTCGCCCCGGTACCACTGTTTCCGGCCAATCGCGGGGCGTTGCCGCGCCCTCGTGTCCCCGTCCCCCCTTGCCACACCTCGCCACCCGCCTCTAGCTTGGCGGCTGCTGACCTGTGCTCAGGGGGGAACCACCATGGCCGTACGGGGACGACACCGCCGGCAGCAGCCGAGCCGTCTCAACCGCGCGTCGTTGACCGTCACGATCGGCAGCGCCCTGCCGCTGATCGGCGCGGGGACGGCCAACGCGGCGTCCGCCGACGTCTGGGAGAAGGTCGCGGCCTGCGAGTCCACCGGCCGCTGGCAGACCAACACGGGCAACGGCCACTACGGCGGCCTCCAGTTCACCCAGTCCACCTGGGAGGCGTACGGCGGCACGCGCTACGCGCCCCGCGCCGACCTGGCCACCAGGGACCAGCAGATCGCCGTCGCCGAGAAGGTGCTGGAGGGGCAGGGCCCGAACGCCTGGCCCACCTGCTCCGGGAAGGCCGGGCTCGACCGCGGCGGCGAGGCGCCCGCCGTCCGGGCGGAGACCCGCGCCGACCGCACCGAGCGGCCCGCCACGCCGACCACCATCCCGAACCAGCGCCGCGAGAGCTACACCGTCGCCCAGGGCGACACGTTGTCTCGGATCGCCTCCGAGGAGAGCGTGCCCGGCGGCTGGAAGCGGCTGTACGCGCAGAACCGCACGGTCATCGGGGAGGACCCGGACCTCATCTTCCCCGGGCAGAGCCTGACGCTCCGCGGTGCGGGACCCGCGCAGTCCGGGCCGCGCACCGGGCAGGGCGCCGCCGCCCGGGACGGGGCCGCCGCGGCGCCCGCCTCCGGCGACCGGGCCCGCTCGGACTCCGCGACCCGGACGAGGCCCCAGTCCGCGCCCCGCTCCACGAGCCCGCAGGCCAAGCCGAGAACCGCCACGCAGCCCGCCGCCAAGCCGAGGCCCGCGACCCCGCAGGCCAAGCCGAGGCCCGCGACGCGCCCCACCGCCGAACCGACGAGGACGCAGCCCGCCGCCAAGCCGAAGCCGCGGTCCGAGTCCAAGCCGCAGCCCGCCACCAAGCCCAGGCCCCGGACGCAGCCCGTCGCCAGGTCCGCCCCCGAGACCCGCACCGGCGGCCTCAGCGCACCCGTCGCCTCCGCGCCCGGCACCGCGTACGGCAAGGCCGGCTCCTCCTGGTCCTCCGGCTACCACACGGGCGTCGACTTCCCCGTGCCCACCGGCACCTCGGTGAGGGCCGTCGCCTCCGGCAGGGTCGTCTCCGCGGGCTGGGCCGGGGCGTACGGCTACCAGATCGTCATCCGGCACGACGACGGCAAGTACAGCCAGTACGCCCACCTGTCCGCCCTGTCCGTCCGCGCCGGGCAGAGCGTCAGCAGCGGCCAGCGCATCGCCCGGTCCGGTTCGACCGGCAACAGCAGCGGTCCGCACCTGCACTTCGAGGTGCGCACCGGACCCGGCTACGGCTCCGACATCGACCCCCTCGCCTACCTCAGGAGGGGCGGCGTCGGCCTCTGACCACCGGCCTCCGCCCGTGCGGCCGGGCACCGCTACGGTGGTGCCCGGCCGCACGCGCGGGTCGGGGGNGGGGCGGAGAAGGATGGGGACGGAGACGCGGCGGGGGCTCACGGCCGCCGAGCTGGGGGCCGTGGGCGGTGTCGGCGGCTTCTTCGTGCTCCCCGGTGCACCGCCGGGCCCCGGCCCGTACGCCCCGCTCGCCCTGGCGTACGCCCCGGGCCCGGACTCGCCCCTCGCGGTGCGGGTCGCCCGGGTCGCGGAGGCCCTGCGCACGCCGGAGTACCGGGTCGCCGCGTCCCTGGTGCAGCTCGGGCTCGCCGCGCGCCTGTGGTCGGTGACGCTCGGCTCGGCCGCGCTGCACGGCGTCTTCCCGGACGTGTCGCCCGGGACGCTGCACTGGGACCCGGCGCGCTCCGCGCCCGACGAGCTGTGGTGGCCGGGCACCGCCGCCCGCCCCGGCACCGTCCGGGAGCTGCGGGACGCCGTCCAGTACGGCCACCTCGTCCCGCTCGGCGAGGCCCTGCGGGCCGCCGGCCCCGTGTCGCCGCGGCTGCTGTGGGGCAACGCGGGCTCGGCGCTCGGCGGCGCCGTGCGCGAAATCACCCGCTGGTCGCGCCGCCACGGCCGCCCCGACGCGGCCGGGCGGGCCGCGGAGCTCGCCGCCGGGCTGCTCGACCACCCGGACCTGGTCGGAACGCTCCGGGGGCCCGCGATGCGGCGCCGCACCTGCTGCCTGTACTACCGCTGCCCGGGCGGCGGGCTGTGCGGCGACTGCGTCTTCGACACCCCGCCGGGGGGCGCCGCCGCCGGCCCGGGTTTGGCGGGCGGCGGGTCGGCTCCGTAAAGTGCCCGTTTCGGAACGAGGCAAACGAGTGATCGAGGAACGGCAGCGGCCATGACGGTGACAGAAGACGACCAGGCGTACGGTCCGGGCATCGACCCCGAGCGTCTGGCCGTCTGCCTCGGAGTGCTCGAGGAACTCGACCGGCTGGAGGTCGACCACCCGGACGCGATCGCCGTCCGGCGCGCGACGGCCGGCATCTACCGGACGGTCAAGCAGCGCCGCCGCCAGGAGCGCCGGGCCGCGAAGACGGCGCACGACCGGGCGGTCACCGAGGCCACGGCCACCGGTTCCGCCGAGCGGATCGACGACGAGACGCAGGGCCTGCTGCCCAGCTCCTCCGCCGCCGGCGAGATCGCGGGCGTCCTGCAGCGCCCCCGGTCCTGCTACGTCTGCAAGGACCGGTACGTCCGGGTCGACGCGTTCTACCACCAGCTGTGCCCGTCGTGCGCGGCGGAGAACCGGGCCCGCCGCGACGCCCGCACCGACCTGACGGGCCGCCGCGCGCTGCTCACCGGCGGCCGGGCGAAGATCGGCATGTACATCGCGCTGCGGCTGCTGCGCGACGGCGCGCACACCACGGTGACCACGCGCTTCCCCAACGACGCGATCCGCCGCTTCAAGGCGCAGCCCGACAGCGGTGACTGGATCCACCGGCTGAAGATCGTCGGGATCGACCTGCGCGACCCGGCGCAGGTCGTCGCCCTGGCCGACTCCGTCGCGGCGGCGGGCCCGCTGGACATCCTGATCAACAACGCCGCGCAGACCGTGCGCCGCTCCCGCCGGGCGTACAGCGAGCTGGTCGCCGCCGAGTCGGCCCCGCTGCCCGCCGGGGAGCTGCCCGCCGCCGAGGTCATCGGCACGTTCGGCAGCGGTGCCGTCGAGAGCGTGGCCGCCCTGCCCTCCCCGCGCGGCGGCGACGGCCTGACCGCGCAGGACGTCACCGGCCTCGCGCTGGTGAGCGGCTCGGCGACCCCGGCGAGGATCGCCGCCGGCACGGCCATCGACGCGGGCGGCCTGGTGCCCGACCTGGCGCCGGTGAACAGCTGGATCCAGACCGTCGAGCAGGTCGACCCGGTGGAGCTGCTGGAGGTCCAGCTCTGCAACTCGACGGCGCCGTTCATCCTGATCAGCCGACTGCGCCCGGCGATGGCCGCCTCCGCGGCCCGGCGCAAGTACGTGGTGAACGTCTCCGCGATGGAGGGCGTCTTCGGCCGCGGCTACAAGGGCGCGGGGCACCCCCACACCAACATGGCGAAGGCCGCGCTCAACATGCTGACGCGCACCAGCGCCCAGGAGATGTTGGAGACCGACGGCATCCTCATGACGGCCGTCGACACCGGCTGGATCACCGACGAGCGGCCCCACCCGGACAAGATGCGGCTCGCGGAGGCCGGCTTCCACGCCCCGCTCGACCTGGTCGACGGCGCGGCGCGGGTGTACGACCCGATCGTGCGCGGCGAGGCCGGCGAGGACCTGTACGGCTGCTTCCTGAAGGACTACGCGCCCGGCAAGTGGTGAGGAGCGGACCGCGTCCCCGTGGGACGACACGGAGTGCCGCAAAAGGGGCACTCCGCGCCATTGTGTCCGGTTCTCGACGGTGTGACGCGTTCCATCGAGCGGCAACGCGCTCATGTGGTTAACCTGAGGTGAACGACCGGCCGACCGGGATTCACGAACTCCCTGGTGCCGGTCGGGGGCCGGCCTGCCACCGAAAGGCCGTGGTCCCGTCCGGAGACCGGCGCCACCGCGACCGAACGGCAGTGCACGTCCCCCAGGTTCGCGACATGAAGGAGCGCGCGGTGACATCAGAGACGACCACGCAGGACCAGCCGGCGGAGTTCCCGGCGAGACCCACCCGCCCGGAGGAACTCGGCAGCCTGGAGGTGTGGGCCCGCTCGGCCCCCATCCGCCTCGCCGGGTACGAGGACGACCTCGCCGAGCCGCACATCCTGCCCGGCATCGACTGAGCCGCCCGGCAGGGCCGCACATCGTGCCCCGCCCCGCGCCCCGCCGCACAACGGCGGGGCGCGGGGCGTCCGTTCGCCCGGCACCGCCACGGCGGGACGGGGCCGCCCCTTCGGGAGGGACCGCCGGGCCGCCCCGGCCCACCGGGCCGGANNNGNAGAAGGGANAGCCNCCGGNNNGCTCCCCGGCTCGCCCCCGCCGGAACGCGCCGCGGAGCACCCCGGCCGCCGGCTTCGGGCGGGACCTCAGCCGACGCCCCGCCGGTCCCGGCGGTCCGTGCCCGCCAGCCGCGTCGGCGGCAGGAACTCGCGCACCGGGGTGCGGTGCCACCACGCGCCCGTAGCCCGCAACTCCCGCCAGGTCGTGAACCGGTACCGGTACAGCCGGGCCCTGACCAGCGCTGGGGGCGCGTCCGGGAACGGGTTGCGGCGCAGCAGCCGCAGGGTGTCCCGGTCCCCTTCCAGGAGCCGCTCCACGAACCGCCCGAACCACCCCGTCGCGTACGCCGGGGACAGCGCCGCGAACCACATCAGCCAGTCGAGCCGCAGGTGGTACGGGGCGAACTGGCGCGGCATCCGCCGCACGTCACCGGGCTTGCCCTTGAACTCGTACTCCCGCCACACCGTTCCGGGGCGGGCCACCGGCTCGTCGGTGCCCTCGACGACGATCTCGTGGCGGACCCGGCCGACCGTGCCGAAGGCGCCGTACGTGTTGACCAGGTGCAGCGGGTCGAAGGAGCGGTTCATCGCCTGGTGCCGGGAGAGGAGGTTGCGCACCGGGCGCACGCTCAGGACCAGGACCAGGACGGTCACGGCGGTGCCGAGGACGGTGAACCACGGCGGCGGCCCGGGCAGGTCCGGCGGAGCGGCGACGAGGGTCCCGTCGACGGCGGACAGGGCGAGGACGACGGTGATCCAGTTCAGCCAGGCGAAGTTGCCGGACAGCACCAGCCACAGCTGGGTCAGCACGATCGCCCCGGCCGCGCCGGTCGCCACCGGCTGCGGGGTGAACAGCAGGAAGGGGACGACCAGTTGCGTCACGTGGTTGGCGGCCGTCTCCACGCGGTGCAGGGGGCGCGGCAGGCGGTGGAAGAACCAGCTCAGCGGACCCGGCATCGGCTGGGTCTCGTGGTGGTAGTACAGGCAGGTCAGGTCGCGCCAGCACCGGTCGCCGCGCAGTTTGATCAGTCCCGCGCCGAACTCGACGCGGAACAGCAGCCAGCACAGCAGCCACATCAGCGGCACCGGCGGCGCGGTCTCGTCGTTGCCGAGGAACACCGCGAGGAACCCGGCCTCCAGCAGCAGCGACTCCCACCCGAAGCCGTACCAGGTCTGGCCGACGTTCACGATCGACAGGTACAGCCCCCACAGCGCCGCCCACATCGGCATCGACACGGCCAGCGGCACGGCGTCCCCCGCACCGGCGGCCAGCGCCAGGGCGCCGACCGCGCCCGCCCACGCGCAGCACGCGAAGAACCGGTCGGAGTAGTGCAGGCGGAACAGGCTCGGCGCCCGGCGCGCGGGCACCCGCCGGAGGTAATCCGGCACGGGGGTGAGGCCCCGCTCGCCGATCAGCGGCCGGAACTGGAGCGCGGCGTTCAGGAACGCGACGAAGTAGAGACCGGCGAGGCCGCGTTGGAAGACCAGGCGGCCCAGCCAGTGGTCGGACGAGGCGAACCAGGCGAAGGACTCCATCCCCTCCAGTATCGGCCGCCCACGGGCCGGCGCGCCGCCCGGCCGGGACGCGGCCCGGCCGNNCNCGCGCCCCGNACTACAATCTNACGATGCCNGGTAGNGCGGCGGGCGGGGCCGCGGTGCGGGCGTGCTGGCGGGCCCGGTCCGTCGTTCCGCCCGCCCGCGAAGGCGTCCGGCGGATGTGCGCGGGGGAGGGGCGCGGCGGCGCGGACCGGACGGGCCCGGGTCGCCCGTACGGCTCCCGGGAGACGGATCTCCGGTTGCGGCCCGCCCTCCGGTCCGGCAGACATGGAGGGAATCGGCCGGTCGGATCGGCGGAAAGGCGGGAGATTCGCGTGCGTCCACCCACACGCCACCCCTCGGCGTGCCCCCGCCGCCCAGCCGCCGTCTCCCTGGCGGTCCTCGCCGGACTGATCGCCGCGGGCTGTGGCGGTGGCGGCGAGGATCGTCCCGCCCCTCGTCCCAAATATATTATACGGCCACGCCNCCAGCCGGCCGCNGAACCCGGACCCCACCCCTTCAGCGCCTCCACCGCCCTCACCGCCGACCACTCCGCCGCGCGCCGCCCACCGGCCCCGGACACGTCGGGCGGCCCGTCCGCGGCCGCCGGGCGGGCGCCGCGGACGGTCGACGGCGCCACCCCCGGCCTGTACGGCGGCACCCACTCGCTCCCCAGCTGCGACGTGGACCAGCAGGCACGCCTCCTCGCCGCGGACGGGGCCAGGGCCCGCGCCTTCGCCCAGGCCGCCGGGGTCACCCCCGGCGGACTCGGCGCCTGGCTGCGCGACCTCACCCCCGTGATGCTGCGCGCCGACACCCGCGTCACCGGACACGGCTACCGCGACGGCGAGGCCGTCCCCCAGGAGGCGGTCCTCCAGGCGGGCACCGCGGTCCTCGTCGACGGGTACGGCGCGCCCCGCGTCCGCTGCGCCGCCGGCAGCCCCCTGCGCGCCCCCGCCGACGCGCGGCCGCCCACCGGGTACCGGGGCGAACCCTGGCCCGGGTTCCGCCCCGAACGGGTCGTGCAGGTCAGTCCCACGCAGCAGGTCCTGGACAGCCTCCTCCTGGTGAACGTCCTCAACGGCACCTGGCTGGAACGCGAGATCGGCACCCGGGGCGAAGCGGACCGCGAACCGGCCGTCCCCCCGGCGTACGCCCCGGACGACCGGCACGTCGCGGACGCGCCCGTGCCGGACGGCGCCCGGACGGCGGCGGGCGCGCGNCCGGCCTCCCCCGCCGTCCCCCGTGAGCCGTCCGCCCGCCGGATCCCGGGGCCGCCGGACGCGCGCTCGCAGCCGGCCGGCAGCCCGCCCGCGCCCCCTGTGCCTCCCGTTCCCGCCCCCGATGCCGGCCTCGTGGGGCCGGACACCGCCGAGCCAGGCCCTCCGCCCCGGAGCGGGTCCGCGCCCGAAGAGCCGGTCCCCGGGGAGCCCGCCCCCGGGGAGCCGGCACTCGAAGAGCCGGCACTCGAAGGGCCGGCACTCGAAGGGCCGGCACTCGAAGGGCCGGTGCCCGGCGGCCCCGGTCCCGACGGGCCGCCGACCGACGAACCCGTGCCCGAGGGGCCCGCGTTCGAGGAGCACGCGCCCCAGGGCCCCGTACCCGACGGGGGTACGGCCGGCGGGGGCACGACCGGCGGCCCCGTACCGGACGGGGCCGCGCCGGACGGGGCCGCGCGGTACGAGACCGGCCCCGGCGGACCGCCGGACGCAC
Organism: Streptomyces sudanensis; assembly: GCF_023614315.1. Lineage (NCBI taxonomy): Bacteria > Bacillati > Actinomycetota > Actinomycetes > Kitasatosporales > Streptomycetaceae > Streptomyces > Streptomyces sudanensis. The sequence continues at coordinate 311,757 of NZ_CP095474.1, read as the reverse complement.
CGGCCGGAGAGACCGGGGAGGCCGGGGAGGGCGTCTTGTACGGGCCGGTCCCCGATCTGGAGACCGCCGGGGAGTGAGGCCGCCGGGAAGAGCGGGCGGCGGGCCGTTCCACCCCTCCCCGGCGGCCCGGCATCGGTCGATAAACCGGGCGAATGGTGGCAGAGTGGCCCCATGGCTGATCCGGCAGCGGATGCTCCGTCGCCTCCCGGGGAGTGGCCCGTCCATCCGGATCTGAGGCTGATCCTCAACCGCATGGGCAGCTTCGACTGGGACCTCGACACCGGGCTGATGCACATGGACGAGGTCGCCCTCGCCGTGTTCGAGATGGACCCCGCCGAGTACGACGGACGGCCCGAGACCCTGGAGCGGAGGTTCCCGCCCGGCGAGGCCGAGCGCCTCGACGCCATGGTGGCGCAGGCGCTCAAGGACGGCAGCACGCACTACGGCACGTACTTCCGCGTCCGCACCCGCGACGGCGGGCGCCGCTGGACCCACACCCAGGGCTTCATCCGCCGCGACGAGCACGGGCGTCCCCGCCGGGTCATCGGCATCGTCCGCGACGCCACCCCCGAACTGGCCCAGTCCGCCGACCGGCGGGAGATCGACGCCGAGCGCCGCCGGCAGACCGGTCTGGTGGAGGCCACCACCGCCGCCCTCGCCCACGCCCGCACCGTCCGGGACGTCATCGACGTGCTGAAGGACCCGCAGGGCCTTGCGTACCTCGGCGCGGCCGGCCTCGTCGTCGGCCTCCTGGAGGCCGGCCGCATCCACCTCGTCGCCGACGGCTCCGGGGAGCCCCCGGCCCCCGGCACCCGCCACACGCGGGTGGGTGAGGACCACCCCATGAGCGAGGTGGTGCGGACCCTCGCCCCCCGCTTCGTCGAGTCCCCCGAGGAGTTCGCCGGGGCCTATCCCGCCCTGTGGCAGCGCATCGCCCCCCTGGGAATCACCGCCGCCGCGTACCTCCCGCTGATCGCGCACGCCCGGCCCATCGGAGCCGTGGGGCTGCTCTACAGCCACAAGGGGGGCTTCGCCCCCGAGGAGCGCAACGTCCTCGTGGCCCTCGGCAGCAGCATCGCCCAGAGCCTCCAGCGCGCCGTCCTGTTCGAACAGGAGCACGACCTCGCTGAGGGCCTCCAGCAGGCCATGCTCCCGCGCCGCATCCCCGAGGTCCCCGGCGCGCAGGTCGCCGTCCGGTACCGGGCCGCCCGGCACGGCCGGGACATCGGCGGCGACTGGTACGACCTGATCCCGCTGCCCGGCGGCCGTGTCGGCGCCGTCATCGGGGACGTCCAGGGCCACGACACCCACGCGGCGGCCGTCATGGGTCAGCTGCGCATCGTCCTGCGCGCGTACGCGGCCGAGGGCCACACCCCCGCCACCGTCATGGCCCGCGCGTCGGTCTTCCTCCGCGACCTGGACACGGACCGCTTCGCCACCTGCACCTACATGGAGGTCGATCCGGCGACCGGCGTCGTCCAGGCCGTCCGGGCCGGCCACGTCGATCCGCTGCTGCGCGACACGGACGGCGGTTGCCGCAGGCTGCCCGTACCGGGTGCGCTGCCCCTGGGACTGTCCGCCGAGTTCGACGCCCTCGACTATCCGGTCGGCGTCCTCGAACTGGCGGCCGGACAGACCCTGGTGCTGTTCACCGACGGTCTGGTCGAGCGGCCCGGCGCCGACCTCGACGAGGGCATGCGGTGGCTCACCGGGTTCGTCCGCGACGGGCCCGCCGACCTCCGGCTCCTCGCCGACCGGCTGTGCGAGGCGGTCGGCGGGCGGGGCGGCGACGACGACGTGGCGATCCTGCTGCTGCGCCTGCAGGGGGATCGCCCTCCGCGGGCGGGCGGCAGGTTCCGGCAGCACGTCGCCCAGGACGACCCCGAGGCGCTGCACTCCGCCCGCCGGATGATCCGTGCGGCCCTGCGCGCCTGGGGCGGACGGGAGCGCTCCGACGACGTGGAGCTGGCCGCCGGCGAACTGATCGTCAACGCGCTGCTGCACACCGACGGCGCGGCCGTCGTCACCCTGCGGATGCTCACCGCGCGCGGGCCCAGGGTCCGCGTCGAGGTGGAGGACCGCTCCAGTGCCCTGCCGCGCCGCCGCGAGGCGGGGGCGGACGACGTGTCGGGGCGCGGACTGCTGCTCGTGGACCGGCTGGCCGACGCCTGGGGCGTCGAGTCGCGCGGCACCGGGAAGTGCGTGTGGTGCGAGTTCGCCCTCCCCGCCCCCTCCGCCCGGCCCGGGGAGGCCCGCGAGACCCGGTGAGGCTCCGGGGCGCCCGCCGGGGGTGGCGAAGCGGGCGGCCGGGTGGGACGCCCCCGGCGCGACGAGGGCCGCCCCGCCACCGCCCTGCGGGGCCCTGACCCTGAGAACCCCCGTCCCTGAAGGCCCCGGCCCTGAGGGACGCCGTCCTCACGGAACCCGGCCCTGAAGGACCCCGTCCCCTACGGAGACAACCCCCCTACGGAGACCCGTCCCCTACGGGGTCGTCCGCGGCGCGCCCGGAGCCGCGCGGCGGCGCTGCCGGTCGGCTCCCGTGCCGTGGGCCAGCACCCGCTCCGCCAGTTCCCGCACCTCCGCCTCGTCGCCGCTCGCCTCCAGCGCCGGGCGCACCCGGTCGAGCAGGGCCCGCACGGCCTCGGCCGCCGGGACGCGGTCGCCGGTCACCGGGTGCAGTGCGGGGCCCCGGACCCCGTACCGGGCCGCCGTCCACAGGGCGGCGCCCGCCGCGTGGTCGGGCAGCCGCGGCGCGGGGCGGCCCCGTACGACGGCGTCGAGCGCGCTGGTCACCAGGGCCCGGGTGAGACCGGCCTGGAGCACCGCCTCGTCCACGCTGGGCGTGACGTCCGCGACCCGCACCTCGATGGTCGGCAGGTGGTGCGAGGGGCGCGCGAACCAGTACGCGTTGGCGGCGCGGGACGGCAGGACGCCGGTGCGGCGCAGGGCGGCGACCGTCCGGTCGTACTGCGCGGCGGACGCGAAGCGCGGCGGGATCTGGTGGGTCGGCCACCGGGACAGGACGAGCGTGCGCCAGCTCGCGTGGCCGGTGTCCGCACCCTGGTGGTACGGGGAGTTGGCGGACAGCGCGAGCAGGACCGGCAGCCAGGGCCGCAGGTGGTTGAGGACGCCCACGGCGGACTCCCGGTCGGGCACGCCGACGTGGACGTGGCAGCCGCAGGTCTCCGTCTCGTCGGTGAGCCGCCCGTACAGCCGGGCCATCTGCCGGTAGTGCCGGGTCGGGGTGACGGCGCGGACCGGCGCGGCCATCGGCGCCGTACCGCTGGCGAGCGGGCGCAGCCCGGCGTCGCGGGCCGCCCGGGCCAGCCGGGCGCGGGCCGCGGCGAGTTCGGCACGCAGCCCCGCCAGGTCGGTGCACACGCCGGTCGCCGTCTCCACCATCGTCGACAGCAGTTCGCGCTGGAGCCCCCGCTCCGCCGCGCCGTCCGGCCGGCGGTGCCTCCGGTCGGCGTCCAGGACGTCGCCGCCACCGCCCACCGGGCTGCCGTCCACCGCGTCGAGCAGGAGGAACTCCTCCTCGACGCCCAGCGTCACCTCGTGTGCCGCGGGCACCGCGACCATCAGGACCACCACCACTCCCGCCCCAGCCGTACGGACACGTGCTCGGCGCGGCGCCGGCGGGCGACCGGCGGCCCCCCCACAGGATGACCGGCGCGGTCGGCCCCGGCAACGGCGCGTTCCGGCCCCGTCCGCCTCGCCGGTTCGGTGGCGGAAGGCGCCTGGCACGTCCCGGGTGCGGGCGGGACCGGGGCACCCGTCCCCGCGTCGGCCGCCGGGCGCACCCCGGACCGGTGGCTCCGGACCCCGGGCGGCGTCCGGGCGGCCGGCGCGGGGACGTGCGGCCGATCCAGCTAATTCGTCGTACTTAAGCCGCTCCGGTCCCGGTCGAACGGCGTTCCGGGTGGTGGATTCGGAGAACCCCCACCGTCCGTCCCGAACCAGGGAGCCCCCCATGCCCCACCGGACANACCNGACGCNCTCCCCGCCGGACGGCCCTGGCGGCCGCCGTCCTGCTCGGCGCCGCCGCCTGCACCGCCGCCCCGCCACGCGTCCCCGCACCCCACGGCGTCCCGTCCGCCGGGGGCCGCGCCGCCCCCGCGGCCAGGCCCTTCACGCTCGTCGCCAGCGGCGACGTCCTCCCGCACGCCTCGGTCATCCGCGCGGCCCGGGCCGACGCGAACGGCGCCGGACACGACTTCCGCCCCATGTTCGCCGGGGTGGCCCCCGTCATCTCCGCCGCCGACCTCGCGTTCTGCCACATGGAGACGGTGTACGGGGAGGACGGCGGCCCCTTCACCGGCTACCCGTCCTTCCGGTCCCCGCCCCAGGTCGCCGACGCCCTGCGCGCCACCGGCTACGACTCCTGCTCCACCGCCTCCAACCACACCCTCGACGCCGGTTTCGAGGGCATCCGCCGCACCCTCGACCACCTCGACCGGGTCGGCATCGAGCACGCCGGCTCCGCCCGCACCGCCGAGGAGGCGACCGCCCCCACCCTCCTGGAGGCCGGCGGCGCCCGGGTCGCCCACCTCGCCTACACCTACGGCACGAACGGCATCCCGGTGCCCGCCGACCGGCCCTGGTCGGTCAACCTCATCGACGAGAGCCGCATCCTCAGCGACGCCCGGGCCGCCCGCGAGGCCGGCGCGGACGTCGTCGTGGTCAGCCTCCACTGGGGCACCGAGTGGCAGACCGAGCCCGACCGGCAGCAGCTCTCCCTCGGCCGCTCGCTCACCGCGTCCACCACCGCGGGCCGCCCCGACGTCGACCTCATCCTCGGCACCCACGCCCACGTCCCCCAGGCGTACGAGAAGGTCAACGGCACCTGGATCGTCTACGGCATGGGCGACCAGATCGCCGGGGCCATGGTCAACCACTCCGGCGCCCACGACCCGCGCGGCAACGAGGGGACCATCGCCCGCTTCACCTTCGCCCCGCCCCGCACCCCCGGCGGCCGCTGGGAGGCCGTCCGGGCGGAGTTCGTCCCGCAGTGGTTCGACACCGCCGCCAACCGCGTCGTCGACCTGAACGCCGCCGTCGCCTCCGGCGACACGGCGCTCGCCCCCGTGCGGGACCGCGTCACCGCCGTCGTCCTCAGCCGCGGCGCGGGCGCCCAGGGACTCGTCCGGGCCCCCTGACGGACCGCCCGGCCACTCCTCCCAACGGGTGTTTTCACCCCGCGCACCCGGTGTCGTGCCCCGATCCGGGGGTCGCCCGTGCGGAGCATTAATCATGAAAAAGGATCAGATGCCTTCCAGTCGGCGGGTGGTGCTGCGCATCGCCGCCGCGCTCGGGGCCACCGCCGCAGTCGGCCTCTTCGGGCAGGACCGGGCAGGCGTCCCCGGTACCGCCGCGCCCCCGCCNNGANNNCGNGGNGCCGGNNCG